>CAUZEQ010000225.1:0-8174 GCA_963578885.1 Planctomycetota bacterium
TCTTCTTCGAGTTGCAACGAGTGCTGGTTGAAAAGGGGTCAGGCCCCGCCTGCGTGCCGTTCTGGATGGAGCGGGACTTTCTGTGGGAGGCGTCTGACCCCGTCCCATCCCCAAACTTGTGTTTTTCAACAGGCTGCTAGCCCGCCACAGGAGGGCTGGGCAACACCATGGGCGATCCGGAAACGCAAAACCGCGAAGAGTTGAATCATTCAGAGACCCAGCAGCGACCAGTGCAATTCCACCTCCGCGCAATTCGGAGTACGGCTCCGCAGTTTGTGGCGGCCGAACGTCTGCTGGAGTGTGCGGAACTGAACTTCAATCCCCCACCGCAGCCTGTACAGCTCCGCGATCTGTCGATCGGAGAGTTCGTGGGGATCCAGCACGCTGGTGACTAGATGGATGTCATCGCGGCCGGCTCGGAGGTGCACAAGACGCAGCACCAAGGGCAGCTGCTTCTTCCTCACGGCCGTGTCTGGCCAGCAGCAGACAAACCCGTCGCCTTCACAAACGTATCCCAGTTGACGAAGTAGCCGCACGTTGGCGCCGACGCGGATGACGAAGTGATGACCGGCTTCAAGAATGGAATTCCAGAAGTCGTAGCCGACGAATCCTGCATCGCCACAAAACAGCGTGTTTTCCGGGAATTCCTGCTCCTGAAGCATCTCCTACAGGTGCTGCCGTTCGCTGGAATTCGACGGACCAACCTTCCAACTCCACGGCATTCGCATCCCCATGTGCCACAGCAGCGTGATCCCAATCTGAGGCTTCACCGGTTGCGGGTTGGCCTTCTTAGGGCGTCTGGCTCTTCTTTTGTTCTCCTTTCTGTGTAAACCCCTATTCCCGCCGCTCAGAAATCGTTACCGGCGTTGCCCTTAGGGGTTTTGTGTTGGGGGCGGTTGCCAGTCCTCTGAAAACTGAGCCTAGCCGGCGGATCGGGTGGCGGTCGAGTCGGACCCGGTGACGACTCGTGTCAGGTCACCTCCCAGGATCGACGGGCACCAGTACCGCTCGATGTGCTCGACCACCAGTTCGGTTCCGCGGGTGTGGCTGACATAGGGTCGATCGCGGGGGTCGTACATGGCATCGGTCAGGTCTCGGGTGAGCACCACGTTGAGGCCCAGCCGGACCATCTGCCGGATGCCGAACGACCGTCCCAGCACGCACATGTTGGTATGGACTCCCATCAGCACGACGTTCCTGATGCCCAGCTGGACAAAGAAGTTGTAGACCTCCTGTCCGTTGTCACTGATCCCGTCGAAGCCGGTGATCTTGATCGCGGGGTGCTGGTGCCGGTCGAACCCGGGCTTGGGTTTCACGACCGGATCGTCGCAGGCTCCGTCGGAGTCATCGATGGGCAGCGGGGCTTCGGTCTGGGGATCGAGCTTGCACCAGCTGGCGATCGGCACTGGTGGCCTGGTCGATGGAGCCTGCAGGATCCTGCTGCGGAAGGGGGTCTTTTCGTAGAACTTGATCCCGCTGCTGGGTGCGTGCACGACGGTGACCCCCAGTCCTCGAGCCGCCGAGACGACGCGGTTCATCCCCGGTGCCATGGCGTCGACCCGGATGGCGGCCTGGTGGCAGGGGTGATCGGCCCACATGTCACAGATGACGATGGCGGTGGAGGCGACGTCCCAGTCGATCGTCTCGCGGATCTCGACCACCTGTTCGCCTCGCGACTCACGCCGCCTGGCCTTCAGCCGAAGTGTCCCCTTGACGCTGGGTCTTTGGGCCAGCCTGGCTTCTTCAGCTGCCCGAGCCGTTTGTGCTCCGAGCCACGCCGTTGCGGGAGCGGCGAGGCTGGTGTGGAGGCATCGGTCGAGGAAGCTGCGCCGGGAGGTGCGTGTCATGAGGGGGGACTCCACGTGGAGGCTGCGGGCCGGGGGGCCGGGGGACTGGGGCGGTGCGACGACTGGACAAATCGTAACCCTGCGGAGGCTCGGTTGCCAACCTGCATGTGTTGTGGCGTAATGTCGTGCGCTGCGAGAGGGGGGGCATCCCGGGGAGTGAGCGACGATGGCTGGTGAGGCGTCCGAAACCGGGGACAGGTCCCACGGGCCGACGAGGGCTCACTGGGCCGTGGTGCTGTTCGTGATCGGCCACTTCGTCACGCTGTTGCTGCTGACGATCGGTTGCGTGGTGGCGATGGTGGAGATTGAGTTGGCGGGGGGCTGGTCGTCGGCGAACATCCGCGGCAGCCTGTTCGCGTGGGTTGCGACCTGGCTGTTGCTGGTTTGGGGAGCCTACCCTCTGCTGGCGTTGGCGTTCTGGCGGCCGTTTTTGAGGGCTTCGATTTCGTGGTTGGACATCCTGCGAGGTCGTCGAAGGCCGCTCTCTGAAGCGGATAGGGGTCGGGGTTGGCTGTATTCGGCCTGGGGCCCGTGGATCCTGATCATCAACTGTTCGGTCTCGATCGTGGTGGCTGTGCTGGGGCTTATGTGGCTGGGCCAGTAGTCAGGCGCGATTCGCAATCGGGTTGCGGCGGTCCTACAATCGGGCGGCCGGCGGTCCATTCGCCGGCGGGGTCATCCTGATGGAGGCTGGCCGGGTCGATGTCCTGCCCTGGAGAGAGTCCGATGAATCGCGTGTGCACGGTATGGCTGCTGCTGCTGCTGGTCCAGGGAATCCCGGCGTTTGCCCAGGAGGGGGCCGGCTTGTCGCGGGCCCAGCGGGCGGCGGTGGCCGACGTCGAGAGTCGGGTGGGATTGATCAAGGAGGTCAACCGCAAGATCTGGGACTACGCCGAAGTGGGTCTCGAGGAGACTCGTTCGTCGGCCCTGCTGCAGAAGCATCTCAAGGAGAACGGCTTCAAGGTCGAGGCAGGGGTTTCGGGAATGCCCACGGCGTTTGTGGCCAGCTACGGCAGCGGCAAGCCGGTGATCGGGATCCTGGCCGAGTACGACGCGTTGCCGGGGATGTCTCAGAAGATCGACCCCGTGCGTGCTCCGCTGCGTCCGGGTCGTCCGGGCCACGCCTGCGGACACAGCGGGCTGGGGAGTGGCGCCCTGGGAGCGGCGCTGGCGATCAAGGCGGCGATGGCCGCTCACAAGCTGCGGGGCACGATCCGCTTGTACGGGACTCCGGCCGAGGAGACGGTCATTGGCAAGGTCTACATGCTGCTCGACGGTCAGTTCGACGACCTGGACGTCTGCCTGCACTGGCACCCTTCGAATCGCAACGGAGCGTGGGCGGGGACTTCCAAGGCGTTGGTAAGCGTGAAGTTCAGTTTCGACGGCACCGCGGCTCATGCATCGGGCAATCCCGAGAGTGGTCGCAGCGCCCTGGACGCGGTCGAGCTGATGAACGTGGGTGTGAATTACATGCGTGAGCACGTCAAGGAGGACGCGCGGATGCACTACGTGATCACCAACGGGGGCGGCGCGCCCAACGTGGTCCCGCCGTTGGCTTCGGTCTGGTACTACATCCGCGCCGACGATCACCGTGATGTCGAGGCGAATTTCAAGTGGATCCAGGACATTGCCCGCGGTGCGGCCCTGATGACACGGACGAAGATGAGGATGAAGGTCGACACGGATTGCCACGAGCTGATCTCCAACGTGCCTCTGGCCGAGCTGCTCGAGCAGAAACTCAAGGCGATCGGCCCCCCGACGTTTTCTCAGACCGAGCAGGCATTTGCCCGGCGGTTGCAGCAGCCGCTGATCGAGCAGTTCGGGACCGAGTTCCCCAAGGCGATCGACGAGTCGATCCGGCCCTATGCCGAGTCGATGGCGGCCCGCACCCGGGGTTCGACCGACGTGGGGGACATCAGCTGGTTCGTTCCCACCGGCGGAATCTCGACCTCGTGCCTGGCGGCCAAGAGTCCCGGTCACAGCTGGCAGAACGTCGCCGCGATCGGTTCGACGATCGGTGAGAAGGGCATCATCTACGCGTCGAAGGTCCTGGCGGTCTCGGCGATCGAGCTGTTCGAGGATCCCGAGAAGGTGGCGGCGGCCCGGGCTGACTGGGTGCAGCGGATGGAGAAGCGGAAGTACACGACGCTGATCCCCAAGGGCCAGCCGGCTCCGGCGAAGATCCGTTGACCGACCGCCGTTTTGCTCTGGTTGCCTGGCTGCTGGGGATCTCCCTGGCGGGCCTGTTCTGGTGGCCGCTGGTTACCGGGGGCGGGTTCGTCGGTGGAGACATCTATTCGTACTACTTCCCCCAGAAGGTGTTCTACGCCGAGCAGCTGCAGCACGGTGAGTCTCCGTTCTGGAACGACCGTGTCGGCCACGGGTACCCGATGCTGGCCGAGAGCCAGGCGGGGGTGTTCTATCCTCCGCACCTGGCTCTTTACACCTGGCTGGACGTCAACACCGCCTACAGTCTCAGCCACCTGCTGCACTACGTGCTGGCCTTCGTCTTCACAGTTGGCTACGCGCGTCGTTTCGGAGTGGTTCCGGCGGGCGCGTTGCTGACGGGGCTGGTGTATGTCTACGGCTGGTTTCCCTGCCGCAGTTGCTGGGAGTGGGCGATCATCGGCGGGACGTGGTTGCCGGCGGCGTTGTGGTCGGTCGAGTGCCTGTTGCAGACGCGTCGCTGGCGATTTGCAGGCCTGTTGGCCGTGGTGCTGGCGGTGCAGATGCTGGCCGGTCACTTTCAGCTGGCCTTCATCACTCAGTTGATCCTGCTGGTCTACGTCCCGTGCCGGCTGTGGTGGATCCCCCTGGGCGGCGACTTGCTGCCGACTCGAGCCAGGTGGCGTGCCGGCGTGCTGTTGCTGGTCTCGGGTGGCCTGGCGATCGGGATGGCGGCGATGCAATTGCTGCCCACGTGGGAGTTTCGCCGGGTGAGCCAGCGGGCCGAGGCGGGCATGGACCATCCGTTGCAGTTCGGTTCGATTCCGGCGTGGTACTGGTCGCAGGCGGTGATGCCCTTCAAGTGGTATTCGCCGATGACGAATCGCACGGCTGCGCTGCAGCAGGACCCGGCGATTCCAGGGGTGGCGACCAACGAGGCCGAGGCGCACCTGTACTTCGGTCTGGCTCCACTTCTGCTGGCGGCCATCGGCATCGGTGCGGCCTTTTCGCGAGGTGATCCGCGGGGGATCTTCTGGATGCTGGCCGGGACGTTTGCGCTGTTCTACACCACCGGTCGCCTGGTTCCGTTTGTCGATGGGCTGCCGGGGTTCAGCTATTTCCAGGGCCCGGGGCGGTACGGGATCGTGGTCACGCTGGCGGTGGCGGTGTTGGCCGGCGAGACGGTGGGTCGCTGGCTGACAGCACGGGTGATCGAACGCTCTGCAGTGATCGTGACCTGGCTGGCTGCGTTGGCCGCGTTGGGAAGCAGTTGGTGGCTGATCGAGATGACCTGGATGGTGGTCGAGGCTTTTCCGGATTATCCCGAAGCCCCGCCTCCGCCGGGGTGGTTGCCGTCGGCGGCGGTGACGATGGGCACCGTGTTGATCTGCGTGGTGTTGTCCGGTGTGGGCGTGTACTGCAGTTTCGGTGGCAAGGCTTCGCTGGGCCGCCGGTTGGCCCTGGGCACACTCGCCTTCGCCACGGTGTGCGATCTGTGGCTGGTGAGCCACCTGATCCAGTTCACCGACGTGCTGGCTGATCCACCGATTTCCCGCCTGGCCGCCAGCCCGGTGCGGCAGCACCTGGCCGAGAGTCGGTTGCCGACGCGGGTGTTTGCTCCGATGGCCAACTTCCCCACCGTGCTGGGCACGTCTTCGACACCGGTGTATTTCACCTTCGGCCCGTCCGAGTACACCCGCCGCGACCTGATGATGCCCACGCCCCAGGTCGAGGATCCCGACGATTCGTTCGTGCCGCAGACAGATGACCAGATGGGCTGGCTCGAGCGTTCCGGCGTCACGCACATCATCAGTTACAAGGAGATCGACACGTCGCGGTGGCCGGTTGAGGAGGTCTGGCGTGGGCGGGATCCGGTGATGAACTCGGTGCTGCGTCATTTTGCTCCGTTGTATCTCTACCGCCTGAGAGGCGGTCGTGGCCGCGTGTCGTTTGATCCGCTTGATCCGCTTGATCCGGCCGAAGATGTCAACACGGTGGACGGGTTCTCGGGATCGGGCTCTGAGGTCACGATCGACGTGACCACTCGGGTGGCAGCTCGGCTGGTGCTGACCGAGTTGATGGCTGCGGGGTGGCGGGTCGAGGTCGACGGTGAGCCTCGTGAGGTGGAGTTGGTCGAGGGCATGTATCGGGGTGTCCGGCTGCAACCGGGTGACTCTCGAGTTCGGTGGCACTACCGTGCCCCGGGTCTATACTGGGGCCTCTTCATCAGCGGCGCGGCGTTGCTGCTGATGGCCACGGTCGGCCTGCTGCGGTATCGAAAGCCCGGTTGGCTGGCCGGTCTCGACCTCGACGGCGGTGACAACCCCAAGACGATGGCTCCGGTCGAAGCGGTGGCGGACACCGAACACCGGCAGGGATAGCGGTACTGACAGCGTAGCGACAGGAGGTTCGCGGGAGGCAGGCCCAGGGACGGTGCCGAGAGATCCAACACAAGGAGTGGCACCAATGAGGATGCGAAGTTCGTGGGCCGTTGTCGTGCTGGGCGTGTTCGTCGTGGCTCTGGTCGTGGCGGGACCGGTCAATGCCCTGCAGCAGGTTCCTGACTCGGCCGACACCACCCAGCAGACTCGGATCAGGCAACTGCACTCGGCTCACTCGACGGCACGGGACCAGCGGGGACTCGTCGGTAGCCAACTGGTCACCGAGATCAGCCGTGATGCTCAGAAGCACGCCGACTGGATGGCCAGCACCGGGCAGTTTGTGCACAGCGGGATGGACTACTGGGAGGTGATCCAGACCGGTCCCACGACTTCGGAGAAGGCGATCGAGGGCTGGTTGGAATCGGAGGCACATCGGGAGATCCTGATGAGCGGTGCGGAGATCGGTTTTGGTTATGCGGAGGTCGACGGTGAGACGTACTGGGTCGGGCTGGTGCGTTGAATTCCGTTGGCGAATCGCAGGAGCCAGCGGGGATGGCCCACCAGGCGGGGCGACCGGCACCGATCGAGCTGCCCGATCGCAGGGACGTGAGAATCGGCTGCGTCGGAGCCGGTTTCATCATGGCCGACTGCCAGCTGGTGGCGTACCGCAACGCCGGTCTGAATCCGGTTGCCATTTCGTCGCGGAGCGAGTCGAAGGCCCGCGAGGTGGGTCTGCGTCATGCGATTCCGACCGTGCATGCCGACTGGCGTGACCTGGTGGCTGATCCCCAGGTCGAAGTCCTCGACGTGGCGGTGCCTCCGGACATCCAGCTGGAGGTGGTTCGCGAGGCGGCCCGGTTCGGTGCCGGGGGCGGGGGTCACCTGGCGGGTCTGCTGGCTCAGAAACCGCTCGGAGTCGACCTGGGCCAGGCCCGCGAGATCGTCGGGCTATGCCGCGAGGCGGGGATCACTCTGGCGGTGAACCAGAACATGCGGTTCGACCAATCGATCCGGGCGGCGCGGGGATTGATCGACTCGGGTGTGCTGGGTGACCCGGTGCTGGCGACGATCGAGATGCGTGCGATTCCTCACTGGATGCCCTGGCAGCAGCGGCAGGGTTGGGTGACGTTGCGGATCATGAGCATTCATCATCTGGACACGTTTCGGTTCCTGTTCGGCGACCCCGAGCGGGTCTTCGCCAGCGTGCGACCCGATCCTCGGACGTCCGAGCAGTTCGAGCACGCCGACGGCATCTGCCTGTACATCCTCGAATACTCAAACGGCTTGCGTGCGGCGGCGTGGGACGACGTGTGGGCGGGTCCGGCTCGCGAGGGAGCTGCGGCGGACCTGGGCATCGGGTGGCGGATCGAGGGCACCCGCGGGATGGCACGCGGCACGATCGGCTGGCCCGACTACCCGGACGGCAGTCCGAGCACGCTGGACTACACGACCGTCGATTCGCCCGAGTGGGTTTCGCCTCGCTGGGACGAGATGTGGTTTCCCGATGCATTCCTGGGCCCGATGGCCGACCTGCTGGTCGCAATCGAGCGGGGAACACGGCCGAGCCTTTGTGGCGACGACAACCTGAAGACGATGGCCCTGGTCGAGGCCTGTTATCTCTCGGCCCGCGAGCACCGGGCGGTGTCGCTGTCGGAATTCGGCTAGCAGCCTGTTGAAAAACCCAAGTTTGGGGATGGGACGGGGTCAGACGCCGCCCACAGAAAGTTCCGCTCCACCCAGAACGGCACGCAGGCGGGGCCTGACCCCTTTTCAACAAGCA
>CAUZEQ010000226.1:0-8161 GCA_963578885.1 Planctomycetota bacterium
GGCGTGAGCATCGAGCAGTTCGGGGTCCTCGCAGTGGAAGCTGACCGAGCAGCCTCGATAGTGAACCAGGGCCTCGTCGAGTTGGGCGAGCGATTCGAAGAACAGGTCGCCGACGCTGGGTCCCATGTAGGCCTTGTAGGGGACGTCTGAGGAGAGTGGTCGGGTGCCGGGTCCGATTCCCGCATACAGGGTCACGTGGACGTCGCAGTCGCGAGCGGCCAGGTGCTGACACTTGGCCGCATAGCTGTCGTCGTCGACAGGAGCGTCGGGGTTGTTGGGCATGTCGGCCACGTGGACGACTCCCCCATTGAGCGCCGCCTGGCCGGCCGTTACGAAGGTCTCCTTGTGAGTTTCGCGTCCGCTGGTGTCGTCGCGGGCGTGGATGTGGATGTCACCCATCCCGGCAAACACCAGGCAGTCCTCGCCGAATCTCACGTCGGGGGAGCCCAGGCCGTCCCCGGTTTCGGCGATTTCGGCTCCGTCGAATCGCACCTGGCCGCTGGCGACTCCGTCGGTGCTGACCAATCGGCCTTCGATGATCATCGAAGTTCGTCTCGGGGTGTTGGCTTGGAAAGTGCTTAAGCGAGTGATGGGTTTGAACTCGGCGGGTGCCCAGAATACGCTATCAAGCGTTGGCCGCCAAACCGGCGGCCTGCTGTGTCGGCTCCCGGAGAATCTCGTATGCGGCCTTTGTGTCTGTTCGCTGCCGTTGTCGGAACCCTGTTGGCCTGCGATCTCGAGGCCGCCGGGCCCGCTCGGGTGTTTCCCGAGGGCAAGTCGCCGGCGGATTCTCGGCTGGGGGTCACTCGCAACCTGCGAGACAAGTACCACCCATGGTCCCCCCCCACGACGCTCAAGCAGTGGAAGGCCGAGGCTGGCCGCGTGAGGCGGCAGCTGGAGGTGGCGACCGGTTTGTGGCCGGCGTGGCCGCGGGAGCCGATCAAGCCGGTGATTCATGGGCGTATTGACATGGGTGACTACACCATCGAGAAGGTCTACTTCGCCAGCCTGCCGGGTCACTACGTCACCGGCAGCCTGTATCGGCCCAAGAAGGCCCGGGGGCGTCGTCCGGGCATCCTCTCTCCACACGGTCACTGGCCTCAGGGTCGTTTTTACGATGCCGGTGCCGGTTCTGCTGCCTCTCAGCTGAAGCAGGGGGCCGAGAAGTTCGTGGCCGCTGCGAGATTCCCTCTGCAGGCCCGCATGGTGCAATTGGCACGGATGGGCTGCGTCGTTTTTCACTACGACATGGTCGGGTATGCCGACAGCGGGGCGTTGCCTCACCGCAGCGGGTTTGGGGACGTCGCGGCGGTGCTGCGTCTGCAGAACCTGATGGGGCTGCAGACCTTCAACTCGATCCGCGCCGTCGACTTCCTCGAATCGCTTCCTGACGTCGACAAGACGAAGATCGCCGTCACCGGTGCCAGCGGCGGCGGGACCCAGACTTTCATGCTCTGTGCCCTGGATCCCAGGCCCAGGGTGGCCTTTCCCGCCGTGATGATCTCCACCGGCATGCAGGGGGGCTGCGTCTGCGAGAACAGCTGTTTCCTGCGACCGGGGATCAACAACATCACCATCGCCGCCCTGTTTGCTCCGCGGCCCATGGCACTCAGCGGAGCCAACGACTGGACGATCGACATCGAGACCAAGGGGCTGCCGGAGCTCAAGGCGGTCTACGGTCTCTACGGAAAGGCCGACCTGGTCCACGCCAAGTGCTACCCGCAGTTCGGCCACAACTACAACCAGGTCTCTCGCGAGATGATGTACTCGTGGATGAACAAGTTCCTGAAGCTGGGACTGGAAGAACCGATCCGCGAACGCGACTTCCAGCCGATTGCCGTGAGGGATCTCAAGGTGTTCGACTCCGAGCATCCTCTGCCCCGGGACGCGATGTCGCTGGAGCAGTACCGTGCGGCACAGGTGAGGATGATCGAGGAGCAGTACGCGAAGTTGTTGAACGGAGCGGGCAAGAGCCTGTCTCGATACCGCCAGGTGGTGGGATCGGCAGCCGGAGTTCTGCTGGCCGGGACTCCGTCGACGGGTTACAGCTCGAAGGGCGTCGGCAAGGGAACCTTGCCTGGAGGCGGGACGTATGAGACCGGCACGATTACTCGCTCCGGGCTGGGCCACGCCATTCCCTGGACGCTGTTGACTCCGGCCAAGGGAGCCGGCGCCTCGTTGGTGGCCTGGTTCGACGGCGGCGGCAAGGCGGCGCTGTTCGACGCGCAGGGCCGGCCGCTGCCCGCGGTCCGCCGCCTGCTCGATGCCGGTCACACGGTGCTTTCGGCCGACGTGTACCTCACCGGCGAATTGACTCCCGAGGGAAAACCGGTCACCGTCGTCGCGACTCATGGCAGCTTCGTCGGCTACACCTACGGTTACAATCTGCCGCCGCTGACTCATCGCGTCCGCGACGTGCTGACGGTTGTGCCGGCGTTTTCGGTCAAGCAGAGCTTCGCGGTCAAGGGGGAGCGGATGCGGGTGCACCTGGTCGGGACCGGAGGTGCGGGGACTTGGGTCCTGCTGGCCCGAGCGGCGATGTCGCGTGGCAAAGCGGCCCGGGGCCTGACGATTGCCGACGTGGGGGGCTTTGCCTTTTCGAAGATCACCCGTCGGGACGACCCGATGCTGTTGCCCGGTGCCCTGAAGTACGGTGGACTCGGCGGCTTGGCCGCCCTGGCCGCACCGTCGCGGTTGGTCGTTGGTGGGACCGCCGGCATCCCGGAGGCGGAACTGATGCCGCTGAAGCGGATCTACGACGTCGCCGGTGGCAGCTTGACGCTCGAAACAGGCTCGGTTTCGTTTGATTCAGTCGCCGGGCTGATCCTGGGCAAGTGAGCGGCCCTGCTGTGATTCTTCGGCGGCGCTTTTTCTGAGGTACAGCGGTTCGAGCGTGACCGGGTCGTCGAGTTGACCGGCGTGTGCGGCGCGTTGTCCGAGACGGGCGATCGATTGGGCTGCGGGTGGGCAGGTGATGGGGTTGGTGGTGGGGTTGGTAAGGAATTCGTCGAGCAGTCCGGGCGTGGCGGCGATGACGGTTTCGTGGGGCTGCAGGTGCTGGCACCAGTCTGCGGTGTTGACGATCGAGTGGTCCTGATCGGGAGTCCACGGGTCATCGGCCTGCCGGCTGTAGGGTCTGACGAACAGTTGATGGCGATGGGCGTCCGCGGCGACCCACAGCGACCGGGCTGCGGGGGGCAGCGGTGCGTGAGCGACGATGGCTGTGAAGGTATCGACGGCGACCAGTTGGCAGTCGGCGGCCCAGGCCAGTGTCTTGGCGAACGCGATGCCGACCCGCAGTCCGGTGAAACTGCCCGGTCCCCGGCTGACGGCGATCAGGTCGAGGTCATCGGTTCTCAGCGAATGATCACCGAGCAAGGTGGCGACCCGAGGCGGCAGGGCCTGGGCGTGTCGCAGTCCATCGTGGTCGAGCGGGACCTCGGCCAGACAGGTGTCGTCCTGGCACAAGGCGGCCGAGCCAGGTCGCGTGGAGGTTTCGATACCCAGCACGAGCATGTCGAGGATCCGTGCGCGGGCTACTCGCTGACACCTTCCAGGCGTGTCCGCGCGTCTCGAAAGCGGGCGACCATCTGTCCGGCGGAGGACCAGCGGGATGACGGATCCGATTCCAGGCCCCGCATGATCGTCTCGGCAACATCCTCGTCGATGTCCGAGACGAACTCGCGGATGTCAGCTGGTTCGGAGTTGATCCGCTGCTTCATCTGTTCGAGTGTCGGCCCGACGGACTCCCAGGGCAGGCGACTGGCGAAGACTTCGAAGCAGGTCATGGCGTAGCTGAAGACGTCGATCCGCTGGTCGGTCTTTTTGCGTTTCATCAGTTCCGGCGCCATGTACAGCGCGGTTCCGGTGCGGTTACCCGGCTGCTGAAACGGTGGGGTGTTGGGGACCACCAGTCCGAAGTCGATCAACTTGATGTGGTAGTCCGTGTCGAGCAGGATATTCCGCGGGCAGATGTCTCGGTGAATCAGGTTCTTCGAGTGAAAGTACTCGATCGCCTCACCCAGCTCGACCAGGAAGCTCAGCCGTCCGTTCTGCATGTGCTCATTTTGAGTATCGATCAGGTAGCTGAGGCCGACGCCTTCGACGAATTCCATCACGAGGAACATTTCGTCCTCGATGGTCCAGCCGAATTCGTAGGTCTTGACGATCCGCGGGTGATCGAGCCCGACGGCGACTTCGCCTTCGCTGGGTCGTTCGAGTCCCTTGGCGAGGAAGCGTTCTTCGAGCTTACGGGTTTTGGGCGTGTCGAGCACCTTGATGGCATACATGCGGTCGGTGTCGGGATCTCGAGCGCGGTAGACCTTCGACATGCTCCCCTGTCCGATGCGGCCGATCAGTTCGAAGCGGGACTTGAGGTCGACCCTGGGGACCCTGGGCTTCCTTTCGAAGAGCTTCTTGAGGAACTCGAGCATGGTATGGGCCTATTGGCCGCAGTAATCGATCAGTCGTGCGAGTTCACTTCGGAGGTCTCGTCGGGGGATGATCCTGTCGACGAAGCCGAACCGCAACAGGAATTCGCTCGATTGGAACCCCTCGGGCAATTCCATATTGACGGTTTGCTTGATGACTCGGGGCCCGGCGAATCCGATCATTGCCCTGGGTTCGGCGATCACGAAGTCACCGAGCGAGGCAAAGCTGGCGGCGACGCCGCCCATGGTGGGGTTGGTCATCACCGAGATGAACAGTCCACCGGCCAGGTCGAAGCGTGCCAGCGCTGCGGAGACCTTTCCCATTTGCATCAGCGAGAGAATCCCCTCGTGCATGCGTGCTCCGCCTCCGGATCCGCTGACGATCACCAGCGGCAGTTTCAGGCGGGTTGCATCTTCGATCGCCCGGGTCAGTTTTTCGCCGACCACCGAGCCCATGCTGCCCATGATGAAGCCGGCATCGGTGAGTCCAAAGACCAGCGGTCTGCCGCGCATGTAGCCGCGGCCGACCACGCAGGCTTCGGTCAGTCCGGTCTTTTTCTGTTCGGCCGCGAGTCTCTCGGTGTAGGGCTTCTGGTCGACGAACTCGAGTGGATCGCACGGCAGCAGCCCTGCGTGCCACTCTTCAAAGCTGTCCTGGTCGAGCAGTTGGGCGATGCGGTTGGCGGCGGAGACGTAGAAGTGGTGGTCGCATTCGGGGCAGACGTAGAGGTTGTCTTCGACCTGCTTACGGTAGACGGTGGCCCCGCAGCCGTCGCAGCCCATCCAGAGCCCCTCGGGCACACCCCGCTTCTTGCGATCTTCGTGCGTCAGCCATGCGGTGGTCTTGGAGTGTTCAGCCACCCGGGACGCTCCCGTTGCCGCCGGCCACCGGAAGCAGGCTGCCGGTGGCCGCCTGGGTTCTCCAGGGGTGCTCGGGGTCGGCGACCGGCACACGGCCGTTGGTCGAGTAGATCGAGATCAACTGGTGTTGTCCTCGGCAGCCGGTGACCGATTCGAATTCGGGTCGCGCCGAGGTGATGGCACATCCCAGCAGTGTGGCCAGCGGGTCGGAGGTCACGATCGCGAACGACTCCTCGCGTTTCATCGGCTTCTTGAGCACCGCCAGGGTTCGTGCCAGGGCCTCCTGGATCGTCTCACCCTCGGGCGGCCGCACTATTTCGGGAGATTCCTGCCACTGCTTGAGCACCTTGGGGGACTTCCGGCGGATTTCTTCGATCGAGAGTCCCTGCCAGAGGCCGTGGTCGATGTTCTGCAATTCGTCGTGGATCCGCACCGGCAGCTGCAGCGCCTCGCCGATCGCCTCGGCGGTCGACCTCGCCGGGTCGATCGGTGCCGAGCAGACGAATTCGAGCGGCCAGTCGGCAAGCTGCTCGATCGACGCGGCCAGCTGGTCGCGGCCGTCGTCGTTGAGCGGCAGGTCGAGGTTGCCCTGGATCCGGTTCTGGACGTCGAAGTCCGTACAGCCGGGTCGGACGACCGCAATGATGGGCATCGTCGCTCAGGCCTCCTGAGGCGTTTGGGACTGCGTGGCGCTGGTTTCGAGCGATCGGATCGCGGTGTGGTAGTCGTCGGACCCGAAGATCGCGCTGCCGGCGACAAACACCTGGGCTCCGGCGGCATAGGCCGAGGCGATCGTGGTGGTTGTGATGCCTCCATCGATGGCCAGGCTGATCTGGTTGCCGCAGGTGGCTTTGAGCTGTTCGAGTTTCTCGAGTACAGCGGGCTGGAAGGCCTGGCCTCCGAACCCCGGCTCGACACTCATTACCAGCACCTGGTCTGCGGTGTCGAGGAGCCCATCGAGTTGTGCGACAGGGGTGGCGGGGTTGATGGCGATGCCCGAGACTCTGTCGGCGGAGCGGATTCTCATGAGTGTCGTCTTGAGCAGATCGAGGTCGTTGGAGAAGGCCTCGAGGTGCACGGTGACCCCGTCGCAGCCTGCGTCGAGGTAGTCATCCAGGAACTGGGCGGGGTCGGTGATCATCAGGTGAGCGTCGAGTGGGAGTCGTGTGAGTTGCCTGAGTCCGGCGACGACGAGGGGTCCGTAGGTGAGGTTGGGAACGAAGTGGCCATCCATCACGTCCAAGTGCAGCACGGAGGCCCCGGCGGTTTCGAGCAGTTCGATCTCACGGTGCAGGTTGCCGAAGTCGCACCCCAGCATCGATGGCGCGAGGGTCGGCAGAGGGCTGTGGAAGATCTCCAGGAGATCCCGGCGACTCATCGCTGTGTGCATCCGAAGCGGGTCACGCGGGGCAGGAGCGAAACGTCCGGGGGGCCGGGCCCGCCGACAAGGCAGTTAGTCTGACCGAGGCGTAGGCGTGCGTCCAGTGAAATCGCGGCTGGGACTTATTATAGCGATGCCAGTCGTGCGATCAGGTCGGCGGTGCGGTTGGAATATCCATATTCGTTGTCGTACCACCCGAGCACCTTGACCATGTTGGGTCCGATCACAGTCGTCCAGCTGCCGTCAAAAATGCAGCTGTGTGTGTTTCCGATCACGTCGCTGGAGACGATCGGGTCGGTGGTGTACTCGATGATCCCCTTCAGCGGCCCGGCGGCGGCCTCCTGCATGGCTTGGTTGATGGCCTCGGGGCTGGCTTCGCTGCGGAGTGTGGCGACGAGGTCGGTGATGCTACCGGTCAGGACGGGGACTCGCAGCGAGATGCCGGTGAGTCTGCCGTCGAGTTCGGGCAGGACGAGTCCCACGGCCTTGGCGGCTCCGGTGGAGGTGGGAATGATATTGGCAGCCGCGGCCCGGGCTCGGCGTGGGTCGGAGTGCAGCTGGTCGCCGGTCCGCTGGTCGTTGGTGTAGGCGTGCACGGTGGTCATCAGGCCGTGTTCGAGCCCGAAGTTCTGGTGCAGCACCTGGACCATCGGCGCCAGGCAGTTGGTGGTGCAACTGGCGTTTGAGACACAGAGGTGTTCGGCGGTCAGCTGGTCGTCGTTGACACCGAGCACGACGGTGAGGTCCGGAGTGTCCCCGGCGGGTGCGGAGATGACCACCTTGCGGGCACCGGCTTCCAGGTGGCTGTCGTAGCCGGGCTTGCCGTCGGCGGCGCGGGTGGTGAAGAACCCGGTCGATTCCAGGGCCACCTCGACCCCCAGCTCACCCCACGGCAACTGGCTCGGGTCGCGTTCGGCACAGATCCGGATCGGCCGTCCGTCGACGATCAAGGTGTTCCCGTCGACCTCGATGTTGCCGGGAAACCGGCCCTGGGTGCTGTCGTATTTCAGAAGATTCGCCAGCGCGGCGGGCTCTCCGAGGTCGTTGATACCGACCACTTCAAATTCCTCGCTGCGGGCGGCCAGCGCCCGAAAGGTGATCCGACCGATGCGGCCGAAGCCGTTGATGCCTACCTGGACTGCCACGACGGGGACTCCTGGGGGATTCTCTGGTGACGTGCTCTGGTGTCGATCTCTGCTGAGGTGCCCGGTCCAGCTGCCGACACTCGCGAGCCGGGGCGAAACACCCGATTCTAGTCGCGTCCTCGGGGAGCGACAAGGATGGCGGCGGGCGGGTCTGCGGTGGGCTAGCAGCCCGTTGAAGAACTCGGACCCTGGGGTCAGACGCCGCCCACAACGGGGTTTGCTCCATCTGTCGCGTTTCGCAGGCGGGGCCTGCCCCCTTCTTCGAGTTGCAACGAGTGCTGGTTGAAAAGGGGTCAGGCCCCGCCTGCGTGCCGTTCTGGGTGGAGCGGGACTTTCTGTGGGCG
>CAUZEQ010000227.1:0-8122 GCA_963578885.1 Planctomycetota bacterium
CGACGCCTGAACGTGTTCTTCCGCCGTCGGGTCGATGACGAGACGGTGGTACGGGTCGAGCTGTTCCAGGACCGTCGTGTCGGCGAGAGGCCGAGCGAACTGGTGGTCGATTCGATGGGCGCGGTGGGTTTTCCGCGCGACAAGGGTCAGCTGGCGATCTTTGTCGACGATCAGTTCGTGTCCCGCACCGTCTCGAACTCGAACCTGCGACAGGTCGACGTGGCCAAGTCGATTCGTCCGTCGTGGTGCGGCAAGGCCCTGCCCTTGGCCAATGCCAAGGTCGTGGTGCCTCCTCGACTGGTCTACAGCTACATCACAAGGCCCTATGCTCTCTCGCTGCGTCTGACTCGGCGGACACCCGAGGCGCGGGCGGTGGCGCGTCACGCGGTGCGGATCGAGCACCGCAAGGTGCGGATGGCGTCGCGGATTGCCTGGCAGTTGAGCCAGGCGGCTCGGGCCAGCGTCACTTTTGCCCTGCCGGTGGACTACCTGCCGGTGAGTGTCGAGGCGACGGCATTGGCCGACTGGTTTGTGCATATCGACGAGGACGGGAACCGGCGATTGACCGTAGAGTTCGACGGTCCACGGACCGGTGCCATCGAAGTGGCTCTCGAGGGCGTCCTGCCTCGCGCGACCGACATCGAGGAACTCGAACTGGCCTTGCCGATTCCTCTGGGCCTGGGCCGTCTGACGAGCCAGATCATGGTCTGGCTCGACGAGGCCTTCTCGGCGTCCGTTGCCGAGGGCGGCGGATGGCGTTCGATCCACCCTTCGAGTGCCGATCGGGATCTCAGACAACTCGACCTCCGCAAGGCTCGCTTCGCCTTCGTGCAGAGTGGGACCAATACCGACTTGGTCGTGTTGAAGGTCAAGCGGGCGGTGCCGGGCCTGCAGGCCACGGTGGTTTCGCTGGTCACGGTCACCGATACGCTGGTCGATCATTCGCTGGCCCTGTCGTGGCAGATCACCCAGGCGGCCGCCGACGAGTTCGTGTTTACGACTCCCGGTTGGCTCAGAACAGTGCTGCAATTCAACGACCCTCGGATCCGCGAGGTCCGCAGCCATCCCGTCGGAAACGACCCCGACGGCCCGGTTCGCTGGATCGTGACGCTCAACGAACCGGAACGCGAGAAGCTGTTCCTGATCGCCCAGGCCATCCTGCCTCCGCCGTCGGCCGGATCGGTGGTTGTCGAATCGCCTCGGGTGGTCTTCGAGCAGTCGGTGCTCAGCAGTGACGCAGAGGGAGACGGGGGGGTGTCGTACAAGTCGGTCGAGATCCAGGAGCGGTACTCGATGCTGATCAACCAGTCGACCGGGACGCTGTCGTTGAAGGACTCGTCGGGAGTCGAGCGTGTTGAGAAGGAGGACCTGGGTCGGCTGCAGGTGCGGATCGAGGCGTCGTTGTATGACCAGGCGACGGAGATGTGGCGGGTGCTGCCCAGGGCAAAGGCGATGCCGGTGTGGAACTACGTCCGCTCGTCGGCCCTGAAACAGACCACCGCGAAGGTGCAGTTGGCCGAGCTGGTGAGTGTGCTGGCTGCCGATGGCAGCTGGCGGACCGAGGCGATCTACACGATCCGCAACCGCGCCCAGCAGTTCCTGGCGGTGCGGATTCCCGGGGGGTCTCGGGTGCTGTCGGTCAGCGTCAACGGCGTGGCCTCGCGGCCGGTCGATTCGGACGCGGCAAGGGCCGAGGGGGTGGTGCTGGTCGCCTTGCCCAACACCAGCGAAGGAGATCTCTCGTTCCCGGTCCGAATGATCGTGGCAGGCCAATTCACCCAGGCGGGGAAACTGCCCAGCGGATTCCACCTGTTTGCCGACAAGCGAGCGATCCCGGTCCCCAGCGTGGTGGCACCCATCACCGAGCTGGATGACGACTCGGAACCGGGCCCATTTGCCGAGCACGGGATGAAGGTCGAGGAGACCTCGTGGACGGTACACCTGCCCAGCGAGCTGGACGTGGTGCCGGTCGAGGGCGACGGGACCAACTTGGCTCTGGTGGGAAGTGAACGGATCGAGTTGAACCAGAAGCGGGCGGCACTCGATGACGCCAATTACCTGTTGGGGGTCCTGGAGAGCAAGTCGAGCGAGAAGGCCAAGTACAAGGCGGCCCTCAATCTCAAGGATCTCGGAGTCGAAATGAGAACCTACCAGAGACTGGGCGACCGCCGCCGTCCCGGCCTGCAGCTCGAGGAACGCGACGGCGAGGTGTATTTCGAGAAGCAGAACGAGGATTTTCAGGCCCGCTACCGCAAGACGCTCGACAAGCTCCAGGTCGATGACTCGAAGCAGCGTGTGACGATCGTCGACGAGTCGGGGAGCATGGAGGGCCAGGACGAGCAGGCTCAGAAGGCACAGATCTTCCGCAACAACTACCAGTTGTGGCAGGGCAACTCGATGACTGCCCCGGAAAAGAGCGAGCGGGAATCCGGCCGCGATGTCGCGGGATTCAACTTCAAGCTGAAGTTGCCCGCCTCGAAGGATGGTACGACCCTGCAGAAGGGAGGCGGCAAGAAGGGCGACAAGGGAAAATCGGCCGGTGGTGTTGTGAGCGGAAAGTTGGCCACCCGGGAACTGAGGAAGCGACGCCAGGCGCAGAGTCTCAGCCAGATCGCCGGTCTGAACGCCTTGGCCGTGAAGGAGGAGCAGAAGAAGGTCACCCTGGAAATGGGTGATCAGAAGCCGGGTTGGGGGCTGCAGGACCAGCTACGGGCCGGGCGCTTTGCCGATGCGACGCCGACCCTGCCGCCTCAGGTGAACGTCGGCGGTCGAGGTAGCCAGCAGGCCGACTTCAACGCAAACGGGCTGCTCGACCTCGATGTGGAACTCGGGGGCGCGTCGGCCGCCGACGTCGCCGGCGGTCTCTCAGTCGACTTCGAAATCCCCACCGGTGGCCAGACGCTGCAGTTCGCCACCACCGGTGACAACCCGAAGCTCGAATTGTCGATGCGGCCGCGTGAGTCGATCCAGCAGGGGCTGAACCTGTTGTGGACGATCGCCTGGCTGGCTGTCGGCAGCGGCGTGATCGTCGCGCTGCGGCGGCAGGGAACGATGGACCTGCTGAAGCGGCACCTGGCCAAGGGCCTGATCGGCGTGGGGCTGATCAGCTACCTGCTGCTGCCCGGCGGCTGGGTGGTGTTGGGATTCCTGCTGTTCGTGGTCGGCCTGATCGTCTTCGCGGTCCAGAACCGGGTGGCGGCTGGTAGCGAGGGTGCCTGAGGCGGTTGCGGTCCGCGGCGGAGTTGGGCCCGGCGGTCAGTCGCTGGACCTGGCTGCGGCCAGGGGCCAGCTCTTGAAATCCAGGGGGACGGCCACCTTGAGGATCTGGGTGGGGGCTTCGTAGACGAACCGCCAACCACCCCTCGGGCCCTCGATGTTCTTGAAGTGATAGACCAGCTGTGCGGTGCCGTCGCCCAGACGTGGAGTCTCGAAGCGGTCATAGGCCACTCGTCGCGGCGTTTTCGAGCTGGTGGGCACGAGCAGGTGGGCCCGGTTGTAGAGCATCCACAGCCGGTGAGACTCGAAGGAGGGTCCTCCCGATTCGTACTGCACGGTGATGGTGACACGGGCATCGTGTCGAGAGTTGCCGGCGGAGGTGATTCGGGTGGAGGACATCGCGACGGCGACGCCGGCCCGTCTGAGGACACTCGGGGGTGCGCCGGGTCGGGCGGGAAAGGCAAACGCCTGGGTGTCGGCCGCCAGCCAGACGTCGGCGGTCCCGCTGAGGCTGACGTGGCGGGGCAGTTCTTTCGAGGGGGTTTCGAAATCGAGCCTCAGTTTCAGCTGCGGGTCGTCACCGGTGAACGGGAGTTCGAGCGTGGCGGCGGGGCTCCGCGGCAGCAGCGGTTTCACCCGGTCGTTGCCGAATCGGCCCAGGGCCCGGAAGTTGGCGGGTCGGCAGACGAGGTACAGCGGCCTGAGCCTCGGTTCGGCCATCCACTCGAGTCTCAGCGGAATCAGCTTTCGATCGCTGCCGGGGATCGACCGGGCTGGCTTCGAGGTGGCGGTGACACGAAACGGTCCCGACAGGGCGATCGATCCTCGGGGGGGCCGATTCGAGCCGGGGACCAAGGTCCCGATGCCGTGCTGATGGACGAGGTTCAACCGAGTCAGCGACAGCATGCTGTCGATCGCCTGCCAGTAGGTGGCCCGGTTCAGATCGAGCTGGACCCGCTGGCGTCGTTGTTTGCTTGTGAGGGTTCCCAGTTCCAGGCGGTTGCCGGTTTGCCTGGAGATCGAGGCGACGAGGTCTTCGAGCCGTGGTTGGTTGCCGGCGGTGACACGTGAGGCCTGTGCCGAGCGGGTTGCGGCTGTGCGTTCGAGTGTCCGTCTCACTCGGCGGACCGCGGTCCGCGCGGCGGCACTCTTGATCGTGTCGGGTGCGGGGAGGTGTTTGAGGATGTCTGGTCCGAGTGCCAGGAGCCGTCTGCGGGCACTCTCGCGCTTGGCCCGCTGCTTGCTGCTGAGGTCGGTGACCAGTTGCCCGACCGCGTCGGCGAGTTTGCTGCGGGCGGCGGGGGAGGTCGGGGGATCGACCGAGTGTGCCCCTTGGGTGAGCGGGCAGGATACGAGCATGCCGCCCAAAAGTGCGACCCAGAGCAGGGATCGGCGGAAGCGCGGTCGCATCGGGGGTGTCCGGGATGAGTGAAACGGGTGCCGTGGTGGTCTGGGAATGTTGTCGCGGAACCGGACCGGGTCCTGTTCAGTGTACGTGAGCCGGGGGTGGGTTGCACGACGTGTCGCGACCGGTCGAGTGACGCGAGGGGGGGCCGGGGCTGTAATCGAGACCGAAGGAGTCCAGCGGATGCCAAGCCTGACCGTCGAAAACTATCTCAAGGCGATCCTGCAGATTGGTGTTCGTGAGGGCATCGAGTGGGTATCGGCCGGGCAGGTGTCTTCGGCGCTGGGCGTATCGCCGGGCACGGTGACCAGCATGCACCAGACTCTGGGTGAGGCCGACCTGGTCGAGTACCGGGCGTACGAGGGCGTGTGCCTGACCGAGGCGGGTCGGATGCTGGGGATGAGGATGTTGCGGCGGCATCGGCTGATCGAGCAGTTCCTGGTGCAGACGCTGGGTCTTTCGTGGGACCAGGTCCACGAGGAGGCCGAGCACATGGAGCATGCTGTCAGCGACGATCTGGTCGAGCGGATCGATGAGTTCCTCGGCCGCCCCGGTTTTGATCCTCACGGAGATCCCATCCCCACGGCCGACGGGAAGTGGCCCGAGTCGATGGCCGACGGGACGACTCTGGCCAGTTGTCCGTCGGGGTCGCGGGTGCGGGTCGTGCGGGTGACGGACCAAGGTGCCGAGTTCCTGCAGTTCCTGACTCACAACGGAGTCGCGTTGGGTGTCGTGGGCGAGGTGGTGTCGAACAACCACGAGGCGGGAACGGTGACACTGGAGATCGACGGGTCGGCGATGTCTCTGGGCGAGCAGGCGGCGTCGCGGCTGATGGTCGACCGTCTGTAGAGGGCCGACGCGGGTGCTACTTGCCCGATTCCTTGAGGATCGTGAGGTCGACGGGTTGTCCTGAGTCGATCACGATCTTGGCGGCGACCTTGGAGAAGATCGACTGGACGGTCTCGAGGTACATCCGTTTCATCGCCAGTTGCCGTGCCGTGGCGTAGTCCTGCGTGCCGCTTTGAGCTTCTCGCTGCATCTGTGTCACCAGCAGATCGAATCGTGCGGCTTCGCCCTGTGCGGCGGCGACGCTCCGGCTGAAGTAGGCGTCGGCCTGGAGCTTCACGCGGTTGGCCTCGGCCTTGCTCTCGTTGGACCGCTTGACCTGGTAGGCCCGTGCGTTGTTGATGTGCGTTTGCCGCTCGGCCCGGGCGTTCATCACCTCGAGGAACTCGGACTTGGCCTGGATCGGTGGATAGACGGCTCCGACGGTCACGTCGTCGACGACCAGCCCGAGCTCTTCTGCGGGGTGGCTGGCGGCGAGGTGGTGCAGGAGGACTTCGCGGAGTCGGTTGCGGCCGAGGACGTAGACGAAGTCGACACCGCTGCGGCTGACGGCGTCGGCGACCAGGGATTCGACCAGCGACCTCAGCCGGATCCGCGGAAGGGACTCCCGGAACAGGAATCGCTCGATGTCGCCGACATGGTAGTGGACGGTGACCTGGAGATTGAGAATGTTGCGGTCGCCGGTGAGGAACTGCGACTGGTGGGCGGGGTCGACGTTCTTGAGGAAGTCGGCGGCGGCGTCCTGATTGAGTTCCGGGCCGAATTCGGGCAGGCCGACCGTCAGGGTGCGGACTTCGTGAGTGTTGACTCGGTCGACCTGGGCCAGGGGCCAGGGCAGGTCCCACCGCAGGCCGCTCGAAGAGATCTCGACCCGTCCCTCGTCGTTGCGGACCAGCTCGCCGAATCGACGGACCACTCCCTGCTGGTTGCCGCGAACGATGTAGAATCCGCTCAGCAGCCACGCCCCGAGCAACAAGAGCACAGGCAGGACGTGCCAGCGGCGGAACCCGGTGTGCGGCTTTTCAGAAAAGTCCGTAGAGGCTGAAGAGGCTGCCTGGGTGGGAAGATCGGGAGGTTGGGTCACTTGTCATCCTCCCCTTCGGTGGCCGAGGAGGTGGGAGTCGCCACGGGGGGTCTCGAGTCGGTGGTAGGAGCCGAGGGGACTCCGCGGGTGAGCAGTTTCAGCAACTCGCTGGATCCCGAGAGCACCAGCGTGGTGCGGTCGTTGAGTATGATGCGGTAGCTGGCCAGTGTGCGTGTGAAGTGATAGAACTCGACATCGCGACGATGGGCCTGGTTGAGGATTCTGAGGCTGTCGGCGTCGGCGCGGCCGCGGATCAGCTCGGCGTCGCGGCGGGCGTTGGCCAGGATCTGGCTGTACTGCAGGTCGGCCTGGCTCCTGATCCGGGTGTTCTCTGCCAGACCCTCGCTGCGGTACTGCTCGGCAATCTTCTTCCGCTCTGTCTTCATCCTCTCGTAAACCGCCACCTGGTTCTGCTGGGGGAAGTTGAGCCGCTTGATGCGGACGTCGATCAACTCGATCCCGTACCGCTGCCTGAGCAGGTCGGCCAACTCGGCACGCACGGATTGAGGAATCGAGACGAGTTGCCCGGGCCGAGCACTGTCGGGTCCGGATTCGGATCCGTTGACGCTGACCAGCTGGTCGAAATCCGTCTCGCCCAATCGGGTCCGCAGTGCGGGCAGGACGTGTTCGGAGAGTCGGACGTGGGCCGACTGGGTGGTCCCCAGCGTGGTGAAGAACCGATACAGCGGCCGATCGGTGGGGGCTGCGGTGTTTGCTGCGGTGTTTGCTGCGGTGGGGGCTGCGGTGTTTGTGGAAGCGATCCGCCAGCAGAGGTAGGCGTCGACGGTGATATTTTTCTTGTCGGCGGTGACCATTTCGCCCCCGGGCGGGTCATAGAAGTGGACCCGAGCGTCGAAGGTTCGAGTGGTTTCGATGGGCCAGGGGAGTTTCCAGTTCAGGCCCCGGTCCTGGGGTTGATCGAGGAGCCTGACGACCCGTCCGAGTCGTTCGACGAGCACCCATTCGGATTCGTCGACGAAAGTGCAGGAGGACCCGGCGAGTCCGCAGGCGAGTACGAGTCCTGCGAGCGTGAGCAGGGACCGCGACCTTGGGGAGCCGGGTTCGGGCGTGTTGTCGTTGCTGTTGTCGTTCATCGGGGATCTCGCGGTCGGTTGTCACGTGTCGAGGGGGGCGAGACGATTTGTTCTTCATCGTCGCCGGGTCCCAGCGGTTGTGCGAGCAGCGGCAGGTTGCCGCTGCCGGGTTGAGTCAGCATCAGGTGTTTGCGTCCGGTGGCCTTGGGATCGAGGATCATCAGCGGTCGTCCCTGCAGTGCGGCTTCGACGGCCTGGAAGTAGAGGTGCAGCATGGCGACGTTGCGTGAACCGTTGTTGGCGGAGCTGGCGTCGAGCAGTTTGAGGAATCGGCTGGCGGTTCCGTGAGCCTGGGAGATGGTATCGGCGGCGTCGGCCCTGGCCGAATCGAGCGTGGCAGCGGCTTCGCCTGAGAGCAGGTTTCCGTCGAGCAGCATCTGCCAGGCGGCGGGGTCGTCCAGGGACCAGTACGAAACGACGGGGGAGCGTTGGGTGTTGGTTGGGGAATCGGTTGAGGCGAGGAAGGCGATGGCCCGT
>CAUZEQ010000228.1:0-8120 GCA_963578885.1 Planctomycetota bacterium
TGGTGCGTCGGATGACTCTGGACCTGGCGGGCCGGATTCCCACGGTGGGCGAGACGCGGGCGTTTGTCGATTCGAGTTCGCCTTCGAGGTGGACGGCGTTGGCCGACCGGCTGCTGGGGAGCCCTGACTTTGCTTACCACCACCGCAACCAGCTGGATTTGCTGCTGCTGGCGACGAAGAAGAACGACGGCGAGTTCCGCAAGTACCTGCTGCAGGCGGCTCGTGAGAACCGGACCTGGGACGTGCTGTTCCGTCAGATGATGATCGGCAGCGAAGCGAACGCGGCCGAGAAGCCCGCGTTGGCGTTCCTGAAGGCTCGAGCCGGCAGTCTCGACGACCTGACCAACGACACCAGCGTGCTCTTCTTCGGAGTCAACGTCAGCTGTGCCAAGTGCCACGACCACCCGCTTGTCGACGACTGGAAGCAGGATCACTTCTACGGCATGGCGTCGTTCTTTACCCGCACCTACCTGACCAAGAAGAACACTCTGGCCGAGAAGTACAGCGGTTTGATCAAGTTCAAGACGACCGAGGGCAAGGAGAAGCAGTCGCGGTTCATGTTTCTGACCGGTGCGGAGGTTTCCGAGCCGAAGCAGAAGAAGACCCCCGAGCAGCGCAAGGCCGAGGATGCCGAGGTCAAGCGGCAGATCAAGGACCCCAAGGCCCCCGCCGCGAAGGTCCCCGGCTTCAGTCCTCGCGCGAAGCTTGTCGAGGTCGCGCTGGGGGCCAAGGATCGCCAGTTCTTTTCTCGGGCCATCGTCAACCGGATCTGGTTGAGACTGATGGGTCGGGGCATTGTGGAACCTCCCGACCAGATGCACTCGGCCAACAGCCCCTCGCACCCCGAACTGCTCGAGTGGCTCGCCCGCGACCTGGCCGAGAGCGGCTACGATCTGAAGCGGCTGATCCGCGGCATCGTGCTCAGTGACGCCTACGCGATCTCGAGCCGGTTTGCCGGCGAGGGTGAAATGCCGGGTGCGGAGACCTTTGCGGTGGCGAGCGTGCGGGTGCTGACACCGCGGCAGTACTCTCTGTCGCTGCTGGTCGCTTTGGCGAATCCCGACCAGGCCTCCCAGCAGGTGCTTTCGGCCGAATGGGCCAAGCGGCGCGAGCAACTGGAGAACGAATCGAACGGGTTGGCCGGCCAGATCGAGCTGCCCGGCGTCAACTTCCAGGTCAGCGTCGACGAGGCCTTGCTGTTTTCCAACAACGACAAGATCCAGAACAGCCTGTTGAAGGATTCGACCGAGAGTCTGGTGGGAACGCTGAAATCGATCAGTGATCGCCGCCAGCTGATCGGTCGTGCGTTCGAGGCGATGCTGTCGCGGGCACCGGATGCGGACGAGGTTGCGGTGTTCGAGGCATTTTTGACGAAGAGAGAGAAGGCGGGGCGGGTGGCGGCGATCCAGCAGATGGTCTGGGCGTTGCTGACCAGTCCCGAGTTGCGATTCAACTACTGATGACCGACGATACCCCCAAGCCCCGGTTTCTCCGGCACGTCCGCCGGTTCGATCGGCCCTGAAGGAGTGGTTGGAAATGACACGTCGAACGAGTGACTTCTCTGCTGCGTCCGAGCATGTATCTCGGCGAGGCTTCCTGGGTGCTGCGGCCGCGGGGGCTGCGGCGGCAGGATTCGCCGAGGACATGACGGTGCTCGACGTGCTAAAAAACCCGGTGATTGCCGCCGAGATCAAGAAACAGCAGAAGCACGTGATCCTGTTGTGGTTGGCCGGCGGTGCCAGCCAGCTGGAGACATGGGATCCGAAGCCGGGTCGGCCGACCGGCGGTCCGTTCCTGCCGATTTCGACCAACGTTCCTGGTGTCGAGATCAGCGAGCTGCTGCCCAAGATGGCCGGGCGGATGCAGGACACCGCGATCATCCGCAGCCTGAGCACCGGAATCGGTGACCATGGTGGCGGGGCGTCGCTGATGGAAACGGGTCGTCGCAAGGAGCAGGGTCTGCAGTACCCCGACCTGGGCGCGATCATCGCCAGGGAACTCGGCCGGGCCGACAGCCAGGTCCCCGACTACGTCAGCTTCTACACCTCGACGGAGGGCCGCCGCAAAGGGACCTCGGGTTTCCTCGGAGCACGCTTCGCTCCGATGTTCCTCTCCGACAGCATGATCCCGCCGAACATCCGTCGGCTGGAAGCCGTCAGTGATGTGGATCACAGGGAGCGTGCCGACCTGCGAGCGCTGCTGGCTCGCCGCTTCACCCAGGGCCGTCACAGTCGCAACAACGTGCTGGGATCGCACACCAGTGCCTACCAGCGGGTCCGCGGCATCATGGCCAGCGAGAAGCTGTTCAGCATCGACGACGAGCCGACCGCGGTGCGAGACAAGTACGGCCCGACCCAGTTCGCTCAGCAGTGCCTGATCGCCAGGCGGATGGTCGAGGCGGGTGTTCCCTTCGTCAAGGTGGCCCGCGCGTGGTGGGACAGCCACGGCCAGAACTTTGAAACGCACCAGGAGCTGTGTGCCGACCTCGACCACTCGATGTCCACACTGCTCGATGACCTCGAGGAACGCGGCCTGCTGAAGAACACGCTGGTGATCACCCTGGCCGAGTTCGGTCGCACACCCAAGATCAACGCCAGCCTGGGCCGCGATCACTTCGCCAACGCCTGGAGCACCAGCCTCTCGGGCTGTGGCATCAAGGGCGGATCGGTCTACGGCAAGACCGACGCCGATGGGCAGACCGTGGCCGAGGGCAAGATCGGGGCCGGGCAACTGTTCGCCACGATCTTCAAGGCGCTGGGAATCGATCACGAGAAGGAGTACTTCATCGGGGCCCGCCCGCTGCCGATCTCCGACTTCGGGGCGCAACCGATCGACGCAGTCCTCGCCTGATCCGATCCCCGGCCCTCGACTCACGACACTCACCACCACCATCACCACCATCACCATCATCACCATCACCATCAACCGAAAGCCACTCGACATGGCCGCCGACCCCAAGCAGCTGAAGCTCGCCAAGAACGTCGGATCCCAGGGCATTGCCTTTGGGCTGGACCGGGTGCCCGAATCCGACCGCATCTTCTATGGCAGTTCGGACTTCAAGGTGTACGAGTACGACTTCGCCGCCAAGAAGCCCGTGTCGACGGTGTTCGCCGGTGAGGGTCACCAGAGTTACGTGACGACGGTCGCCCTGGCGGGCAAGACGGTCGTCAGCGGCAGTTACGATCGCCGATTGGTGTGGTGGGACTCCGAGACCCGCAAGCAGGTCCGGGTCACCAAGGACGCTCACAAGAAACGGATCCGTCGCGTGGCCGCCAGCCCCGACGGCAAGCTCCTCGTCAGCGTCTCGGACGACATGGACGTCAAGGTCTGGGACGTGGCCAGCGGCGAGTTGAAGGCGACACTCAAAGAGCACAAGCCGATGACTCCGCAGAACTACCCCTCGATGCTCTATGCCGTGACGTTTTCTCGGGACGGCAAGTGGTTGGCGACCGCCGACAAGGTGGGGCACATCGTGGTATGGGAAGTGGCCACGGGCAAGAAACTCAAGACGCTCGAGTCGCCCGTGATGTACACCTGGGACCCTAAGCAGCGACGGCACTCGATCGGCGGCATCCGCAGCATCGCCTTCAGCCACGACGGCAAGCTGCTGGCCGTGGGCGGCATCGGCAAGATCGGGAACATCGACCACCTGGGTGGCCCGTCACGGATCGAGGTCTTCGAATGGCAGGCGGGCAAGAAGCTGCACCAGCTCGAGGACGCCAAGTACAAGGGCCTGGTCGAGCAGATCGCGTTTTCTCCGGATGGCGCGTGGTTCATCGTTGCCGGAGGTGACCACAACGGCTTCATCTCGATCTACGAGACCAAGAGCGGGAAGCTGATCAAGCAGGAGAAGGCTCCGATGCACGTGCACCAGTTCGTGGTCAACGAACCGCACGACACGGTCTACGCCGTGGGTCATCACCGGCTGGCGACCTGGGAACTGAAGGCTCCGGCTGCCAAGAAGCCCGAGCCCAAGAAGGACGAGGCGAAGAAGGACGGCGACAAGAAGAAGTAGTCGCCGTACCCCTCTCAGGTCACGACAGCGTCACGACCTCGCCACTTCGCGCCGATTCTTCTGCCGCCAGGCAGGCGACGACCGCGGCCATCGATTCTTCGGGGGTGATGATTTCCGGTTGCCGACCCTCGCGCACGCAGTCGGCAAAGTAGGCCAGTTCCTCAACCAGCGCACCGTGCAGCCGGCCGAAGTGAGTGGGCCAGTAGGTGGTATCGGGCAACCTGTAGCCGTCGGCGTCGACGATCGAGAAGTTGGGGTGAGTCTCCTGGACGTGGATCGATCCTTCGGTCCCGATGATCTCGAGCCGTTCGTCGATCTGGAACGGTGTCTGGTCGGGCAGGCACCAGACGTTTTCGAGCACGCCGATGGCCCCGGAGTCGAAGCGGAACATGGTCCAGCCGAGGTCTGCGTGGGTCTTGTTGCGCCACGAGAGTGACTGGGCGTAGGCCGAGACGATTCGATCGCCGGAGTACCACAGCATCAGATCGGTGTCGTGGACACCGTCGCCGATGATCGGTCCGATCTTCTCGAGTATGTCGATGGTGACCGCTGCGGGGATGTTCCGGCGGGCGTACATCGAGAGGATGCGTCCGATCTTACCCTCGTCGATCTCCTGTTTCGCCGCGGCGTAGCGGGGGTTGAAGCGGCAGATGTGTCCGACCATGAAGGCGCGGTCGCTGGCGGCCGCGGCGTCGACGATGGCCTGGCAGTCGGTGGCGGTCGAGGCCATCGGTTTTTCCAGGAAGACGTGTTTTCCGGCCGCCAGGGCCGCCAGGGCGGGCTCGGTGTGCTGGTCCCACATCGTGACGATGCTCACCGCGTCGATCTCGGGGTCGGCCAGCAGCTGGTTGTAGTCGGTGCAGGCAACCGGCACGTCGAAGCTGTTGGCGACTTCCGCCAGCCGTGATTCGGTCCGAGTGCACACGGCGGCCAGTTCGACCTGGGGGATCGCCGCCAGTGCCTCGCAGTGCTTGACGCCGAACCAGCCCAGGCCGATCACGCCCATCTTCACACGGTTCATCTGTACGTCTTCCTGTCTGGTCGCACCAGAATGAGGTCGCCGGGACCGCGGAGCCTAACCCCTCAGCCGCCAGCGTGCCTGCCTGAGCACCGCCAGCGACGAGCCCTTCATCTTCTCGTACCAGGCAGTGACCAAGTGACCGTTGTCGAGCTGAACGGTCGAGGGGTACCCGAGGTCGCCTCCGATTCCGTCCTCGGAGAGCCCGATCGGTTCCGACCAGGTGGCTCCGGCGTCGTCGCTGATTCGCACCTGGTTTCCAAACGGCTTGCGGCGATGTCCGTAGCTCATCAGCAGTCGGCCGTCGGCGAGTTTCAGCAGGTGCGACGGGAGGCCCCAGACTCCGATTTCGTGAGGCGTGCTCCAGGTTCGGCCCCCGTCGGCCGATTCACTCTGCAGGGTCTCTCCGGCGTGACGCGGGTTGTGGTTGCGGATGTGAGCGATCAGTTTTCCCGGTGCGGCTTCGACGGCGTGCAATTCGTGGTACTGGCGGTGGTCGTCGCCGGGGCGCGAGGGGATGGTGCCGGACCACTTCCAGCTGACCCCGTCGTCGACCGAGAGCGCGGCACCGATGCGGTTGGTTCCGTGGTAGAGTTCCTTGCCGGCGTACAGCAGGCAGCCGTCGGAAAGAGCAATCGGCCCGTGTGGGCTGTTGACTCCGCAGCGAGACGGAGCCGACCAGCTCTGGCCGCCATCGGACGAGCGGATGATCCACTCGCCGAGCATCTTCTTCCGAGTCGCCTCGGGCACCCGATCACGAGCGGCACTCCAGCGAGCGACCTGTTGCTTGTCGGCCCTGGCGAAGTACCTGGGCTGCTCGAAGGCCAGCGAGGTGAATGTGGTGACCAGCAGCGAGCCCGTGGGCGTTTCGAGCACCCCGGCGTCCCGGTCGTCGATGGCGGTATCGATCAGCGTCTGAGGCCAACTCCAGCTGCGGCCTCCGTCGTCACTCCGCATCAGCTCGACCCGCCCGAACGGGCAGACGTGTGATTCTCGTCCGCCCGAGCAGACCAGCAGCAGCTGGCCGTTCTTGCGGCGGGCCAGCGTGGGCCAACCGTGGTAGCGGTGGGCCAGGTGGCTGATGACGCGGGTCTGGCTGATATCGAACCCGGGCGGCTTCCGACGGCGGTCGGCGGCAAAAAGCGATGGGCCCAGGCCGCTGGCCAGCACCATGGTCGAAGCAGACAGGAAGTCACGTCGCGTGCGGTCAGTCTTCATGAGCGATCTCGTGGGTGTCGATGCCGGCCCGCTTGGCGGCAGAGTGAAGGCCGGAATCCAGCGTACACAGGGGCGCCTCGATTCGCATGGCCAACTCGAGATACGTGGCATCGTAGGCCGTCAGCTCATAGGCCAGGGCCAGGGGGAGCACGTCGGTGAGGCTGGAGGATACGGCGCGATCGTCGATCTCCAGCGGCAGCGTTTCAAGAAACAACAGGGTCGCGGCGAGGTCGTCGTCGTCGATGCGGCCGCGGCGATGGGCACTGGCCAGCGCGTTGGCGGTTTCCAGGGTCCACAGTGCGGGCACGTGCAGGGAAATGCCGTCGAGAGACTCGAGGAGCGTTATCGAGGAATCCGTCGTCTCGTCCTGAAAACACCAACTCATGGTGATCGAACAATCCAGGACGATCCGCTGCATCAGTTCCGCCCCTCGCGGATCCACGAGAGGATCTCGCTGAGAGTCGCAGGGTTCTTCTGCCGCAGTGCCTTCAGGCCCGCGACCGCCCAGGCCACCTGGTCCTCATCCCGTCGACGCACCGGGACCAGCCTTGCGATGGGCTGGCCGTGCTTGGTGATGGTGAATTCCTCGCCGTCACTGACCCGCTTGAGGAGTTGGGAGAGGTGGGTCTTGGCTTCAAAGGCTCCGACTTGGTTCATGATTCCCTACCTGCATGAACAAACTAGAACAAACTGGTTGACAACTAGTCTATACAGAAATGGCCCAAGAAGACAGCATCAAGTGGTGTAGACCGCCCAGGGCACGACGGGTTCCCTCCCAACTGTTGCCGATGGGCGCTGGCCGGGAGAGACAGGCAGTGTGGGTAATCCACTATTCACTATTCACTATTCACTATTCAATCCGCCGCAGGCGGACTGACCCCAATTGTTAGAGGGTTTGTCGGCGTCGTCGGCCGGCGACGAAGCTGTCGATGACCATATTGCCCAGGTCGCCGGCGTCGCAGTAGGCGGCGACTCCTCCGGAGACTCGTGCCATCTGTTCGACGAAGTTGATCAGGTCGAGATAGAAGTAGTCTTCGATCAGGGCGAAGCTGGCCAGGTGGATGCCCTGGTTGGCGCAGCGGCGGACTTCCTGCAGCGTGATCCGGGCGGTCTTTTCCGCCGGCGGGTAGACCAGCACCAGCTCACGGCCTTCCAGATGAGCGGTCGGTTCGCCGTCGGTGATCGTGATGATCTGCTTGTTCTGGGCCGATTGTCGTGCGAGCAGTCGTCGAGCGAACTGCAGTCCGGCCTGGATGTTGGTGAAGTGTTCGGGGACGAATGACGGGGGGTTGTCGAGTGGGATTCTGAGGTGGACACGGGGATCGAAGATGCTGACCTGTTTGGGTGCCGCGTAGAGCAGTTCTCGTTCCGAGAGTGGTGTGGCGTAGGTGTAGAACCCGACGACCTGCAGGAAGTCACCCCGGTAGCGGCCTCGGACCAGCGAATTCATCGCCAGGGCGACTTTCTTGGCCTGGCCGAACTTGCCGTAGCGGGACATGCTGCCGGACATGTCGAGCAGGACGACGGTGGCACAGGCGGCCTGGTATTCGGTTTCGTAGACTTCCAGGTCGTCGTGGCTGATCGCCACCGGCGTGCCGCCACCCTGCCGGGCCAGTGCGTTGCGGAGCGTTGCGTGGAGGTCGAGGTTCGCGACCGGGTCACCGTACTCGTAGGGCCGAGACTCTTCGTGCCGGGTCTCACCGGGTCCTCTTTTGGCCGTGTCGTGCTTGCCCGTTTGCCCGGTCTTACCCAGCAGAAACAGTTCCTCGAGTGCCTTGTTCTCGACCCGCCGGACTCCACGCGGCGTGACGTGGAACTTACCGGTCTCGTCCTTTTCGATCAGCCCCCGCTTGATGAGCATCTCGATCA
>CAUZEQ010000229.1:0-8109 GCA_963578885.1 Planctomycetota bacterium
CCACCCAGAACGGCACGCAGGCGGGGCCTGACCCCTTTTCAACCAGCGCTCGTTGCAACTCGAAGAAGGGGTCAGGCCCCGCCTGTGAAACGCGACAGGTGGAGCAAACCCCGTTGTGGGCGGCGTCTGACCCCAGGGTCCGAGTTCTTCAACCCGCCGCAGGCGGGTTACGCGATCAGGGCGTCGATCACATCGCCGGCCACGTCGGTCAGGCGGAAGTCTCGGCCGTTGACCCGGTAGGTCAGCTTCTTGTGGTCGAAGCCCATCAGCTTCAGGATCGTCGCGTGCAGGTCGTGAGCACTGACGCGGTTCTCGACCGACTTGTAGCCGAACGCGTCGCTGGCGCCGTACTGCGTGCCACCCTTGATGCCTCCGCCGGCCATCCACGTGGTGAAGGCATTCGGGTTGTGATCACGGCCCTTGGCACCCTGCGAATCGGATGTCCGGCCGAACTCGCCGCCGTAGATGATCAGCGTGTCATCGAGCAGGCCTCGCTGCTTCAGGTCATCCAGCAACGCACCGGTCGGCTGGTCGACCGAGCGGGCACACATGCCGTGGTTGACGCTGATGTCCGAGTGAGCGTCCCAGGGCACGTCGTTGACTCCACCGCCGGGCGTCTTGGCCACGTCGGCAAAGACCTGCACGAATCTCACGCCTCGCTCGATCAACCGACGCGCGATCAGGCACTGCCGCCCGTAGTCCTTGGACTCCTGGCGGTTCAGACCGTAGGCCTCCTGCGTCTGTTTCGTCTCGCGGCCGACGTCAAACGCCTCGGGCGCCGCCACCTGCATCCGGTAGGCCAACTCGAACGACTCGAGCCTCGCCGAGAGGTCCCGGTCAAAGGGCCGCGTGCTGGCATGCTTGCTGTTGGCCGCCCGCAGAGCATCGAGCAGGCTCCGCTGCTGCGGATCGGTCAACTCGCCGGAACGCTGCAGGTTGCTGATCGGCTGGGCCTGTCGCGGGTCCAGCGCCGTGGCCTGGTAGACGCTGGGCAGGAACCCCGAGCTCCAGACCGGGTCGCCGCCTCGAGGCTTCTTGCCGTGCATCACGACGTAGGCCGGCAGGTTCGTGTTCTCGCTGCCCAGCCCGTAGGTCAGCCAACTGCCCAGGCTGGGGAACCCCTGGCGGATGAAGCCCGAGTTCAACTCGAGCATCGCGGGGGTGTGGTTGTTCGAGCGTGAGAAGCACGAATAGATGAAGGCGATATCGTCGGCGTGGCGAGCGATGTTGGGGAAGATCTCCGAGATCCACGCTCCGCTCTCGCCGTGCTGGTTGAACTTGAACGGCGACTTCAGGCACTTGCCGCTGGTCGTGAAGAACCCGGTCTTGGGGTCCGCTCCGTCCAGCGATTGCCCGTGCCGCTTCTGCAACTCGGGCTTGTAGTCAAACGTGTCGACCTGTGAGGGGCTGCCGGTCTGGAACAGCCAGATCACCGCCTTGGCACCGGGCCGGAAGTGCGAATGAGTCGGGGCCAGCGGGTTGGTTGAGGACTCGTCTCCGAGCAGGCCCTCGGAATGCAACAGGCTGGTCAGGGCGACCGAGCCGAAGCCCAGGCCGGCTGTCTCGAGAAAATGGCGGCGGGAGGCGAAGTTGAAGCCGGGAATGTGCTGCATGGCGAATATCCTTGGGCCCCGGTAAGGAGCGGGTCCTGTTCGTTTCGTTGTCGTGTCGTTTTGTTTCGTAACGGAACGGGTTGCTCAGTCGACGTAAACAAACTCGTTGCTGCAGAGCAGGAGCTGGCAGAAGTCTCGTACGGCCAGTTCTTCGGCGTTGGCCTGTCCCTTGCGTGAGTCGGCTTGTGTCTTGATGAAGGCCAGCATCGCTTCCCGTTCACTCGAATCCGGCGACCGTGCCAATGCCAGGCGGTAGGCCGAGTCGACGGCCTGTGCCAGTGACGTCTGCTTGTCGGGTCGGACCCGCTTGGCGAAGCCTCCCGAGAGTTCTCGGATGAAGGGCGAGTTGAGCATCGCCAGGGCCTGGGGAGCCACGGTGCTCTCGTTGCGTTTCCCCACGCCCTGCATCGCGTCGGGAGCATCAAAGAGCTGCAGGATCGGGATCAGGCGGCCTCGCTTCACGGTCAGGTAGATACTGCGTCGCGGCGATTTCTCGTCGAGTGATCCCTTGCCGAACATCTTGCGATCGAGTCGCCCGCTGATATCCAGCAGCGAATCGCGGATCAACTCGGCCTCGAGTCGCTTCGCTTTGCGTCGCCACCACAGCCGGTTGTCCGGGTCGATCTTCTCGGCATCCGCCGAGCGTCCGTTGCCCTGCATCCAGGTGTGGCTGGCCAGCACCAGGCGGTGGATCCGCTTCAGTTTCCAGCCACCTCGGATCAGCTCACCGGCGAGCCAGTCGAGCAGCCTGGGGTGGGTGGGTCGTTCGCCGCGGGTGCCGAAGTCGCTGGACGTGGTGACCAGGCCACGGCCGAAGTGGTACTGCCAGATGCGGTTGACAATCACCCGGGCCAGCAGGTGACCGGCTCCGTTGTCGATGTCGGTCAACCAGTCGGCCGCGGCGATCCGCGGCTTGACCGCTTGTTTCTTGTCGGGGCCGGTGAGCCAGTGCTGGCCGTCCTGCTTGCTGTTGATCAGCACCTGCAGGAACCCGGCGGGGGCTTCGCCCTGCTTGTTGTCGGCATTGCCGCGGGCCAGGAAGTAGACCTTGAAGGTGTCGTCTCCGAACTGGTAGCTGGTGCCCTTGACCTTGGCCGAGTAGACCGGAGTCATCTGGGGCTTGGGCTGAACTTTCTTATGCGCAGCCACGGCGTCGCTGAGCGAGATCCACTGCTCGTCTGTGGTGCGGTACCAGTCGCGGAGTGCCGTTTTCTGCTTCGGCGTCCACTTCGCATCGGGCAGCTTCCAGGCGGCGAGCACGTCGCCTGGGACCTGGCCACCGGAGAGTCGGAAGGAGAAACCCGATGGTCCGCCGGCGTTGACCACCTTGATCAGCAGCTCGTTGCGACCGGGTTTGAGCGTGACCTTGACCTTGTGCTGGTCGGCCTTCACGTCCCCCATGGTCTTCTTGTTGAGGATCTCGCTGCCGTTGAGAAACGCCTTGATGGCGTCGTCGGCTCCGAAGGCGAATTCGACAGGCAGGGCCGAGGGAGACTCGATGATGCGGACCAGGTAGTTGGCGGCGTTGGTGCCGGTGAGCGTGTTGTGGATCTTGGCGTCGGTCCAGGTGGGCTGGACCCCCCAGCCGATCGATTTTTCACCGAAGACCTGGCCCAGGTTGACTCGCTTCCCGGCAGCAGTCTCGGGGCCGGCCGCGGTGTCGTAGGCCTTGTTGAAGTCGGCGGCGGGGAACGGGCCGACGTGGTGCCAGTGACCGAGAGTCGGCACGGGAGGCTCGGACGGGCGACGGGTCAGCCAGTCGGTGAACCGCGATGACAGCTGGTCCTTCTCCCAGGCCGCCACCGCGTCAGTTAGTGGATTCAGGTCGGCGGCGAACTTGACCTGCGCCGCCTGGAAGGTTTCGGGGGTGAGATTCAGGCTGGTGTCGCCGAAACCGACTTCCTTGAAACAACTCACGAAGCGGTAGTAGTCGCTCTGAGGCAGAGGGTCGTACTTGTGGCTGTGGCACCGAGCACATCCGACGGTCAGGCCTAGCAGGCTGGTGCCCAGCGTGGCGACGATGTCGTCGAGTTGTTCGTAGCGGCTGCGTTCGCGTTCTTTTTGTGTCTGCTGAGTGGTAAACGGTCCGGCGACGAGGAACCCGGTGGCGGCGACCGCATCGAGCGCGGTGCGGGCTGCGGGATTCGTCTTGGCGTTGGTCTGGGCCAGCAGGTCGCCCGCGACCTGCAGTCGCACGAACTGGTCGTAGGGCATATCCCGGTTCAGGGCCCGGATCACGAAGTCGCGATACTGGAAGGCACTGACCCGGTCCTTGTCGAACGCGTACCCGTTGCTCTCGGCAAACCGCACCAGGTCCAGCCAGTGCCGGCCCCAGCGTTCACCGTAGTGGGTGCTGGCCAGCACCCGATCGACCTCTTGTGCCCACGCCGCTTCGAAGTCCTTGTCGGCTTCGGCCAGGAATCTCTGCTGGTCGTCGGCACCCGGTGGCAGTCCGACCAGGTCGAAGTGCAGCCGCCGCAGCAGTGTTGCCGGAGTGGCCCGGAGGTTGGGCGAGATGCCCTTGGCCCTCTGCAGCGTGTGAATGAAGCGGTCGATGTCGGTGCGAACGGTGTCGCCGTCGGCGACCTGGGGCGGCTTGACGTCGGCCAGCGGTTGAAACGACCAGTGTGTCTTGCCCGCCTTGATGTCGATGGTGGTCGTGGCCACGGTCTTCCCGTCTCGAGGGTCGGGGGCTCCCAGCTGGATCCACTTCTCGAAGTCGGCGACGATCGATGCGGGCAGCTTGGCCTTGGGAGGCATCTCGAGCCCGTCGTGCTTCAGCGCCGCCACCAGCAGGCTCTTGCCGGGTTGCCCCGGCACGATCGCCGGTCCCGTCTCGCCTCCCTTGCGGATCCCTGACCGAGTGTCGACTTGGAGACCTCCCTTGAGCATCTTGGTCGAGGCGGCCTTGGCCGAGTGGCATTTGTAGCAGTGCCGGACCAGCACCGGGCGGATCTTCGATTCGAAGAAGTCGAGCCCCTTGCGATCCTCGGCCGGCTTGTCGGCGGCGAACGAGGTTGAGGCGAGCAGCACAACGGTCAGCGAGGCGCGGATGGAGATCATCCGGGGTGTCCTTGGTGTGTGGGGCCGGTTGGAGAGTTGGTGAAAAATAGCGTTCACCGATGATAGCGGATTGATTGAGCGTTTGGGGACTGGCTCTCCCCGAGGCGTCAGCCGAGCGGGGTGCCTGTCCCGGCTGCGGGGAACGGGGTTGTGGATTCCGGGACAGGCACCGACGCCCCGCCGGAGGCGGGGCTCTGGAGCCAGTCCCTGCTTCAGCCTTCCCACCCGTCGCCGCAACCTCTATATAGGATCGCTTGCTTTGGAGTTCGAGAGCTGCCTGCCTCGGGCAGATTCGCCTCCCGACTCAACTCACGCGGATTCTTCTCATCCCTGCCGCGGCCAAGAGCCGAGACAGACCGATGGTGATCCGGGTAACTCCATCGGTTGACATGCCATGATGACGCTTTATCCGCTGCGGCCGCGACACGCTATCGCGTCCTGACCTCCGCCGCCCCACGAGGCATCCGGGCCTCCGCGGTGTTGAGGTCGTAAGTAGAACCAGGACCGGTTCAGGTGAACGCTCGCGGTGTTTCCCTCGCAAGCCTCACCCAACCTCTCACGCGGCACGGCGATCGTGGTCTCGAGGAAGCAAAAGAGTTTTTGGGAATTGTTGTTCAACACGCACATCGGCCAAGTGGCTCAGACACGCTGACGTCAGAAACCAGACAGCAGAAACCCGAGTGATACGATGAGTCTCAAGACGCTGCGGAACATTGGAATTTCGGCCCACATCGATTCGGGCAAGACCACGCTCAGCGAACGGATCCTGTTCTACGCCGGTCGACTGCACAAGATGGAGGAGGTTCACGGCGGCGGGGGCGCCACGATGGATCATATGGATCTCGAGCAGGAACGCGGCATCACGATCACCAGTGCCACCACCCGGGTCGACTGGCTCGATCACCAGATCAACCTCATCGACACTCCTGGACATGTCGATTTCACCGTCGAGGTGGAGCGGTGCCTGAGGGTACTCGATGGCGCGGTGCTGGTTCTGTGTGCTGTCGGTGGCGTGCAGTCTCAGTCGCTGACCGTCGATCGCCAGATCAAGCGTTACGGCGTGCCACGGCTGATCTTCATCAACAAGCTCGATCGCACCGGCGCCGATCCGATCCAGGTCTGCGAGGACGTGCGGACCCGGCTGGGTGTCGAGTCGGTTCTGATGCAGTTGCCGATCGGCATCGCCGCCGATTTCGAGGGAGTGGTCGACCTGGTCTCGATGCACGCGACCTACTTCGACGGCGAGAACGGTGAAGTGCTGCGACGCGAGGCGATCCCCGAGTCGATGCAAGCCGAGGCCGAAGCCGCCCGTGACCGGATGCTCGAAAAACTCGCGATGCTCGACGACGACTTCATGGAAGCGTGCCTGGACGAACCGCCGGTCAGTCAGGCGTTGATCCACAAGGTGGTCAGGCAGGCAACGATCGACCTGGCAATCGCCCCGGTCTTGCTGGGCTCGGCCTACCGCAACAAGGGCGTCCAACCACTCCTGGATGCCGTCGTCGAATATCTGCCCTCACCACTGGATTGTGAGACCACGGCGTATGTCGCGTCGGGAGCGTCGAGCGATGTGGCAGAGCAGCAGGCCCTTGATGACCCCGACGGCGGTGGCGGTGAATGGGAGAGCGATGTCGAGTCGGACTCGGTGACCCGGGACGCTCCGGCGATTGAGGAGACCATCACGTTGGCCGCCGATCCGTCGGCTCCGCTGGTGGCGATGGCCTTCAAGATCGTCGACGACGCCTTTGGCCAGTTGACCTTCACGCGGATCTACCAGGGCACGATGCAGCGGGGTGCGATCTACTACAACCAGCGGACCCGGCGCAAGGAGCGCTTCAGCCGGATCTTCCGGATGCACGCCGAGAAGCGGGAAGAGGTGGAATCTGCCCGGGCGGGTGACATCGTGGCGGTGATGGGAATCGAGGCCGCCAGCGGCGATACCTACGCACTCGACCGCGACTACTGCATGCTCGAAGGGATGTTTGTTCCCGAGCCGGTCATCGGCGTGGCCGTGCGACCCCGCGATCGCCAGGACGAGGATCGTCTGACCCAGGCCCTGCAGAGGTTCCGCCGCGAGGACCCGACGTTTCGAGTGGCGACCGATCCGGAGAGCAACGAGGTGGTGATCGCGGGGATGGGCGAGTTGCACCTGGAAGTGTATCTCGAGCGGATCCGCCGCGAGTACAAGGTGGTGGTCGAATCGGGGGCACCCCAGGTGGCCTACCGCGAGGCTCCGACACGAGGAGCCGATTTCAACCACCGGCACAAGAAGCAGACCGGCGGCGCCGGACAGTTCGCTCATATCGTCGGCCGGCTCGAGGTCTTTGCCGGGACCGATGAAGAGGCGTTCGTGTTCGAGGACAACATCAAGGGTGGCCGGATCCCCAGGCAGTACATCCCGTCGATCGAGAAGGGGTTCCGAAGCTGTCTCGAGAAGGGCCCGGTGGCCTACTATCCCGTGATCGGCGTTCGAGTCGAACTCAACGACGGCTCGTACCACGACGTCGACAGCAGCGACAAGGCGTTCCAGACCGCCGCCGCGGCCTGCTTCCGCGAGAACTTCCGCAAGATGAAGCCGGTGCTGCTCGAGCCGATCATGAACATCGAGATCGAGTGTCCTCGAGATTTCCAGGGTTCGATCAGCGGCGACCTCAACAGCCGACGCGGGATGGTGGTTTCGGCGGACATGTCCGGCGAGATCGTGACGATCCGGGCGCAGGTCCCGTTGGCCGAGACGTTCGGTTACGCCACCGACCTCCGCAGCCTCTCACAGGGCCAAGCCACGTTCACGATGGAGCTAGACAGCTACCGACGGGTGCCGAAGAAGCTGCAGGAGAAGATTGTGGCGGATCGGTGCGACGCGAAGAAGTCGAGAGCCGGCGCGCCGCAGTTCAGCACCTCGGTCTAGCTGGTCTCACACACGGTGGTGATCAGTCGAAGAGCCCTCCGAGAGCCTTGGCGAGACCGGCCAGGGGCTTGGTGACGGCTTTCAGCAGCTTGGAGTTCTTCTTCGAAGCGATTGCCGCCGCCTTTTCCGCCGCCGCCTTTTCCGCTGCCGCCTTGGCCGCTGCCGCCTTGGCCGCTGCCGCCTTGGCCGCTGCGACTCTTACTGTCGCTGCCTTTTCCGCCGCTGCCACCTTCTCGGCCGCTGCCTTCTCGGCCGCTGCCACCTTCTCGGTCGCTGCCTTCTGTGCCGCTGCCTTGGCTGCCGCTATCTGTACGGCAGCCTTCTTCGCCGTCACGGTCTTGGCTGCTGCAATCTTCGTGCCCGCAGCTTTCTCTGCTGCTGCGACTGCCTTGGCTATTCCTGAACCGGGTAACTCACGGATCCGCAGGTTGCGGAATTCGACAGGTGATCCCTCGCTTTCGAGTGCCATGAATCCAGCCGCCGGCTGGCAGTTGGATCCACCCGAGACCTCCTCACCGTTGACCC
>CAUZEQ010000230.1:0-8085 GCA_963578885.1 Planctomycetota bacterium
CGACGCTGGTTGGTCCAGGCCGGCGTCAGCACTCTGTTCATTGCCAAGAGCAGTCCCTGGGAGAATGGCTACGTGGAGTCATTCAACGGAAAGTTCCGTGACGAGTTGCTCAACGGGGAGCTGTTCCTCGGCCTGGCGGACGCTCGCTGGGTGATTGACCGTTGGCGTCTTGACTACAACCACCGGCGACCACATAGTGCCCTCGGCTACCAAACCCCGGCCGCGTTCGCGGCCAACTGTGTTCTGGAGAATTCCGCTACGCTTCATCCACCAGAACACAGAACTCCCACTGACCTGAAACTCTCTCATTAGGAGTGGTACAAGATTTGGGGGTAGGTCAGTTTCGCACCGCCGTACGTTTGACGCGGTATGCAGATATCACCGGGATCGTTGGTCTCGGAGGACGACTCATTGCCTTGCCTGGCTACTCCCGAAGTGAGAATAAAGGTCCCGTGGTGGGCTTCTTGTTTTGCAGGACGGAGTGTCGAGGAGTCCCGCAGAACACAGTCGGCCGCAGTTTCGGCCGGAGTCTGATGGCACGAGAGCAATATGCTCGGTTGGGTGGTTGTGGTCAAGACGCCAGCGGTCGATCATCGTCGAGCGACGCCCGGGAGCGCTTGGGCCTTTTTCGGCACCACATCCCCCCTTGCCTGGCGTCCATGGATCTTTCGGTACAGGCGATGGGCACGCCGACTGACCGTCTGCCAGAACCCTCGGTCCTCGCGGAGCACTTCACGCAACGGTCGCCCGGAGTAGCACGCGATGAACAACATCCGTTCTCGCAACGTGAGGTCCAGGTCCAAGGCCGAGAAATACAGCCCCGCCATGTCCTTGACCAGCCAGCGACGGGGTACGCGTTTGCGCTGCTGGACCCGGTGCAGGTCAATGAGTGACAGCCCCGGACCGTGCTCGCGCACCAATGGCTGGTCCAACAGGAAGTGGCACAGGTAGAAATCGCGATGATTCAGCCCCCCGGAATGCAGCCGACGAGCGATCTCCGCGACGCCGCGGATCAATTGCCGACGCGTGACCGGGCTTATCTGCCGCCAACTGCCATCCTGAAAGAGCTCCTCGAGACTGATCGCCGGTGCGATCTCACGGGTCACCAGGAATGACCGTTGTGTTGCCCGGCTGGACCCCGCTTCGCCAAACGCCACAACTTCCGGAACACGGATTCCCAGGATCGCAGCCGCCTGCAAGGCTAACCACTCAGGCTTGGCCCCCACCTCGGGACGGCGAAAGTGCAACCACTCCTTCAAGACCGCCCACCACCCCGCGGCTCCGTGTGACTTGATATAGAACCCCTGTCCGTCACGTTCGAACCACCGGGTACTGCGGTTCTTGACACACCGCACCTCCCGGCCACCTATCCGCAGGAAATCCGAGACGTGCGACTCGGTGGCAAACAGCTTCCGCATTTCTGATTGAAACTGAATCACGAGGCCTTCCGCAGCTCAGGGGACCTGCCGACCGACCGGTTTCTCTCAGCGCGGGAGACGATCACGTCGGCAGCATTGAAGGAAGAAGATCCCGCTTTGTCCAGACGAAGTTCCCGAATCCACCTCTGAGATCCTCGACAAGCACCCGAGCCGCCCGAGAGCGTATCGGGGCTCGAGTCGAGACCGCCGTGCTGCAAGTCATTGCCGGCGATTCCTGCAACCTCTGAAGAGCGACCGCAGCCCCGACTCGAGTCCCAATCGAGCTGCTGCAACCGCGACATGTTGCAATTCGCAACACTCGAGCACTCTCAACTCAGACAAACAGACACTTGATTCAGAGTTGCCTGCTATTTGCATCTCGTGAGTACCACACAGTTTATGTCCGAATCTCTAAAGTGGGCCCCGTTCGGCATGGCTATTGCTTCTTGAATGGGTGTTGTTGCGGTGTGCAGGCAGGACCAACCCGGCCGGGGCCTCTCACCGCCGAGACGACAACTCACATCCCCTTCCGCCGGTCCAATTTTCTGGAGAGTATCACATGTCTACACTCACCGTACGCGCGTTGCTCGTCGTTGGCGCCCTGGGCTTGGGTCTGAACACCCCGATCGCCGGGGCTCATCAGTGTGTCCAGGTCCTAATCCTCGATTCACCCCAGCGGGTTCATGCCGGCAGCCGGGCATCGATGGTTGCCGGAGTCGTCAATTGCGGCAGTTGCCCGACCCCGGTCGCACTCGATGCGTGGTTGTACGATCCCCTCAGAGATGTCCGCGTGCACCTGGGAAGCGAATACCTGCGTCTGGGTATGGACGAGGCCCGACGGGTCAAGCTGTTGCTACACATTCCCAGTACCGTCCCTCCCGGCCGCTACATGCTCGTTCTTTCGGGCACCACATCGAGCGGCTACATGGACTTGGCGCGAGCTCGGATTGGTGTTCTTCCCGGACCTCGACGCGACGTGCGTCGTCTGCTGATGCGGCTGGCGGGAGATCCCACGGATCTTGCGGCGATGGAGGAGTTGGCGGCTGCGGCCGGCGACCTTGCGGGTGAGTTGGGTTTGGCTGACGCGATCGCTCTTGCCGACGACATCACCGGTGAGATCGTGCACAAGGACAAAAAGAAGAAGAAGATCCGCGTCAAGAATCGGGTGGGTCGTGTACAGACGGTCAAGGTCACGCACAACACGGTGATTGTCGATGCCAATGGCAACAACATTACGTTTGACGACCTGCACGAGGGTGACCGGGTCGATGTGGACTACAACTCGAGCAACGAGGCAACTCGGATCGAGGTCCTTTGAATCGACCGCTGCGGATGACTGGTTCATTGGCGAGCCGAGTCGAGAGGCAACGAGCCCCCTGTTATTCCCTCTCAACTCCCCTCTCTTCCGATTCAACCCGGAAGAGAGGGCTCGCCGTTTTCCACGTCTGGCCGGCTGCAGTTTCCGGAAATCCGAAAATGTTCCAGGTCGCAATATTCTCTCTTCGGTGACGAAGAGCTGGTGCGATCTTGCGTATCCCGGGTCCAGTGGTTGAACTGAACTGGTGGAATCCCGCGTGCGCCCTGTCGGCCAACCAGAGAACCCGACCATGTCCATGCTCTCGACTCGACCCCGTCGTCCTGTTCGGTCCCGCGACCCCCTCGCCTGGACCGGTCTGACCTGCCTGGCCATCGCGCTATGGGCGGCCCCGCTCGCTGCCCGGCAGGCCGACGCGGCATCTGCCAAGCCCGCTTCCAAGGCCGCAGCCCGCAAGAAGTCCGTCTCGGACAACGTCCCCGCCTTCATCCGGATCGTCCGTGACGAGAAGACGAAGGAACCGCTGAGAATGGAAACCGCCACGGTTCGCTACGTGAAGAAGCGATCCAGGAAGTCCAAGGGCAAGCGACGCAAGCAACGAGTCACCGTCGACATGATCGGAGCCGTCCACGTCGGCGACCGGTCCTACTACACGGCACTCAACAAGCAGTTCGAACAATACGACGCACTGCTTTATGAGCTGGTCGGAGCCAAGGGCACCCGACCGCCCAAGGGAGCCAAGGCGGCTTCCAACAACCCCGCCGGCTTCCTGCAGAACGCCATGAAATCGACCCTCGAACTCGATCACCAACTCGAACTGATCGACTACACGAAGAAGAACTTCGTCCACGCCGATCTCTCGCCCGAGGACATGGCCGCGGCGATGAAGAAGCGGGGCGATACCCCGTTGTCGATCACCCTCGGGGTCCTGGCCGACATGCTCCGGCAGCAGGCGATTGCCGGTGAAAAGGCCCGCAAGAATGGCGGCAAGACGCAGGTCCAGCAGCTCGACCTGGTCACCATGCTGCTGGACCCCAATGGACCGGTGAAGATGAAACGCATGATGGCCGAACAGATGACCGAGCTGGGACCGGGAACCGGAGTCGGCAAGACACTCGATCAACTGCTGATCCAGGACCGCAATGCCGCCGCCATGCTCGTGCTGCGGGAACAACTCGACGAGGGAAAAAGACGGATCGGTGTCTTCTACGGAGCCGCTCACCTGCCCGACTTCCACAGGCGAATGCTCGAGCTGGGATTCCGACCCACCACGGTTTCCTGGACCTCCGCCTGGGACCTGCGGATCAAGAAAAAGAGCCAGAACGACGACCTGCTTCAGCTGCTGCGACTGCTGGAACGACTCAGCCAGTAACCCGACCTGGCCCAGCACGCCCCGAGCTCACAACTCGTCCCGAGTCCGCTCGATCGTGATGCCCACGGAACGAGCGAACCGGACCGCGCCGGGTTTTTCGACCGAGATCCGTACCCGTTCGATCGAGTCGGAAAACTCGAGACCCACCCGAGCGATCTCCGCCGCCAGCTTCTCGACCAGGAAAAAACTCGACTCCTCGACCAGTTCAATCACTCTCTTGCTCAACGTGCGGTAGTTGATCGTGTCATCGATCTCGTCGGTCCGGCCGGCCTGTGCCGTATCGGTCCAAAGCGTGATGTTGATCACCACGTCCTGGCGATTGACTCGCTCGTCGTCGTTGATCCCGACAATGGCCCGGATCATCAGGTCGTGGATATCGATGCGGTCGGTCATTCACATTTTCTCGAAACGTCTCGAATCTTCTCGAAAAGACGGTTTCCTCAGGAGTTGGCTTCGTCTTCAGACGGCCTCATTTCTGGATTGTCCGGCTGGCCGCCAACTGCGCACCACCGGCCACCGACAGCACATCGCCGGTGACCAGGCGGGCATCCAGCAGGTAGCCGATCGCGTCGACGACGTCTTCCGGAGTCCCGCCGGTGGCCAGGGGTGAGGCGGCCACGGCGGCGGCCAGTTCGTCTTCATCGGCTCCCACCGCAGGCAGCACCGGCCCGGGCGCCACCGCGTTGACCCGCACCCGCGGCGCCAACGACTCGGCCAGGCTCCGGGTCAGACTCACCAAGCCCTGCTTGGTCAACGAGTACGCCAGTCTCTGCGGATCCAGCTGCAGGCCACGCCAGTCGACCAGGTTAATGATCTGCCCGGTCCCCGACTCACCCAGCCCCTCGACAAATCGCTGCGACAGCACATAGGGAGCCTCGAGGTTGATCGCAAACAGCATCTGCCAGGTCGCTTGATCGGTCGCTCCCAGCCCACCACCCTCAAAGATCGCAGCATTGTTGACCAGTAGAGACACCCGACCCAGCCGACTCTCGGCCGCCTCGAACAACGTCTCGGCCGCCGCCCACGGCTCGCACAGGTCCGCCTGCACGGCAATCGCCACGCCCCCCTCGCCGGAAACCTCTTCGACCAACTCACCAGCCTCGATCCCCGATTCCCGGTAATGCACCAGCACCTGCCAGCCACGACGAGCCAGTTCCAGCACCACGCTGCGACCGATTCGCACGGCCGATCCGGTGACGATGGCTGTCTGTGGTCGTTCGCTCTGGGGACGAAGGGCTGGCGGAGTCATGGCCATCGATTCTACGCCGCATCGACTGTGAATCGCAGTCGCACCGCCGGTTGAACTGCATCTTGCGACAATCCCATTACGGAACTACAAACCCATACCCTGCACGGTTTTCTCTCGACTCACCCACCCCCCCGCAACTCACGTTCACACCCCTCGAACCATGCTGCACCGTCTCCGCCAGTGGATCTGTCCCGACCTGGCCATCGACCTGGGCACCGCCAACACGCTGGTGGCGATCCAGGGCGAGGGTGTGGTGGTGAACGAGCCGAGCGTGGTGGCACTGGAAAAGGGGACCCGCCGGGTGCTCGGCCGAGGTACCGCGGTCGGCAAGCTGGCCAAGCAGATGCTGGGCCGCACGCCCGATTCGATCACCGCCGTGAGACCTTTGGCCGACGGAGTGATCACCGACTTCGAGCTGTGCGAAGCGATGCTCGAGTACTTCATCAACAAGTCGTGCCGCCACCGGCTGCTGAAACCGCGGGTGGTGATCGCGGTTCCCGGAGGCATCACGCCGGTCGAAAAACGAGCGGTCTTCAACAGCGCCGAACGGGCCGGAGCCGGACGCGTCTACCTGATCGACGAATCGAAGGCCGCGGGCATCGGAGCCGGGCTGCCGATCTCCGAACCGATGGCCAGCATGGTCTGCGATATCGGAGGCGGCACGACCGAGATCGCCATCCTCAGCCTCGCAGAAATCGTCGTCAGCCGCTCGATCCGCATCGGCGGTGACGAGATGGATCAGGCGATTGTCGAGTACATGAAACAGCACTTCTCGCTGCTGATCGGGACGCAGGCGGCCGAGGCGATCAAGATCGAAGCCGGCAGCGCGTTTCCGCTCGATGGAGAACGCACCGCGGAAGTTCGTGGAGTCGACACGATCAGCGGAGTGCCCCGCAAGGCGGTGGTAACCAGCGAGGAGATCCGCGAAGCACTCGCAGAGCCGCTCGAATCGATCCTGGCTGCGATCCGTGGTGTGATCGAGCAGTGCCAGCCCGAACTGGCCGCCGACATCGTCGATACCGGGCTGGTGCTCACCGGGGGAGGCTCGTTGCTCAGAGGACTCGATCAGCTGATGAACGAACATCTCGGCGTTCCGGTCCGAGTGGCCGAGGACCCGCTGACGACCGTCGCTCGAGGCACCGCGATCTGCCTCGAACACCTCTCCCAATGGCGAAGCGCACTCGAGGATGGCGACAGCGACCTGTGAACGCTCTGCAACTGACACCCGACCCCGCCGAGGGGGTCGCTGTCTGGACGCGGGTACGGTGAGGGCACGGTGGTGAGGTCCACTACGAGCTGGAAGCCTCTGACAGCCTGCCTGGTGATCGGGCTGGTGCTGGCGAGTGTGCCCGGAGAGATCGCCGAGACGATCCGCAGCCGGGTGGTCGATGTCGCCCGGCCTGGACAGCAGGCCGTTCTCGACACGGCCCAGCGACTGGCGGCCTGGCGATCCTGGGCTCAAACGCCGCGGACCGACGACCGGGAACGGCGTGAGCTGGACGCCGCGAGGCTGGAGATCCGTCGTCTGAGACTGGCCAACTCACGGTTGACCCAAGAGACCACCGACACACCGTCTGAGGATCCTCAACATCCGCCACTGGTCACCACCGACCTGGTCACGGTCCGGGTGCTCGGCCAGGAAACGATCCAGGCCTGGCAGGCCGGCAGGATCCTCGATCGAGGCCGCGGGCTCTCCGCCGAGAGCCTGGTGGTCGAACCCGGCCACACCACGCTGGACGTCGGCCGCAACCGGGGACTGGCCCGGGGACAACCGGCCTACGCCGGTCGTCGTGTGGCGGGTCGGATTTCGCGAGTCGGACGCTGGACCTCCACACTGCAGCCTCTGACTGACACCCGTTTCCGAGGCCTCGCACGACTGGCTCGACCCGGCCGCGACCAACCGGTCTTCTCGACCCGAGGCATGCTCGAGGGCACCGGAGACGGGTTCTGCCGCTTGACGCTGGTGCCGGCCACCGCTGCGGTCGCCATCGGCGACGTGGTCTATACCGACGGTCGGGACCAGCCCGATGCCTGGCCGATGGTCTACGGCACGGTGGTGCAAGCCGAGTTGTCCGACGGAGCCCCGCATTGGGACATCCGCATCCGCCCGGCCATCGATCTCGGTGAACTCAAACAACTCGACGTCCTGACCAGGCGGTTCCATCGCCCGCAGGCCAACTCGCAGGGAGTCCTGGCCCAATGAACCCTCTGAAGTGCTTCCGCCACCTGCTGCTGCTGGTGCTGGCCTACACCGCGCTGGTCGCCGAAACCTCGATCGCTCCCGCACTGGACCTCGGCGGCCTGACCATCCGGCCGTTGTGGATCGTGCTGGCGTTGGCCGTGGCGAGCTGTGAGGGAGCCGCGGTGCTGGCCTGGGCCGCGGTGCTGGGATTCACCAGCGACTGCCTGCGTGGCAACGGACCCCTGGGTCTGGACCTCGTCCTGGCCGCCACCGCGGTCAGCCTGCTGCCCGCCGCCTGGACCGCTCGACCACTCCGCTCGATCACCACCGTCACCCTCGCCACACTCATCCTCACCCTCGGCATCGAATCGGTCTCGAGACTCGTACGAATCGGTGCCGTCGAATCGGTCCCCGGCTGGCTCTCTGCCACACTCCCCACAACCCTCATCAGCACACTCGGTGACGCGCTGGCCAACTCCCTGGTCGTCCTCGCCGCACTCCTGGCGATCCGAGCCATCCAGAAACCCCTCGCCCGACTCCTCCTCCCCA
>CAUZEQ010000231.1:0-8016 GCA_963578885.1 Planctomycetota bacterium
GGCCGAGCAGGAGATCGCCGGCCTCGAGTTGCAGAAGAGAAGCTACGGCCGAATCCAGGCGCTGTTCGATGTCGGAAAGGCTCCGACAACCTTCATCCTGACGCGAGGTGATCACCTCTACCCGGCAGCACCGGTCCGGCCGGGTTATCTCAGCGTCCTCTCCGACACGCCCGGGGACGCGGTGATGCAACCGGCCCGGGTCGGCAAGACATCCAGCGGCCGCAGGCTCGCCCTGGCCCGCTGGCTGACCCGGCCCGACACCCGTGCCGGATCCCTGGTCACGCGGGTGCTGGTCAACCGCTTCTGGCAGGCAATCTTCGGACGCGGTCTGGTCGAGAGTTCCGGCGACTTCGGCACCCAGGGCACTCCACCATCTCATCCCCTGCTGCTCGACTGGCTGGCCGGCGAGTTCCAACATCACGGCTGGCGGGCCAAGCCGCTGTTGAAACTGGTGCTGGTCTCGCGAACCTACCGCCAGACATCCCGCCCGGCCCCAACGCCCCGCCTGGCCGTTGCCCGCCGGGTCGATCCCGACAACCGACTGCTGTGGCACATGCCGGTGCGACGGCTCGAATCCGAAGCGATCCGCGACAGCCTGCTGGCCGTCGCCGATCAGCTCGATCGTTCGCTCGGCGGCCCGCCTGTCCCGCAGATCGCCCACAGCGACGGTTCGATCACGATCAACACCGGCGGCCTGAAGCGACCCCACGACCGTTGGCGTCGCAGCGTTTACATGGTCACGCGCCGCGGCTACTCGATCACGCTGCTGCAGGTCTTCGACCAGCCGTCGATCCTGACCACCTGCAGCCATCGAGAAACCAGTGCCGTGCCGCTGCAGTCCCTGACGATGATCAACGGCCCGTTCGTCAACGGGGTCGCTTCGCGGATCACCTCGCAAGTGCTCGAGACGATCGACGGGCCGGTCGAGGGGAACCGATTCGAACAGGTCGTCCGGGCGATCTACCGCAGGACACTTTGCCGTGACCCCGACGCCGAGGAAATCCGGTTGTGCCGGTCTGCCTGGGTCGACAACCGGGCCTCGCTCGTCGCGACGGGGAAACCGCGGGTCGAGGCGAGTCGGTTGGCGGTGGTCGAGTTGTGTCACACGCTGCTCAACACCAGCGAGTTTCTTTACCGGGAGTAATTGCCATGTTTGACGGCCCGCTGTCTCGCCGCCAGTTGCTGGAATCCTCGTCACTGGGATTCGGCTGGCTGGCGTTGCAGAGCCTGTTGGCCGACGAGTCCACCGCTGCACGACCCGCACGGGGTATCAACACCACGGTGCGGACCGGCGACCTCCGCTCCCGTGCCCGCTCGGTCATCCTGCTCAACATGGTCGGCGGACCCAGCCACATGGACCTGTTCGATCCCAAGCCGATTCTGCAGAAATTTCACGGCAAGACCGCCTCGGGCACCTTCGAAACACTGCAGACGGGCAGCGAGGCCAAGAAGCTGGTCGGGAGCCCGTTCCGGTTCAGGCCGCATGGAGAGTGCGGGACCGAGTTCAGCTCGATGTTGCCTCACCTCGCCTCCAAGGCCGACGACATCTGCCTGGTGCGATCGATGTACAGCGCCAACAACAACCACCCCCAGGCACAACGGTTCCTGCAAAGCGGAAAGATCGTCCCCAACTGGCCGTCGCTGGGGGCGTGGGTCAGCTACGGGCTGGGAACCGAGAACCAGAACATGCCCGCGTTCGTCGTGTTGCGGGATCCCAAGGGCTACACCGACGGCGGCACCAACCACTGGAACAACGGCTGGCTGCCGGCGATCTATCGTGGCACCGAGATCCGGTCCGAAGGCGACGCGGTGCTGAACCTCAAGCCCTCGCGGCCAATCACCCCCAGGATCCGTCGACGCAATCTCGACCTGCTCGACGCACTCAACAACCGCCGACGCCAACTTTATCCCGACGACACCCGGCTCGAATCCCGGATCCGCAACTACGAGCTGGCCGCCAGGATGCAGAGCAGTGCCGAGCGGTTGCTGGACCTGGACGGTGAAACCCGGGCGACCCAGGACCTGTACGGGCTGCACAACCCCATCACCTCCGACTTCGGTCGACGCTGCCTGATGGCACGGAGGATGGTCGAACACGGTGTGCGGTTTGTCGAGGTGATGGTGCCCATCGCCAGCGGGTCGAACCCCTTCGACAGCCACAGCAATCTCGAGCCCGGGCTGAAGGCCGTCTGCCCTCGGGTCGACCAGCCCTCGGCCGCCCTGATCACCGACCTCAAGCAACGCGGGCTGCTCGACTCGACCATCGTGGTCTGGTCCGGGGAATTCGGGCGATTGCCGATTTCCCAGAACAAGACCGGACGAGACCACAACCGGAATGCCTTCGGCATGATGCTGTCCGGCGGCGGATTCCGCGGCGGGCACGTCCACGGCGGCACCGACGAGATCGGCTACCGGTCGGTCGTCGACCCGGTCAGCGTCCATGACTACCACGCCACGATCCTGCATCTGCTCGGTATCGACCACCACCAATTGCAGTTTCCGCACAACGGTCGAGACGAACGGCTGACCGATCCCGAGGTGACCGGGGCGCGGGTCGTGCGCAAGTTGTTGAGTTGAGTTCCCAATCTCGGGGAACTCATCGGCCGATTGCGACGTCCCAGACGTATTCCCCTGGACACGACGACTCGTATGTCGCGAGTAGTCCGGGGGCGCGTTACGATTTGTTCTGGTGGGTCGATGACACGTCGGCCCCCGATGCCAACGGTGATCTCACCGTTGCGTGATTCTTGAACCGGGAGTTCTGCCATGTGTCGTCAATTGGTCCATATGCGTGCCGTGGTCGCCGTCCTGCTGCTGGGTGGGGGTTTGACCAACGCCGGTGAGATTTCTTTCCTCGAGAACTTCTCGCTGGCACCGGATCGCTCGGTCGCACTCAAGACCCTGATCCCGGGCACCGAGGACTACTTCTACTATCACAGCCTGCACCTGCAGAACCAGGAGAAGTACGCCGAGGTCGACGCGGTGATGAAGCTGTGGCTGCAGAAGACCAAGTCGCCGACCGCGTTGTACCGGGAAATCGAGAACCGGCAGGTGCTGCTGCGATACGCCCAGCGGCCGGTGCTGACACTCGGTTTTCTCCGGAATCGCCTGAAGCCCAGCCTGAACCACCAGCGGCGGAATACCGAGGCGAAAGCCCAGTTGCCCACCACCGTCAACGCCGAGCTGATCTCGCGACAGTCACTGGTCAATCGCCACCTGAGCCCAACGACGTCATTGACGGCATTCGAAAACTCCGCGCTCGAGTGGCTCTCGACCCGAAAACTCACCACCGGCCAGCGCCGCAACCTGCTCTCACGGCTCACCCGCCCTGACCTGGCCGGACTGCCCCGTCTGATCATCAACGACCTCGCCGCTTCGAGCAGCAGCGGATTCGGTTCGCTGGGCATCCACCGCCTGCTGCTCCGCAAGCAGCTCGACCAGTGCATCGAATTTCAACCACCGCTGCAGAACCAGAACAACTTCGTCACCACCTACATCTCGAAGCTGCTGCCCGACAACGACACCGACTGGAAGAACAGTCCCGTCGCCGAGGCCGCCTACCTCGACCGACTCTGGTCCTTCGTCCGCCGGCTCAACCCGGTCCACAATTCGCTGAAGGCCCACGTCCTGTCTCGGCAACTCAAGCTCGACCACACCAGGGGCGTCCACAACCGGCAACGGTTCCTCGACTACATCAGGCTGCCGCGCAACATGGTCTACGTGCAGCCGCGGGTCATCCGGGAACTGGTCAACCGACGGCACCTGGCCAACCTCCAGGCCAACTACACATCGGTCACCAGGCTGCCGATCGTCGGCAACGACGAACCCCTGGTCCGGTCCTACCTCGGGCACTTCTTCCAGCGGCAGGAGAACTACGAAGCGTTTCGGGCGTTCCTCTCCGACACCTACCTCAAGCAGGTCTTCGCCGAGACCAAGATCCTGGCCGGGCAGGGCGACCCGTCCCGCTGGGCGGCATTGCTGAGCCCCGACCAGTATCGGCGGCTGCAGAAGCGGGTGGACCTCGATTTCGTCGCCACCAACGACCGCGAATTCGCCCCCGCCGATGACATCTCGCTCGAACTCGACATCAAGAATGTCCAGACACTGATCGTGAAGATCTTCGAGCTGAACACGCTGAACTACTACCGCGATCGGGCCCGCGAGGTGAACACCGACGTGAATCTCGACGGGCTGGTCCCCAATTTCGAGCGGACGCTGAAGTACGACGAGCCCCCCCAGCGGAAGGTGCGGCGGAAATTCGCGTTCCCCGAGTTGAAGGGTCGGGGAGCCTGGGTGATCGACTTCATCGGCAACGGCAAGAGCAGCCGGGTACTGGTCCGCAAGGGCAGGCTGCGTCAACTGGTCCGTACCGGTCCGGCCGGGCACGTGTTCGCCGTCCTCGACGAGGCCGGCACACGAGTCGCCGGCGCCTCGATCTGGCTGGGTGGCCGCGAGTACACCGCCGAGAAGAACGGGACGATCCACATCCCCTTCAGCACCGCGCCGGGCCCCCAGCCGATCATTCTGGTCCACGACGGTTTCGCCTCGTTCGACCGGTTCCAGCACGAATCCGAGAACTACTCGTTCGGTGCCGGGATCCTGGTCGACCGCGAATCGTTGCTCGACCGGCGCAAGGCCCGGGTCGTCATCCGGCCATCACTGTCGGTCAACGGCACGCCTGTCTCGGTCTCGGTGCTCGAGGACGTGCGGCTGCGAATCACCTCGACCAACCACGATGGAGTCTCCTCGACCCGCGAGGTCGGTGACATCGAACTCTCCGATGGAGCCGAGAGCATCCACGAGTTCCAGGTCCCACCCCGCCTCTCACAGATCGGCTTCTCCCTCACCGCCCGAGTCAAGAACCTCAGCCGGGGCAAGCCCCAGGACCTTTCGACCAGCCAGGTGTTCGTCGTCAACGTGATCGACCAGGTCGCCAAGGTCGACGACGTTCACCTGCTGCGGACACCGGGAGGCTACGTGCTGGAGTTGCGGGGCAAGAGCGGTGAACCGCGATCGGGCCGTGCCATGCAGGTGTCGCTCAAGCACCGCGACTTCAAGCAGCCGGTGCGGCTGGCGATGCAGACCGACGCCGGTGGCCGAGTCACGCTCGGCCCACTCGTCGAAATCGTCAACGTTTCGGTGACCGCAGCCGGCGGGACCCGGCACGCCTGGAAACTGGGCCGCGACCTGTTCAGCTACCCCGAGTCGATACACGGACTGGCCGGCGAGGTGCTGCGGATTCCGTGGATGGAGACTGCGGCCGAGCCCGAGCCCAGCCGTGTCTCGCTGCTGGAAACCCGCGGCGGGCAGTTTGTCGCCGACCGGCTCGATTCGGTGACCATCCGCAACGGGTTCCTGGAACTCGCCGACCTGCCCGCCGGTGACTACAACCTGCTGATCAAATCGTCGGCGACGACAATCCGGATCCGCTTGACCGATGGGCCGCGACGGGACGGGTACCTGATGGGTCAGTCTCGACGGCTCGAAGACCGTGCCCACCGACCGCTCCAGGTCGTTTCCACCACGCTGGGTGCGGCCGCACTTCAGATCCAGCTGGCCAACGCCACCGAGGACACACGAGTTCACCTCTTTGCCACACGCTACGTGCCCACGTTCTCGCCACACGGCTTCCTGGGCCGGGTCCGCGACGCCGAACCGTTCCAGGTCAGTGTGCCGCGGCACCCGTCGCTGTATATCGCCGGCCGGAACATCGGAGACGAATTCCGCTACATCATCGACCGCAAGTACCAGAAGCACTTCGCCGGCAACATGCTCAGACGGCCCAGCCTGCTGCTCAACGCCTGGCCGATCCGCAAGACGACCACGGGAAGACAACTGGCAGCCAAGGGCGAACGGTTCGGGACAGCCAAGGACCAGAAGGCGGCCGCCAGCAAGAGAGCCGCACCGAAATCGGCCGCCCCACGGCCACCGACCGACTACGCCAACCTCGACTTCCTGGCCAACTCGTCGCTGGTCCGATTGAACCTGCGTCCTGACAAGCAGGGCCGGATCGAGCTTCCTCGCGACGTGCTGAAGAACTACTCCCAGGTCCATGTCGTCGCCGTCGATCCCCGGCACACCGTCTCCCGCAGCCTCGTGCTGCCCGAGGCCGAGGCCCAGACCCTTGACCTCCGCCTGGTTCGTGGCCTCGATCCCAAGCGGCACTTCACCGAACAACGGCAGACCACCTACCTGCCCAAGGGCAAGCAACTGGTGATCCCCGACGTCACCTCGTCGCGGTTCGAGATCTACGACAGCCTCTCGCGGGTCTACGGCCTCTACCGCACTCTCTCGAAGAACCCCACGCTTGCCGAATTCCGCTTCGTGCTCGAATGGCCCACTCTCGATGCGGCCACCAAGCGGCAGAAGTACTCGAAGTACGCCTGCCACGAATTGAACTTCTTCCTCTCGCGGAAAGACCCCCGGTTCTTCGCCGCCGTCGTTCAGCCGTTCCTGCAGAACAAGAAGGACAAGACCTTCATGGACCACTGGCTGCTCGGCAACGACCTCGCTCACTTCCTCGATCCCTGGACCCACTCGCGATTGAACATCGTCGAGCGAATCCTGCTGGCCGAGCGGCTCGAGGACGAACTGCCCAGGACTCGACGTCACGTCGACGACCTGCTGGCACTGCGGCCCCGGAACCGCGACCTGGTCGAATTGCTGTTCGAAACAGCCCTGGGCGGCCGCGAACTGGAAGCCGGTAGAGCCGGGAAGACCAACCTCGGCGTCGAGGTCAACCGGTTCTATTCGAGACTCAACCGCGACAAGAATGCCAACGGTGCCCTCGGCCGCCCCATGGGTGGGGGTGGGGGTGGATTCGCGGCCAGCGAAGACAGACAGTCGGGCGGCGCACCGGCGGCCCCCGGTTCTCTGTTGGCAAGAAAGTCGGGCGAGCGGCAGCGGCGCGCCAGTGAGAGCAAGTCCAAGAAATCGGCCGGAAAAAAATTGGATAAGCTCAGCAGTCTCGAAGAACAGATGGACAAATCCGCGTCACTGGGCGGCCGACGCCATGCCGATGCCAAGCTCAGGCAGAACGTCCGCCAGCTCTTCCGCCGACTCGACCGGACGCAGGAGTGGGTCGAAAACAACTACTACCGTCTGCCGATCGAACAGATGACCGGCGAACTGGTGTCGGTCAGCCGGTTCTGGAACGACTACGCACACCGCAACCCCGCCGACCCGTTCTTCTCGGAGCACTTCTCCGAAGCGGCACGCAGCTTTCCCGAGATGATGTTGGCCCTCGCGGTGCTCGACCTGCCCTTCGAAGCGGCCAAGCACAAGGCGGACATCAAGGGGAACCAGCTGACACTTGTCACCGGCAGCCCCGCGGTGGTGCTGCACCGTGAGATCAAGCCGGCCGCTGAGGTGGTCAAGCGAACCCCCGTGCTGGTCACCCAGAACTTCTTCCGGCTCGATGACCGCTACCAGCAGGTCGCCGGAGAGAAGCTCGACAAGTTCGTCACCGACGAGTTCCTGCTGCACACCGTCTACGGGTGCCAGGTGGTGCTGACCAACCCCGGCTCGGCTCGACAGCGGCTCGACGTGCTGCTGCAGGTTCCGGTGGGAGCGATTCCGGTCAGCAAGACCCGCTACACCCGCAGCGTCCACCTCGATCTCGAGCCGTATCACACTCAACGGATTGAGTACTTCTTCTACTTCCCCACCGCCGGCAACTCGCAGCACTACCCGGTCCAGGTCGCCCGCGAGGAACAGGTGATCGCCGCTGCCGATCCCGTGGTCCTGAAGGCCGTCGCCACCCCGTCGCGGCTCGACCTCGCCTCGTGGGCCCACGTCTCGCAGAACGGCACCCGCGGTGAGGTGTTCGAGTTCCTCCGGAAACACAACATCCTGTCGCTGAATCTCGGACAGATCGCCTACCGGGTCAAGGACCGCGAGTTCTTCACCGAGCTTCTGGCCCTGCTCCGCAATCGACGCGTCTACGACCACACCCTGTGGGCCTATGGCCTGTTGCACAACGACCCGATCGCGATCCGCGAGTACCTCCGACACCGG
>CAUZEQ010000232.1:0-8015 GCA_963578885.1 Planctomycetota bacterium
GATTCAACCGGCCGTCGCCGTCACGATCGAGCGTCTTGGCTGTTTCGGCCGGGAGCCCGAGTCGCATCGTCGCGATGCTGGTGACAGCGGTTGCGGTGTTTGCTGCGGTGTTTGCTGCGGTGTTTGGTTGTCCGTAGCGGGCGATGATGCGATCGGCGAGCAGTTGGTGGTCGGCGTTGGCCAGAGCGACGAAGGGTCTCAGTTCGGCTCGAGTCGATTCGTACTGCAGGGGGTCGAGTTCATCGATGCTGAATGTTTCGTCGTCGTCGAGGTCGAGTCGTCTGAGCTGTTTTGCACCGCCGACGATTTCGCTGGCCACGAGCAGTCCGTCGGCGTTCTGGTCGAGTCGGGTGAACAGTTCAGCGGATCGAGTGGCGGAGCGGGACTGGACTCTGACGTCAAAGGGTGCTCCGAGCGCGCCCTGGACGACTTGCGAGAATTCATCGGGCGAGAGTCGGTCGTCGGCAGGCTGAGTATCGAAGTCTTTCCAGGTCTTGGTCAGCGAGCGGAATCGCGAGGCGATTTCTCCGAGCCGTTCGACTCGAGTCACCTCGGCCCGGCTCAGCAGTCCATCGCGTTTCGCGTCGAGGGTTCGGAACAGCTGATCGGTGTAGCGGTGACGGTATGCGGTGATGCCGCTGTCACCGATGCGGACCTGGAAGCGAACGACGACGGGGTGAGCGGGAGCGAAGAAGAGCAGGTCGAAGCGGTCGGGCTGGGCCTTGCCAGCGGTCTTGGCAGAACGGCGTTGTTGTCCCTGCGTGGTCGGGGCTGTGGTGAGCCAGGCGACGGCGACCAGGGCCGTGGCCAGCAGCAGTGACCGGAATACGCGGGGAGCGGGCATGAAATGGCAGCTTGAGCGGGTGATGGGTTCGGGAATTCGCCTGGTGCTTTTCAAATCGTAGTCCGCGTTGTGTGGTCGTTCAATGTCTGGTTTTCATCCCGCTGGTGATTCAGCCACCAGAGGACGCTGCGGTAGACGAGTAATCCCAGCAGGATGCCGAGAAGTCCTCCACCGGTGATATCGGCAGTTGAGTGGACTTGCAGCAGGTAGCGTGACCAACCGACCAGCACGGCCCAGGGCAGCGGCAACCAGATCAGCCAACCGGGCCTTGGCCTCAGCCGGAATCCGAGCAGCGTGAAGGCCGTGGCGATGGTGACCGAGGCGAGAGTGTGTCCGGAGGGGAACGAGTAGTCGGTTTCGACGAGCCAGTGTTCACGGATCAGCGGGTGGAGTTTGGGCAGCAATCCTGCGGCTTGCTGAGTATTGAACAGGTGACGCAGTTCCCGGGTCCGACGCTCCTCGTCGCCCATCGCGTAGAACTCCTCGGGCGTCGGAATCACGCACAGCCTGGCCAGCTCCCGGATATGCGGCCGCGCCGAGGCGACGGCCGGCTTGAGCACGTGTTCATTGCTCCAGTTTGCGCCGCCCAGCACACCCAACAGCACTCCCGTCAGCAGCACTGCCATCGCTGTACGGCTGCCGAAGTAGTTGCCGGTGGTGCAGAGCCAGGCGATTCCCAGCACGAGCACGACCGGGATGCCCAGGTACCCACCGCTGAGCGAGACGGCCCAGGCGGCCAGTGCCAGCTTCGAGTCGAGTTCGATGGCGGGTGCGGCGGCTGAGAGGATCAGAGCCAGGAGCGTAGCGACCAGGAACGCGGCCGCCGAGCGGGTCGACCCCCAGCGGTCTGTTGCACGCTCACCACCGGAATCGTCCCTCACCCCGGTCATCTCGGTGTACCGCGTCGGATCATTCGCCGGAGATCTCGAACACCGCTTCGACCTCGACAGCCGGACCGGTCGGCAGCGAGGCGAACCCCAGCGCGCTGCGGGCGTGGTAGCCGTCACCTTCCTTGCCGAAGATCTGGTGCAGGAGGTCCGAGGCTCCGTTGATCACCAGGTGATGTTCGATGAAGTCCTGGGTCGAATTGACGCAGCCCAGCAGCTTGATCACTCGCAGGCCGTCGAGTGTTCCGACTTCCCGATGGACGCTCTGCAGCACTTTCACCGCGCAGTCGCGTGCGGCTTCGACGCCCTGTTCGACCGAGAGATCGGCTCCGAGCTTGCCCTTCATGTCGCTGGTGTGGCCGGAACTGAACAGCAGGTTTCCGGTGCGGGCACAGAGGTTCAGATACCCGGGTTCCTGGTCGGGGAAGGTCAGGCCCAAATCGAGTGCGTTTTGTTCGGCTCCCATCGGTGTCGCTCCCAGTCGGTCTCACAGGCGGTGAATCGGTGGTCCTGGGGCCCGATACCCCGAGACAGGATACAGCATGGCGGATCGGTGGTGAGGTTACAAACCTGCGTCCGGGGCGGTATTGCCTGCCCTGCGGCAGCCGTTGGCGAGTCGAGATCAAGCCCGAGGTCCCAGATGGTCGATGGGAGAAAAGAGGCGCCGGTGGTCGTCGAGGGTCCGCGAGTATGCTCAGATCAATCTTCCTGGCCGTCGGTGTCTTCGTGGTGCTGGTGGGAGCCAGCCTGTTCCAGGTCGACCTGCTCGTGCTCAACGGCGAAGGTGAACTTGCGGACGACTACTTCGGGTTGGTCACCGCCGATGAGAACGACCGGCACGTCATCGATCCTCCCGACTGGGCCCCGTTCAGCCTGGTCGCCGTCGGGGGAATCACCTGCCTGTACGCCTTCGCGTTGTCGGCCGCTCGACGACCCGGCTAGCAGCCTGTTGAATCAGTCGTCATTTCGAGGTCCGTCAGGCAGTGAGCGTGAGGAGTTGCCCGCTGTGCCACCGACGGCCGATGGCCTCAAACAGCCGTGTGGTGGGCGGGGTGGAAACCCCGGGATCCCAACACGCCCCCCCCTCCCCTCCCCCCTCACACCCGAGCTCCGCCGGAGGCGGACCGACCGACCGTAGCCCGGGGTGGAAACCCCGGGACTCTTGTGTAGTACAACGAGGGTTTGCACCCCGGGCTAAGACATGCCGTCCGCCTTCGGCGGACTAGGTCTTGGTTCAGGCGACGGCGGAAGTCAGGCCCGGCTTCGCCGCGTCTGACCCCGGCTCCTGGAGCTCTTCAACAGGCTGCTAGGCACCGGCCAACCTCAGCACCGACCATAGGCTGGGGTCGCGGTCGTAGGGGAACTCGTCTCCCAGCGCCAGCACCTGGTCTCCCAGCTCGTTGTCCCGCACGCGGTAGGTGAACCCCACCGCATCGATCGTGTCGGTGTCCCAGCCGTTGAGCGCGGTCGAGTCGATCCACGCCTGCAGCCGGTAACCGTCCTCGAGCAACTGCGACTCGATCCTCAAGCTGCCTCGGGCCGCCTCCGGTGGCTCGTCTCGGGCCCGGGCGATCGGGCACGGGACGACGACCGGAGCGTCTCCGCCACGACCGCCGCCGGATGGCAGCAGCCCCAACGCGTGGCAGAACCGCGAGGCGCGGTGGATCGTCTGGGTGTTGCGGGTGTCGATCCAGAGCGTCAGGCCGTCGGAGGAATCGGGGGACGCCTCGAGACACCGCACCGGTCGACTCTTGCCAGTCACCTCCACCTGCACCCCCAATCCCGACTCGTGCCAGCCCAGCCGCACGCTGGCAAAGGAGACCGGCGGGGGTGAGTCGTGGGGTTGTGAGAGCGATCGGAAGTCGGGGAGTGGGTCGAGATGACTGAGGTCCGGCAGCGGGTCCTTGCGGACAGGAGCCCGATCGAGCCGTACGGCTTCCAGTTCGTAACGGAACAGAAACCCGCCGGGGAGGACTGAGGACATGATCGTGTGGCTGCGGTGTGGCTGCGGTGTGGCTGCGGTGTGGCTGCGGTGTGGCTGCGGTGTGGCTGCGGTGGGGCATGAGGAGTGGTGCTGGAGCGTGTATGGTACGCGTCAGTCTTGATCCTCGACAGGCTGCCCTCCGATGCCCTCAGCTCGCCGTTCACTGCCGCCACCGGCCGGGGAGTCGATCGAGAAGGTGATCCGTGTGCGTGGTGCTCGGGTGCACAACCTGCGGAACCTGGACGTCGACATTCCGCGGGAGAGATTGGTTGCGATCACGGGAGTCAGCGGCAGTGGCAAGAGTACTTTGGCGCTGGACGTGATTTTTGCCGAGGGGCAGCGGCGGTTCCTGCAGGGTCTGACGCCGGGGCAGCGCAGTCGACTGGATCGTTGGGAGCGTTCGGAGGTGGACCTGGTCGAAGGTTTACCGGCGGCGGTCTGCATCGACCAGCGATCCGGATCGACGGCAGCCCGCAGCACGCTGGCGACGATGACCGAGATCCACAGTCACCTCAGGCTGCTGTTCGCACGCGCCGGCACGGTCCATTGTCCCGGCTGCGACGCGCCGCTGGAACGCCGCAGTCCTCAGGCCATCGTCGATGTGCTGTTGGGGCTGGGAGAAAAGCGACGGGTGATGCTGCTGGCCCCGGTCGTCTCGCGTCGCCGCGGCAGCCAGTTGGAGGTCTTCGAGCAGTTGGCGACCGAGGGCTTTGTGCGGGCCCGTGTCGACGGTGAACTCGTCGAACTCGCACCTCCGCCTCAACTCGATCCCCGCCGGAACCACTCGATCGATGCGGTGATCGACCGGGTGGTGATCCGTGACGGCCTGGGCTCCCGGTTGCAGGACTCCGTCGAGTTGGCTCTGCGTGTCGGTTCGGGGCGGCTGGTGATCAGTGCCGAGACGCAGGAGGGTGGCTGGGACGACAGGCTGCTCTCGAGTCGCCTAGCGTGTGCTGAATGCGAGTGGAGTGCTCCGGCGGTCGAGCCGCGGACTCTGAGTTTCAACAGTCCCGAGGGTGCATGCGGCACCTGCCGCGGGCTGGGCCGGGTCGGCGATGAGTCTGCGGAGGCTGCCGGAGGGACTTGCCCCGACTGCGACGGCACGCGGTTGGGCCAGTTGGCTCGGGCGATCACCGTATTCGGCGAGTCGATCGTGGGAGTGTGTCGGTTGAGCGTGGGCGAGGCGTACGATCGCCTGTCGGGTTGGCTCGAGGCGACCTCTGCTGAGGGCACGCCGGGTTCGGCCGGGGCACAAGTGGCGCAAAAGGTCCTGCCGCATGTCGTCTCACGGCTCGGGTTCCTCCAGCGAGTCGGTCTCGATTACCTCACTCTCGATCGACCCACCCGCACACTTTCCGGAGGCGAATTCCAGCGGTCCCGCCTGGCGGGGGCACTGGGGTCGGGCCTGGTCGGTGTCGGCTACGTACTCGATGAACCGACCATCGGCCTGCACGCCGCCGACACGCTGCGGTTGCTCTCGTGTCTCGAGGAGCTCAGGGACCAGGGCAACACCGTGCTGGTGGTCGAACACGATCTCGGGATCCTGCGTCGGGCCGACTGGATCGTGGACCTGGGTCCCGGCGGCGGTCGGCATGGAGGTCGGCTGGTCGTTTCGGGTCCTCTGGAGGAGGTGATGGCCTGTGGCGAGTCGGTGACCGGTAAGCACCTGGCCGGCCGTCCGACCCGGTCAACGCGTTCACCACGGCCGATTGATCCGGACCACTCGCTGATCCTCCGCAAGGCGAATCTGCACAACCTGCAGGACCTCGAGGTGAGCTTTCCGCTGGGAGTCCTGTGTGCGGTGACCGGTGTCAGCGGGTCGGGGAAGACGTCGCTGGTCAGTGGCACCCTGGTCCCGGTGCTGGCGGCCGAGCTGGCCGGGCCGAAGCGCGAGTCCCGGGGTGCAAAGCGATCAGCCACCGCAGCGACGGCAGCACAGGGGGGGTTGGCCGAGTTGGAATGGTCGGGAGCGAGGGGACTTGAGCGGGTCGTGCTTGTCGACCAGTCGCCGCTGGGCCGGTCTCCTCGATCGACGCCGTCGACCTATACCAGGATCTGGGCCGAGATCCGCGGCGTGTTCTCCCGGACGCGGGCGGCTCGGACCAAGGGCTTCGACGCGCGGCAGTTCAGCTTCAACACCGACCCCGGTCGTTGCGGCGAATGCGGAGGGCGGGGACACGTGACGATCGAAATGCAGTTCCTGCCCGACCTGTCCCTGAAGTGCCCCGAGTGCGAGGGACGGCGGTTCAATGCCGAGACCCTGCGGGTGAAGTACCGGGGCAAGAGTGTGGCCGATGTGCTGGCGATGTCGGCCGGCGAGGCGTTGGAGTTCTTCGAGAACTTTCCGCGAGTGGTGTCGCCTCTGCAGACGCTCGTCGATGTGGGGCTGGGCTACATGGTGCTCGGACAACCCACCGCGACACTCTCAGGCGGCGAAGCCCAACGAGTCCGACTCTCGGCCGAACTCGGTCGCCGTCGCCGCGGACAGAGCCTGTTCGTGCTCGATGAACCCACCACCGGACTGCATGCCGAGGACGTGGGGCGGCTGATTGACGTGTTCGATCGGCTGGTCGAAGAGGGACACTCGGTGGTCGTGATCGAGCATCATCCCGAACTGATCGCCTCGGCCGACTGGGTCATCGACCTCGGCCCCGCCGGTGGGGCCAAAGGAGGACGCGTGGTTGCGGCAGGAACGCCTCAGCACGTCGCCCAGCAACCCGACTCGGCGACCGGCCGGGTGCTGGAGGAGCTGCTGGGTTCGGGGCGGGATGATGGCCCGGGCAAGGACCCGGGCGAATCCGACTGAGCGGGCCTGGGCCTCAGGCCTTCTCGGCCGCCGATTCCGCCTCGGCACCCTCCTCCTCGTCCCAGTTCATGATCTGTTCTTCGAAGTCCGTCACGACGCTCTTTTCCTCGTCCGCCTCATCGTCGGTGATGTCGTAACCACCTTCGATCAGCAGCGAGGCATGGTCTGAGCTCCGCTCGACCTTGCCGTCATCAGGGACGGCTCGCCACCACTCGAGGTGCGGCCAGTCGCGGCGGACCGTCCTGAGACAGGTCAGCATGGCGCGACCCTTCGAGCCGGCACTGAAGCCGGCGCGGCGGGCGACCGTCGTGTAGGCTCCGATCATGGAGGCTCGTTTGAGTTCCCAGAGTACCTCGGCCACTCCCTGAGCCCGTGTCGATGTCATCAGCTCTCTCCCCATCCGATGAGACGATTTCCGAGGGGATTTGCATCCGCAAATCTGCCTGCTAGGCTCAATCATAACCCCCGCCGTAAATCTCCTCAACGCACCAACACCGCATCAACCATGCCCGAGTGGTACGACGACGACGGAGTGCGATTTGCCTATCCGGAATCGTGGGAGTTGACTCGGGAGGTAGACGAGTCCCAGGCGGGGGCATTGATGCTGAGTGTGCAGGGTGAAGGCACATCGTTCTGGACGCTGGCTCTTTATCCGGCAGCGGTCTCGGCGGCGGAGTTGGTCGAGTCGGCTGTTGCGGCCTATCGGGAGGAGTACGAGGAGGCCGACGTGTACGCGGTGGAGGGGTCGCTGTGCGGCTTTCCGTGTGAGGGTCGGGATGTGGAGTTTGTGTGTCTGGAGTTGATCAACTCGGCAGCGATGCGGGCGTTCGAGGCACCCGGCTTCACCGCAATGGTGCTCTTCCAGGGCACCGACCGGGAGCTCACCGAGACGCGTCCACTGCTCGAGGCGATCAGCGGCAGCCTGGAATTGACCATGCCGGGTCTCCCCTAGTCGAAGTCTCTGCCGCTGCAGCCGTCGTGTTCCGGTCCCGGGGGTGAGCAAGAAAAACGTCCGCGGCACGGCGATCAGAGGTATACTCGTGCCCGACGCCCCTGGGGCGGGCGTCGTCCTGCTGGTTCGTGGGGGGTGGTGCGGGATGAATGAGACGCCGGATGTCGACGCGCTGTGCCAGGAGGCCAAGTTGTGCTTGCAGCAGAGTCGTCTGGATAAGGCGACGACGTTGTTTGCCCAGGTGCTGGCCGTCGACGAGGAGCACGCCGAGGCGCGGGAGGGGATGGCGTCGGCGTGCTTCCATGCGAAGGACTACCCGGCGGCGATTGAGCACTTCGAGTGGCTGGCGGAGTTGAGACCCCTGGATGCTCGGCCTCTGATCAACCTCGGGGCGGTCTACAACCGTCAGAAGGAATACGACAAGGCGGTCGCCGTACTCAGAAAGGGTGTCGGGAAGGACTCTCGATCCTACGAGGCCTTCTACAACCTCGGGAGCGCCTACCGAAACCTCGAACAACGCAGCATGGCCACCACCGCCTACT
>CAUZEQ010000233.1:0-8004 GCA_963578885.1 Planctomycetota bacterium
CAACTCGAAGAAGGGGTCAGGCCCCGCCTGTGAAACGCGACAGGTGAAGCAAACCCCGTTGTGGGCGGCGTCTGACCCCAGGGTCCGAGTTCTTCAACGGGCTGCTAAGCCTCACTCGAGCGGCGGCAGCGATTCGGGAGCGATGAAGCCCTGGCGGGTGGCTGCGGATTGCTGCTGGTCCCAACTCGTCGGGTCATCAGTCTGCAGCAGTTCATAGAACAGCGTCTTGTAGGTCAAAGGGACCGCACCGGCGTGTCGCATTCGTTGGACCGCGGGGCCGGTGTTGGGCTCGGAACTGAACAGGCAGTCCTCGAGCAGAAACACCTCGTAGCCCAGCTCGATCAGGCCCAGCACCGATTGCAGCACGCAGACGTCGGTTTCGGATCCGGCCACCGCCAGTCGAGGTCGGCCGAGTTGTGCCAGCGCGGTGACGATCTCGGGTTCACCGGCGATTGAGTAGGACAGCTTGTTGAAGGTCAGTGCGGTGTCGGGCAGGTGTTGGGCCAGTCGTGGGTCGAGTCGTCCCTTTTCGGCGACCGGTTCCTCGAACGTGGCCAGCACGGGAAGTTCGAACCAGGTGCAGATGATCAGCAGTTGCTCGAGCCGGGCCAGGACTGGTTCGGCGGCACCGTGCATGCTGTCGATGAATCTCGGCTGCACGTCGATCAGCACGATCGCCAATTCGGGCGGGCGAACCAGGAGGCCTGGTGAATCGGGGGAGGGCGCGGTTGGCATGCTGAGTGGGCTTGAGGGTGCGAGCGCTGTCGTTCCGAACGTAGTGAGGAATCTCAAGCGGCATCTGATTCTGGCGGTTGAGATCCTTCGCTGCGCTCAGGATGACACTTGCTGCGACCGGTCTATTTCTTCGGTGCAGCGGCGGGCGTCTTGAGCAGTTCGCCGACTCGGCGTGCGATGGCGTTGCCGCGGAGGTTGGCGGCCTGGACGATGCCCTGGCGGTCGACCAGCAGGTTCATCGGGATGCTGCGCACGCCGAAGAGCACAGCCACCTCGTTCTTCCACTTCTTGCCGTCGTAGTGGTGCAGCCACTCCATCTTCTCTCGCGAGATGAACTCATCGAGTGATTGCTGTTTGTCGTCGAGGCTAATCGAGACGATCTGGAAGCCCTGCTTGGCGAACTTCCGGTGCGCGTCCTGCAGGTACGGCAATTCGGCCAGGCAGGGTCGGCACCAGGTGGCCCAGAAGTCGATCAGCACGACCTGTCCCTTGAGTTGCGCCGTGTCGATTTGACCGGGTGCTTTGTGGCGTGCGACCTGGAAGGCCTTCAGGGGCCGTCCGACCATTCTCAGCGGTGCGAACTGCATTTGCATCCTCGGGACCAGCCGGTCCTTTCCGGCGGCGAGCATCTGCGATTCGGCATGGTCCATGAAGTCGCGAGCTTCCTTGAGTCGTCCGAGCAGGACCAGCGCGTGGGCCCGTTCGCGGCCGTATCGTTCGGGCTGATCGGGGTAGTCGGCCATCAGTTCATCGAGTCGATCGAGAGCCGGCTGGGGTTGGTCGGAGAAGAGCAGTGCGCCGGCTTCGCGGATTCGGGCCAGGCGGGTGTGCTTGCCTTCGGGGAAGGCGTCCAGCAGCGTGCGGTAGGCGGCGGCGGCGTGGCCGTATCGCTTGAGCATCCAGAGGCTCAGGCCTCGGACATAAAGAGCCTCCTCGCGGTGCGTCGACTTGGGATACGCCTTGAGAAACTCCTCGAGCCGATCGACTCCCGCCTCGGTCGGCCGTGCGAAGACCAGCGTGCCTCGTCGTCGTACCTGCAGCTGTTTCTCGATGGCTCGGAAGGCGGCGGTGTCGTCGGTCGGTTTGCCCAGCGGTCGCGGTCGGGTCAGCGGCCTGGGCCGTCGGACCACCCGCGGTCGTTTTCGTCCGACCAGCGGGGTGATCCGGGAGGCTGCGACGGTGAGCTTGAAGACCATCTGCAGGTTTTCCTGCTTCTTCTTGGTCTGGCGGTAATACAGCGAGGTGGTGCGTGAGACGAGGCCGACGATGTTGCCCTTGAGGTCGAGCACCGGGCAGCCGCTGGAGCCTCGGCCGTAATCAGCCGTGATCGACATCACCTCGGTCCGCCCATGCTGTCCGGTCTCGGCGAAGTAGCGGGCGACGAGTCCGTCGCTGAAGTGGAAGAAGTGCTTGTTGGGGTGGCTCATCACCCGGATCGGCGAACCGGGCAGCGGGTTGGTGCCCAGCGGCAGTGCGGGGAGCGACTTGAGGCCGGTGGTGTCGAGGCGGATTATGGCGAGGTCGTCGGCGCGGCTGGCCGCGAGGACTTCCTTGACCGGGATCACCTTGCCATCGGCGGTCATCGCAACCAGCGTCTCGCGTTTCTGGTCCGGACGGTTCCGGATCACATGGTCGCTGGTCAGCACTTCCCCGGTCTGACCGATGACGACTCCACCGGCCACCGTCGCGTGCAGCTTGGTGCAGCGATTGCAGTAGTAGAGGCTGCTGATGATCACCACGCTCTGGCGCGACTTCTGGAACAACTCGGGTCCGCTGAGAACTTTGGTCGACGGCTTCAGCAGCTTGACCGTGTAAGCGGTCTGCTTGAGTCCGTCCTCTAACTGGGCGTAGGGCGTGGTCCGTCCGGCCTTGATCAGCTTTTCGCCTTCGCGGACCAGTGCCATCATGCGGCCCTGATCTGCGGTGCGGACCCGGGTGTTGCTGGATTTCTCCGACGCAGCCGACGCGGCCGGCGGCTGGTCCTGGGCCGAGAGTGAAGACGGTGCGGCCAGCAGTGCGGCCAGTAGTGCGGCCGGGACGGGTGCGATGAGCAGTGCGGAGACGCGTGAGACCATGACTTGAGCTCCTGGACTCGATCGAGGCGTACACGATCGGCTGGTTCCGGTTCCCTCCGTCATACCGCCCCGGTCGGTCGGTGTCAAAAGTCAGCCATTTCAATCCAGTGCCCGGCTCTAGCGATACTCGGGATGGACCCACCGAGCGGCTTGGGGGGGCCGTTTGGGTGTTCAGTTGCGAGGCTTGACGGGGATTCGGAGTTGGTGGACGTGCTTGCCTGAGAAGAGGTAGAGCGTGTTGGCTTCGCGCCAGGCACTGATGGATCCATCAGAGCCCTCCCACTTCACGTGGCCGCGGGGGTCGCGGGTGATCGACTTGAAGTCGGACGTGTAGCCGTAGATCAGTCGCGGATCGCCATCAAAGGGCTGGCTCTCCTGCCAGGCGACCAGGTAGCGGTGCACACCGGCGGCTGTTTTGCCGAGGTAGCCGAGGAATCCCGGCCGGTAGACTCCCTTGCGGCCGCCTCGGCCATCATCGGCGTGCAGGATCGGGTTCTCTTTGAAGTAGTCGAAGGAGACGCCATCTCGCGAGGTGGCAAACCCGAGCCTGGTGGGTCGTCCGTCGTTGGAGGTGCCTCGGATGAACCCCAGCCAGCGACCGTCGGGGAGGCGGTGGACGGAGTTGTAGGACGAGGCTTCGTTGGCCCACGCTTTGGTGGTGGTCGGCAGCACGGGCAGCCAGGCCGGGACGGTGCCCTTGAGTGTGCCGGGCAGGATGGTCCAGCGGTGCGAGGCGAGGTCGGGACAGGTTGCCAGGGCGGTGGGCTGAAAGTTGGTCGTGGCCGTGTGGGCGTGATTGAAGAAGTGGAAGTAGAGGTACCAGAGCTTCTTTTCGGGGTTCCAGACGACCCAGGGGCTGGAGTTGTGCGAGGGGTCGTCGGGGTTCTTCGAACGGGCGTGAAAGCTGGGCACGACCTGGTTGTCGCGTCGCCCGGGGACGGTGACCCGCTTGGAATAGGGGCCGGTGATCCTCGAGGCAACGGCGACGCCGATGCCCGAGCGGGGGTCGTGGTGTGCGTAGAACAGGTAGTACTTGTTGTCGGGTCGAGGTCCGTGGGTGTTTCTGACGAGCGAGGGGTAGCCGATCGTGTTGCCTCCCCCCCTGGGCCAGTTGGGGTTCTTCCAGGTCGAGTGTTCCCAGTCCTCGGTCTGCCTGAGTACCTGGTCGGATCGTTCGAGGACCAGCGGCAGTTCGCCGTCGAGGTCGGTGAGGTCGACGACCTGGAAGTTGTTATCCAGCGGCGCGGCGGGTGGGGCCGCGGGGCAGGAGAGCGAGATTCCGAGCAGCACCCATCCGGCGAGCCCAACGCGTCCAGAGAGTCCTGTGGTGACTGACACGCGGCGGTCTCGTTAGCCGAGTTCCTCGATCGGCTTCCCGAACGGCAGCGTGATGATCGGGCGTCCGGAGTGATCGAGGTAGTGTCGGTGTGTGTCGATGCCCAGGTGCCGGTAGATGGTGGCGAGCACATCCTGTGGCGACTTGGGGTTTTCCAGGGGGTAGGCGCCCTTGCTGTCGGAGGACCCCACGACTCGGCCTCCCTGGACCGGTCCGCCGGCCACCGCGGCGCTGAACACGTTGGGGTAGTGGTCGCGGCCGTTGGTCTTGTTGAGCTTGGGGGTGCGGCCGAATTCGCCCCAGGCCACGACCATGGTCGTTTCGAGCAGGCCGCGCTGGTGCATGTCCTCGATCAGCGCCGAGAAGCTCTGGTCCCAGCGGGGCAGGAAGCCGTTCTTCATCGAGTCGACTCCCTCGACGTGCGTGTCCCACCAGCGGCAGTCGACGGTGACCAGCCGGACTCCCGCCTCGACCAGCCGTCGGCCCAGCACCAGGCGTTGGCAAAAGGCGCTGGCGCTGCAGCGCAGGGGGTCCATCGGGTTGTAGCGTTCGATGAACCCGTAGCGTTCTCTGAGGCTGCGGGGCTCGGAATCGAGATCGAACGCGCGACGGGCCCGGTCGGAGCTGAGGATCCCGTAGGCCTGCTGCTGGAAGTCGCTGATCGCGTCGAGCTGTCCTGACTGATCGACGTCCTTGCGGAAGCGGTCAAACGTCTGCAGCAGCGCCTTGCGGTCGCCGAACCGCCGGTCGCTGATGCCCTCGACTAGCGAAAAGTTCCTCAACTGAAACGGCTTGTGAGTGGCGGGGTCGCTGAGCGTTTCAAAGGGCTTGTGGGCGACTCCGAGGTAGGCCGAATCGGTACCGGGGACCTGACGGGGGATGATCACGTAGGGGGGGAGTTCGGGGGTGAGGTGTCCGAGTTGTTCCGAGACGATCGAGCCGCAGCTGGGGTGGATGTTGACGGCAGGGTCGGGTCCGGGGAGGTGTCCGGTGAAGAGGATCTGGTCGCCGGCTGAGTGTCCGGCGTTAGTGTGGTGCAGGCTGCGGATGATCGACCACTTGTCCATCAGCTGGGCACTGCGGGGCAGCATGTCGCAGATCTCGATCCCCGGCACGACGGTTTCGGTGGCCCCGAAGGCCCCGCGGTACTCGGCCGGGGCTGCCATCTTGGGGTCCCACGTCTCGTGCTGAGACGGTCCGCCGCGCATCCAGAGGATCAGGACCGAGTGTTCCTTGCGGGCCCGGGATCCGGCCTGGGCTTCGATCTCAAGGAGGTCGGGCAGCGAGAGTCCGGCGAGGCCGAGTCCTCCGGCGCGGAGGAACCCGCGACGGGAGAGACCGGCCTGTTGCTGGAATTCGCGGCATCCGGTGGGTGCGTGTCGCGAGGGCATGCAGAGGGAACCCGGGGTAGACAGGATCGGTGTCCACTCAGGATATCGTCATTTCGCACCCGAGGCAAAGAGTAGCACTCGGGGAACCGCCTGGATCAGGCTGCCGCAGAGGCCAGGATCGGCATCCATATTTCAACCAGGAAGCCCATGGATTATCTCCCGAGACTGAAACCGCGCTGCAAGACGGTGTGTCGCTTGCGGAGTAGATCGAACTGGTTGCAGTGCGGCTGGGGCAGTTTTCGGGAGGGTTAGGTTGGTCTCGAAAGAGGTTCTCGGAGAGACGGCGTCGTGAGTCGCAGTTGCCCGGTCCCAAGTGGCCGGTCTACAATCGAAGCATGAACGCAGGCATACCGACGCCGGTGACCGAGCTGCTGACCTATTCGCAGCGGCCGCAACTGAGCAACGCGACGATGCTGTTGGCCTTCACCGGGTGGATGGACGGTGGAGACGTGTCCACCGGGACGATCCAGCGGCTGGTCGACCTGGTCGACGCGAAGCCGTTTGCCGTGATCGATCCGGATCCGTTCTACATCTACAACTTCCCTGGCTCGATGGAAATGTCGGCACTGTTTCGGCCCGAGATCAAGGTCGAGGACGGGCTGGTTACCTCGATCGAACTGCCGTCGACCGAGTTCTATGCCAGCGACGAACACGACCTGATGATGTTCATCGGCAAGGAGCCGAACCTGAGGTGGCAGGCGTTTGCCGATTGCCTGTTTCACCTGGCGCATGACTCGGGAGTGACCCGGATCCTGTTCGTGGGGTCCTTCGGCGGAGCTGTGCCGCACACGCGTGATCCGAGACTCTACACGACCTGCTCGAAATCGGAGCTGCTGAGCGAGATGGAGCAGTTCGGGATGAGGCGGACCGGGTACGAGGGGCCGGGGTCGTTCATGAGTTACCTGATGAGCCGTGCCGAGGATGCGGGGCTCGAGATGGTCTCACTGATCGCCGAGATTCCTCACTACCTGACCGTCACCAACCCTTCGAGTATCGAGGCGGTCAGCCGACGCCTGGCCAAGATCCTGCAGCTGCCGCTGGAACTCGATGAGCTTCGCTCGGCGAGTACCGAGTGGGAACTGGAAGTGTCCAGCGCGATCGATGAGAACGACGAGTTGGTCGAGCGGGTGCGGGAGTACGAGGAGGCCTACGACAACGAGCTGCTGGGGATCGAGCCGGAGGTCGACGTGATGGGCCCCGACGATCTCGGCGATGTCGACGGCCTGATCCTGGATGACCTGGGTCCCGACTGAGTCGGCCGACGCGGGTCGCTCTAGTACTCCATCGCCGCGGGCGTGGTGCGGTCGATCGGGACGTCGATCAGCCTGGGTCGCGGATCGGTCAGCGCCTCGCTGAGTACCTCGGTCAACTCACCCGGCTCGCTGACACGGCAGGCATCCACTCCCAGTGACCCGGCCAGTGCTACGAGATCTACTTCGGGCTCGACCAGGTCCATGCCGACATACTGGCCCCGGGTGGCGTGAGGCAACCCGATGCCGCGAGCTCCGACCTTGAGGATCTGGTATTGGGCGTTGTTGGGGATCACGAAGGTGACCGGGATGTTGTAGCGGGCTGCAGTCCACAGGCCCTGGATGCCATACATCGCGGCACCTTCGCCGATGATGCCCAGCACCGGTCGGTCGGGCCAGGCCAACTGGACACCGATCGCGCAGTTGAGTCCCCAGCCCAGTCCCCAGCCGCGGTGGCCGAAGTAGCCGCTGGGGTCCGAGATCGCGCCGAGCCGTTCGAGGTAGGTGTTGGTCGTGGTTACAGCCTCCTCGATGACCGCAACGTTGGGAGGCAGTGCCCGGGCGATCGATGACATCAGGGCCAGGGAGGTCATGGGGCGGCGGTCGAGTTCTGTTGCGGCCCGGGCCTGCAGAGCGGCGCGGGCTTCGGCGTGAGTCGACTCGCGGAGGGTACGCCGCTGTGAGATCGATTCGTGCTGGGCGGGTGTCAGATGCTCGGCGAGTTGTTGGGCCAACTCGGCCAGGGTCGGCTTCAGTCCCCCGTAGACGGCCACCTCGGTCGGGTAGTTCTTTCGCAACTCCCACGCGTCGTGGTCCAGGTGCACCAGCCGGACGTGCTCGGGGATGGCACGCTCGGGTTCGTAGTGGACGTAGAGCCTGAGCACATCGAGGCCGACGGCGAGGACGACGTCAAACTCGGAGAGCCGCTCGTTTATCTCCGGTGCCCACAGCGGCAGGCCCGGTGCCGAGAGCGGGTGGGTGCAGGGGAAGCCGAGTCGTCCGTGGGTGGTGCCCGCTTCGCTGATGACCGGGGCGCCGAGCGTTTCGGCAACGGCGACCAGTTCGCTGATGGCATCGCTTTCGACCACCCGGCTGCCAGCCAGGATCGCCGGGTTGGTGGCGGTCGAGAGCACGTCGACGGCGCGGAGTAACTCGTCGGGCGGGGGACGGAACTCCGAGTCGATCGGGGTGGGGGGGGTGAGGTCCAGCGGGGGAGA
>CAUZEQ010000234.1:0-7910 GCA_963578885.1 Planctomycetota bacterium
TCACCGTTTACGATCACCGAGTAACGCTCGAGCAGCCAGGCGGGTCGGTTCGACATCTCCGCCACCGTGGCTTTCGTCTCACCTCTCAGACGCCCCGGATCATCCTCCGGGGCGTCTTTTTTTTTTGCGCCGCATCCGACCAATAAAGATCCAGCAGAACTGCTACAGAGCCGATAATCGTCGTAGTTGATACAACTATCAGGTGCCCTCGTACCCGCACGCTCGTGTCGGGAAGAGGGAGGAGTCCCGATGCGGACGCAGTGGATTTCAGCACTCTGCCTGGTCTGCCTGCTCTCTCTGTGTCTCGGGCAGTCGCTCGTCGCAGACGACCCGACCCAGGACGACATCCAAGCCATAGAATTCCTCGGCGCGGCCGACGCGGCCTGGTACCCCGAAACCCAGGACGTTCTGATCAATCACATGCTCAAGGACCCTCGCGAGGAGGTCCGTTTTGCGGCGGTCAAGGCGATCACGAGGCAACTCCAACGCGGCAAACCGCCATTGGATGTCACGGCGCTCTACGGCTGGAGAGACCTGCCGGATCCGCTGATCTGGGACCAGCTGGGCTTGCTGCTGACCTTCTCGACCCCCGATCCCCTCGAAGGACTCCTCGAATCGTACCAGGAGCGGAAGTTTCAGAAGGACCAGCAGAGGTTCCAGCACCGCCGCGACACTCACCGCGATACCGCCAACGAAAAGGTCAAGCGGGCGCTGCTGACGACCCACAACCAAAAGGTAAACGGCCTGTTCGTGGAACCTTCGGCCCGCATCCGCCATGCGGCCGGTCGAGCACTGCTGTTATGCCAGAACGTGCAGATCCGCTACGACACCGAACCGACACCCGAGGAACTCGAGGAGACGTTCCAGCGTTCGAGACGGAGGCGGATCACGCGACCCGGTGGTCGAGCCGACACCGCCAACCGCCTGAATCTCTTCGACAACATGTCGGCCGAACCCGAGACTCGGGCTTGGCTCGGATTCCAGCACGTGGTCGGACAGAACAACGCGATCGTAATCACACAACAAAACGCCCAGCTCTTTTCCATCCTCAAAAGAGAAACCGGCCGTCGGCTGTTCATTGGTTACACCGGCTTCGGCAGTGGCGATGGGACCGCTGGCGGCGGAGGTGACGTCACGGTCAATCCGGCCGACCCGGGCTCCGAAACTGAGCTCCAGGACCTGTACCTCCTGCACAACGCCGGCCGGACGTCCGCATTCCTTCGAAACCCGAACACGAATCTGTACCGAGCCGGTTTCGAGTACGCCGTGACATCGGACTTCGGCGTCGCCGTTCAGGCTCAGTACGTCACTCCACTCGACGACGTCGAACAACCCGACATGTTCTCGAACCCCATCGTACAGATGAAGCACGTCCTCTACCGGGACGACGAAACCATTCTCACCGGCCTGTTTGCCGTTTCTCCTCAGATCCCCACCCCCGACTTCGCCATCGCCGAGGACACGACCCGCCTGAGCCCTGGACTGGGTCTCAATCACACTCCCAAGGAAGACTGGTTTCTCTGGGCGGTGACCGGGTTCAGCTTCCCCACCGACAGCGATCAGATCAAGACGTGGGACTACGGCCTGGGACTGGGACGCTGGATCTACAAGCACGAGAGCCTCGAGCCGTGGTACGACGGCGAAGACTCGAACGCGCTGCTGCTGGGCGTCGTCCCGCAGTTCGAGGTTCTGGGCAAGCACATCATCGGCAGCAACACCGTCACCGGACTCTTCGACCTCTCGTCCGGTACACCTCAGACAGCACTGGGAACATGGAACCCGGCTGACGGCACGCGGACCATCTACCTGCCCCAGGACCTCCCGCTGTTGACTCCCATCGAGGAAACCGTGCTCCTGTTCGAGGAGCCGCGTCACGTGGTCGACCTGACCCTATCCGTCACACTGCTGTTCACTCAGGATATCGACTTTTCGCTGGGGATCTCGGTGCCGGTGACCGGAGGCAACAGCCGGGCACTGGAGTTCCTGACCTACCTCAATAAGTCGTTCTAAGCCTGTGAACGCCGCCGCCCCGCCGCCAAGTCTCAAGGCGTGCTGAGCTTCTGGAGGTCCTCGGCCAGGGACTTATAGTCGCGGCGTTCAGGAAACTGCACCAGCAACTCCTTGATGTGCTCCACCCCCTCCTGTGCAGCCTTGACCGCGGCGGGCCGGTCTCGGTCGTTGAGCAGGTCGGCGAGATTGAACAGGGTCCCGGCGAGTCCAAACCGGTAGCGGGCCAGGCCCTGGTACTGGCCGAACAAACGTTGCCGCTGCTTCAACGCAGCGTCGAACTGGTCTCGAGCCTGCGTGAGTCGCTTCTGGGCTCCCACCTGTCGTGTCGGTCGCCAGTCCTGGTAGAGAATCCCGAGATTGTCTAAGGCGTCGGCCAGCAGGCTCCTGTGACTGGGAACCTGGTGTTCCTGCACGATCGCCTCCAGAGTCGCAATCTCCGCCTGGTACAGCTTCTCGGCCCTGGTGTTCCCGGCCTGGTCTCCGGGAAAGAGACCGGCCCGGATGATGCGGGCGTAGATTCGGTCGACCTTGTATTGCGGGTTCTTCGGAGCCTTCTCCACAAGCGTCTGGCACAGCAGGATCGACTCGTCGACATCCTGGATCGCCCGGTTCATCCGCTCACGCTCGAGCGCCGAGTCCCTGGGCGCGGCCTCGGCATATCCCAGCCAGCCGCTGGAGCGGACCTGGAGCGTCTGAGCCAGTTCCTGGATCACCGACAGTTTCAACTCGCGAGGCTGACCGGACAGCGCCCGGAGAGACTCGAGCCGCGAGGCCGCCTCGTTGAACGCGTTCAAGACCTCGTTCCAGTCGTCGGTGATCCCCTGCGAACACCGCCGATCGTAGCCGCGGCCGAGGTTGTAGTAGGTGCGAGCCAACTTCCGCTTGTATCGTGATTGACTGGCCTTGGGTGCCGTGCGGACCAGAGCGATGTACTCGTCGCGGGCCTGCCCGAGATGATCCAACTGTTCTTTGAGACGTCCTTGAGTCTCGAAGACGATCGACTGGCTGTTGAGCAGTTGTGCGCTGGAGAACTGCACGGCTTCACCGTTGGGATCGAGTCTTCTCAGCTCGACAATCGCCCGGGCGGCCTCGTCATACCGCTTGGTCGCGTCGGCCAGTTCCTCGAAATCGGCATGCAGATCACCCAGCAACCGGCTGCTGTTGGCCAGGTCCAACAGTGCATCACGTTGATCAGCTGATCCGCGTGTCTGTTCGACCAGCGCCAGGCTGGCGGCGATCGAACTCACAAAGGCCAGCCGGGCCAGCTCCTTCCGATCCAGTGTTCGGTGTGTTTCGCCCAGTTCCCGTTGCGACTTCGACTGTTCGACAAGCTGCTTGCGCTGTTCGACCGCGAGCCTTGCGAGTTCTTTTTCATTATCGAGGAGTTTCAGGGCGTTGGCTTTCAACTTCAAATTCGACTGCGTGACCTCCTTCTGCTTTGCATCCACTTCCTTCTGCTTTGCATCCACTTCCTTCTGCTTCGCGTCGACTTTTCGCTGGGCCACCACGAGATAGGCGGTCTGGCGTTTGAGTTGCTTGTTGCTGGCAGCCAGCTTGGACTTGAGCGGTTTCAGGCTGGTCCGGGCGATCGTCAACTCGGCGTTGGTTGCCGTCAGTTTCCGGTCCGCGTCCTCGAATTTCTCATCGGCCGCCACCGCCCGTCGTGAGCTCTCCTTCTCCTTGAGTTCACTCGCGACCGCCAGCTTCTCGCTCGTCGCGGCCGCCTGCTTGCTGTCCCTGGCCTTCTCTTCGAGCCCCACCACTTCGCCGCCCAGTCGGTTCTTGTCGTCCTGGAGTTCGCTGACCGAGCCGTGCATGACCCGAAGCTGCAGGTAGAGCGTCGACATCACTCCCGAGGTGCCCAGCAGGATCAACACGATCACGACGGCCAGACGGGCCACGGCCGGATTGCGGCGGGACCACTTGCGGAGCCGGATGACCAGGGGGGGAGGCAGCGCCTCGGTTGGCTCGTCGCGGAGATAGCGACCGAGGTCGTCGGCGAGTGCCTGGGCCGAGGAGTAGCGGTCCGAGGGGTTCTTCGCCAGGCACTTCAGGCAGATCGCTTGCAGATAGCGGTCCACAGCACGGTTAAACTTGCGGGGCACCGCCGGCTGATCCTCGACCACCTGCATCAACGTCGTGAGCACGTCGCCTCCACCAAAAGGCGCAACCCCAGTCAGCAGGAAGTAGAGCGTCGCGCCCAACGAATAGACGTCGCTGACCGGCCCGATCAGGTCGGCTCGACCCTGGGCCTGCTCAGGCGGCATGAAACTCGGAGTCCCCACCACTTCGCCATGCACGGGGCTCGTCGCGTCGTCCTCGATCCGAGACGCAATGCCGAAGTCGGCCACGTGAGGCTGATCGTTTTCATCGATCAGGATGTTGCCCGGCTTCAGGTCCCGGTGCAGCACCCCCATCGAATGAGCGTACTCGATCGCTTCGGCCGTCGTGCGGATGTACTGAGCGGCACGGCGAGGATCCATCGTCTCGCCAGCCGGAGTGATCTCGTCGAGGTTCTGGCCCTCGATGAACGCCATCGAGAAGTAGTGCTGACCGTCGATTTCACCCGAGTCGTACACGGTAACGATATGCGGGTGCCTCAGGTTGCCCGCGGAATTCGCCTCGGCGTAAAACGTCCGAACCTGCTCAACGCTCGCCAGCTTGCCCTTCGAAATCGTCTTCAGCGCGACCGGCCGATCGGGGCGCAGCTGCCGAGCACGGTAGACGATCCCCATCGCTCCCCGCCCCAGCTCCTCCTGCAAATCGTAGTTGCCGAAGTTCCCCATCACCGGTTCCGCAGCAGTCCTCCGGTCCGAGCGATCGGCGGGGCGCGGGTCGACATCGGTAGTGGGCTCAGAACCCCCGGCACGAGGCAGCAACGTCCGATTGGTATCTCCGGCCGCGAGAAGCAGGCCCGGAGCGGTCGATCCCTCGCGAGTCTCTCGGAGTTCACACTCGACCTCTTCGAGCGACGTCGCGAGCGGTTCGCCGTGGGTCGGGAACCGGGTTTCGTATTCCTCGAGTCCGGGGCGGTCGCCAAAACGGTGCCGAATCTGGTACTCGTGAACAATCAGATCGATGTCCAGGCTGTCGTTGGGTCCGATTTCGGGCCACTCGACCACATACCGCTCGACCCGCGGCAACTGCAATGTTCGCTCGGATTGCTCCGAAGCGGCCGCAATATCCCCACCCTTGGGAAGCGCACGCTGCCAGCGGCTGGCCAGGTCGATCTTCACCAGTTCCAGCAGCAGTTGGTGACGCACCGTCTGGTCGTCAACGGCCGAGGAGGTCAGAAAGTCGCTGATCTCCGGCTCGCCCTGGTACTCCCAGGACTCTTCAAAACGCGACAGAAGTTCCGAAAAATCGCGGCGAACCTGTTCGACGGAGCCTGGCTGTGAACTCATGGCTGGCCCTGCGGATGCATCGTCGTACACTCTGGCACTGACATGCTACACGCCGTTTTGCAGTCGTGCCAGCCGTGGCACCGGCGAGCGGTCCCGGCCGCTGTCGCGGATCCCCCAGGCCTCGACGGCCTCGATCAATCAGGCCGCCGGAATCCAGTCGAGATACAACTCGAACGCTTCATCGATCCGGTCCAGGCCGTCGGGGTCGAAGATCCTGTCGTCGCCCTCGCCGCCGGAGATCGTGTCGCGGCTGCCCCCCTGGCCCTTGACGACATCGTTTCCGCCGGACCCCATTGCGATGTCGCGGCCGGCACCGGCCAGCAACGTGTCGTCGTCAGCTCCACCGACCAGCGTGTCGTTGCCCTGGCGTCCGTTGAGCCGGTCTCGGCCCTGCGAACCGGCCAGTCCATCGTCTCCGGCTCCGCCGTCGAGCGTGTCGTCACCGCTGCCGCCATCGAGCGTATCGTTGCCACCCTCACCGAGAAGGCGGTCACGACCGCCGCCGCCGAGTATCCTGTCGTGGCCCTCACCTCCAACCAGAGTGTCGCCACCGCCCTGTCCCTTCAGCAGATCTCGGCCCGCGCCGCCCTCCAGCCGGTCTCGGCCTGAACCGCCGAATAGTCGGTCGTTGCCGTCTTCTCCGTACTGGGTGTCGTTGCCGGCACCGCCGTTGAGCGTGTCGCTGCCGGATCCGCCACGAATCACGTCTTCGCCTCGGCCGCCGTAGAGTCGGTCGTGGCCGAGATCACCCCGCAGCAGGTCGCTGCCGTCCTGGCCCTCGAGTCGATCCGGCCCCCCCTGCCCCTTCAGCAGGTCATCTGCGTCACCGCCTCGCAGAGTGTCCCGGCCGCGGCCTCCCAATAGTGTGTCGTTGCCCGCGTTGCCCAAGAGCAGGTCGTTTCCACCTCCACCATTCAGCTTGTCGGCTCCGCTGCCCCCGTCGATCACGTCCCCGAACACACTGCCGATCACCAGGTCGTCCCCGGCCCCAGCATCAACCTGGACACTCGAGAGACTCGTGAAGTCGGCGGGTCGCACGGCCGAGAGATCGATGCGGTTGGCTCCCCCGCCCCCGATCACGACCAGCGATCGGACGAGTGCCGGATCGAGTTGACCGATGCCACCGATCACGGCACCGTCGTCGAGGACCTGGACCACTCCAGAGGATACCTGGATCGTGATCGCATCGTCGCTGTCCGATTCGGCCCTCAACTCGCCGCTCTGTGCATCAAACGAGGCTGTGACCGAGTTGTTGAAGGCAGGATTCACAAGCAGCGGTTCCACGAACGGATCCCTGAAGGTGATGATCGCATCCTCACCGTCCCGGATGCCCACGGCAAAGTCACCCAGCCCGAACATGTCCTCCCAGAACACCTTCATTTCTCCGGTGAAGTCACCGTTGTCCTCGGTCGTCGCGTCGTCGGCCTTCCACAGTTGGGTCCGAATATGAGTGGCCCCGTCGGGATTCGCATCGACGAATGAGAAGTAGGCGGTGGCCGTGTCTTCGGTGTGATCCGACACCGGGTTATTGTTCGGATTGGTTGCCATCGCAGTTCCCGTATCGTCACATCCTCCTGCACCAGTATCGAGCAGATTGCAGCTGGTCGAATTCAGGACCAGGTAGAATCCGATCTGTTCCTGGGGTCCAAAGACCTGAGTGGCACTCCCCGAGTCGAGCGGCGGGAACGGCGCCACCGGTTTCAAAAAAACGGGATCAATTGCGTAGGGCCCACTCTCTCGCACGATCGAGACCAGTCCCGAGGTATCCGGTGCGAGCGGAGCTGTCAGGGCAGACTGTGCGTAGATCGAAGCACCGCCAAAGCCGGGTGCCACCGAGTTGACGTCGCCGTCGATGTTGTCGACACGGTAGATCCCGAGTTCGTTGTCCATGAACGATGGCAGGACCCCGGTCGGGATGTCGTTTCCGAGAACCGACCACTCGAAGTCAAAGGCGGGCATTTCCAGGGGGTCTGGGGCATCGGGCCCGGGAGTGAAGAAGAAGCCTGCCTGTGACAACAAGTCGATGTCGTTCAGTTGCGGTGCGTCGTTGATCGTTCCCAGGTTGCCCCAGTGGATCGAGTCATCCGCACCCTCGATCCCCGGCTCGGGATTCACGACCGCGGCGCGCGAAAACTCCGACGTGTTGCCACCTGAATCGGTGGCGGTCGCCACGATGCGAATCGGGGTCGAGAAGTCTGCCACGTCAGTGGCATCGAGCACAGCGAGGACTGCGGCCGAGAGGTCTGTTCGCGCGAAGCTCTTGTTGAACGAACTCAGGGCTTCGTTGCTCGCGTCATCGGTGTAACTGCCGCTGCCCAGATAAGTCGCACCCTCCCGCCCGTCCCGACCCGTCCCCGCGGTCAACTCGGTGCCGTCGTTCAGAAAGTCAGCCAGGAAGAATTCGGTTTCAATCGTGTAGGCCGAATGGGCTGTCCCCGAGGGGATGTGATAGGAGATCCGAAGTTCGTCGACCAGGCCGCCGCCGTCGCGGACGAT
>CAUZEQ010000235.1:0-7789 GCA_963578885.1 Planctomycetota bacterium
GAGAAGATCACCGTAGCATCGGCGTCGCTGGAAGACCCGTTGACGGCCTTCCGTGAGATCGACCGCTGCCTCGAGGCGGCCGTCCGCTACAAGCGGCCCGTGTTCCTGGAACTCCCACGAGATCGAGTCACCACCACCTCGCAGTTCCCTCACACACCCCACACCGAACCCCAGACCAGCGATCCCGATGCGCTCAGCGAGGCTCTCGAGGAGGCCACCGAGTTGATCAACTCGGCGGCGCGGCCGGTGATCATCGCCGGAGTCGAAATGCACCGATTCGGGCTGAGGCGTGAGCTGGTCGAGTTGGCCGAGCGGCACCAGCTGCCGATGTGTGCCACGCTGCTGGGCAAGTCGGTCGTCAGCGAGGCCCACCCGCTATTTGTCGGAGTCTACGAGGGTGCGATGGGGCGCGACGGCGTCACGCGGTATGTCGAGCAGAGCGACTGCGTGATCCTGCTGGGCACCTTCATGACCGACATCAACCTGGGGCTGTTCACGGCCAATCTCGATCCGGGACAGTGCATCTACGCCACCAGCGAGCAGCTGCGGATCCAGCACCACCACTTCCACGACGTCGTGCTCTCGGACTTCGTCGGCGGGCTGCTCGATGCCAAGCTTAAGCCGACCCGCCGCCCGGTGCCGACCCGCAAGCGGACCGAGGACCGCCCGTTCCGTGCCCGGGCCAACCGGCCGGTGACCGTGCGGCGTCTCTTCGCCCGGGTCAACCAGATGCTCGACGAATCGATGGCGGTGATCGCCGACGTCGGCGATTCGCTGTTCGGAGCCGTCGACCTGCACCTCTCGCGACACACCCAGGTCCTCAGCCCCGCCTACTACGCCTCGATGGGCTTCGCCATCCCCGCGGCCATCGGGGTCCAAGTGGCCGACCCCAAGTTGAGACCGATCGTGCTGGTCGGCGACGGAGCCTTCCAGATGACCTGCATGGAACTCTCGACCGCGGTCCGCCACGGCTTCAACCCGCTCGTCATCGTGCTCAACAACAAGGGGTACACGACCGAGAGATTCCTGCAGGAGGGTCCCTTCAACGACATCCTCAACTGGGAATACCACCGGATGCCCGACCTGCTGGGCGGGGGCTGGGGCTTTGAAGTCCACACCGAAACCGAGCTCGACCAGGCACTCAACGCCGCCCTGGCCAACCACGACGCCTTCAGCCTGCTCAACGTCCACCTCGAACCGACCGACATCTCGCCCGCACTCGACCGGCTCGCCAAGCGGATGTCGGAGTTCATCTAGTCCGCCTGCGGCGGCTTGAAGAACTCCAGCAGCCGGGGTCAGACGCGGCAAAGCCGGGCCTTCCGCCGTCGCCTGACCGATCTCGAAATGACCGCTAATCCAACGGGCTCCTGGCGTCGTCCGTGGCCGAATCAAAAAGATCCCCCTCGGGCCACTCCCGCACCGCATCGACCGCCTTGTGGACCAGGGGGTCGATCGCCGAGGCGGGGTTCTTGCCGGCACACGCCCGGCGGCTGTTGAACAGCACGGCCCAGGCCATCCCGTCGTGACGCCGGACCAGCAAGGTCGAGGTGCCCGCCAACGATCCGGTGTGCCACTGGTTCATCCGGCCCTCTCCGGTCGGGCGGACTGAAAACCCCAGTCCGTAATACACCGGCTCAACCGACCCGTCGGCCTTTCGTGAGACCGGTGCCGGCGGCGGCGCGAACATCTCTTCGAGTGAACTCGGCTTCAGGAACGGCTTGCGGCCGGGTGACTCGAGCGCCGTCGCGAAACGGACCAGGTCCGCGGCCGAGGCGATCCAGCCGCCGTGCGAGTCCATGGCTTCAATGTTCCAGGCACCATAGGCCCGCGAGACCCGCTGTCCCAGGTCCGCTTCAAATACGCTCAAACCCACCTTCTCGCCGTCCACGTGATACCGCACCTCACCCTCGGCCCGTCCCGCCTCGCGGGTCTTCCCGATCCGCATCTCGCTCACACCCATCGGTTTCAGTACCTGCTGGCGAACGTACGATTCGTAGCTCTCGCCCGAGACCTTCTCGATCACACGGCCCAGCAGACAGTAGCCGCAGTTGGAGTACGCGTAGCGTGTGCCGGGATCGAAGTCCAATGGCCACTTCTGCATGAAGCGAATCACTTCCGAGGTTCCGGCCGGAGCCCTGGTCTCCAGCACACGAGCGATGCGGATCGACTGAAACATCGGTTCAAACGAGTCGCCCCGGTCCCAGCCGCCGGTGTGCTGCAGGCACTGCCTGATGCTCACCCGCCGGTTCCGCTCGACATCCACCTCCGGCTTCAGACCCAGCACGTCTGCGACCGAATCGTCCAGCTTCAATCGGCCCGCTTCCACCAGTTTCAGGATCGCGACGGATGTGAGAGGTTTCGAGAGGCTGGCGATCCGGAACAGGCTCTCCGGCTGCACCGGCTTGCCGCTCTTGCGATCGGCCAATCCAAACCCGCGGGCATAGACCAGCCGACCGTGGCGAGCCACTGCCAGCGACGCTCCGGGCAGCTTGTGTCGCTCGAGGAACCCGGTCATCAGCCGATCCAGCACAACCAATCGCTTGTCGGATCGCCCGGTCACCGAGGGTTCTGCCGCCTGCTGCAGCCCGGCCGCCTGAGCCGAAAACAGCCCCGGTGCACTCAGCAGCAGCATGTTGCCCAAGAACACGGTTCTCAGTTGCATCTCGATCCTCCCCCCGCTCCCCAGGCAATCAACACTCAACCCGGTACCGCTGCAACTTTTCCGGATCCACGTCACAGCCCAACCCCGCCACCGAGGGCACGGCGATCTTGCCCGAGTTGATCACAAAGGGCTCGATCGTCACGTCGTCTTCGAGCCCGAAGTAGGTCGAGTCGTTGCCCAGGGAATAGGCCGGACAGGCACCGGCCACATGGAGCATCGCCGCTGTCTTGGGGCCCAGGTCGTGACCGCAGTGCATGATGCAGGGGACCCCCGCAGCGTGGCCCAGGTGGCCGATCTCGACGCACGGCCAGATGCCACCGGCAATGTGCGTATCCGGCAGGATGAACTCGGCTGCTCCCGCCTCGAGGATCTCCCAGACACTGGCCGGATCGACCACGCTCTCGTTGAGCGCGATCGGAGTTTTGGTCTCGCGGCGCAGCCGAGCCGCGTTGGCCAACGGCTCGGCCGGAATCGGCTGCTCCAGGTACTCCAGATCGTATTCCTCCAACCGCCGCCCCAGCTCAATCGCCTCCTCGAGTGAATACGCCCGATAGGGATCGATCCGCAGTTTCAGCCGGCCCCCGACCGCATCGCGGATACCGCGGACCATCTCCAGGTCCTCCTGCATGTCGCTGCCGGCCTTGGTCTTGAGGCTCTCGAATCCGTGTTCGACGTAAAACGAGGCGATCTCACCGGCTCGTTCGTAGTCCTGGATCCCCATGCAGGCGGCCACCTCGACCTCGTCACGGATCTTGCCTCCGAGCAAGTCGACGACGGGTACGCCCAGGGCCTTGCCCTTGATGTCCCAGAGTGCGAGTTCGATGCCGGACTTCAGTCGGGTTTCGAGTCGGCAGTCTCTGTGGTAGGCCTGCAGGTTGGTCGGATCCCGGCCGACCAGCCAGGCCCGCGCGTCGGCCTGCATCCTGGCACCGCTGATCTCGGGCAGGAAGTTGACGTTGTGCTCACCCCAGCCTTCCAGCCCCGCATCGGTCTCGACCCTCACGATGGCACTCATCGTGGTCGAGCTGCTGCGGACGTGGGATCGGTAGGGGGCGATCGGGGCAATCTGAGGCACCTCGACTATGGTCACATCGACGTTGATCACCCGCATCGCAGTTCTCTCCCGTGAGCGTCACGTTGATGGACTCGGAGTGTTCTACCACGCCGTGCGGCGACCAACCACCAAGGGCTAAGGGCAGACCGCCGCCGGATTGTCTACAATCGCCGACTCCCGCACCGCCTCTCGCGCAGGCCCACCCAGTTGTCCGACCCCCCACCCGAAAACGGCTCAGCCCCGGCCTGGCCCGAGCACGACGGCGACGATACGGCGGCGTCAGGGGAGATTCAGTCCGAGCTGGTTTCGTGGGAGCCCGTGGCGGAGTTTCCGTCGGACAAGTCGCTCGGCCCGCCCGGCTTGTTCGGACCACCCCGCACTCCCGGCCCGCCCCGCACTCCCGGCCCGCCCCGCAAGCTCAATACCCGGCCCCGCCTGGTGCTGTTCCTGTTCGTGGCCACCTGCCTGAGCACCACCTGGGCCGGCTCGTTCCTCGCCGATCTCACGCAGGGGATGACCAATTCACAGATCATCCTGGCGATGATCGGTTCGGGCCTGCAGTTCTCCGCGGCGGTGATGGCGATCCTGATCGCTCACGAAATGGGCCACTACCTGCAGGCCCGACGTTACGGTGTCCCGGCCACGCTGCCGTTCTTCATCCCGATGCCGATCTCGCCGTTTGGCACCATGGGAGCCGTGATCCTGCAATCGGCCCGCTCGGCCGATCGCAAGGTGCTCTTCGACATCGCCGTCAGTGGCCCGCTGGCCGGCCTGGTGCTGACGATCCCGATCACGCTGTGGGGGCTGCAGTCCGTCGAGATCATCGAATTGCCCGAGAATCCCAGCTTCCCGATCGTGGTCTACGGCGATCCGCTGATGTTGCAATGGATGATCGAGTGGGTGCACGGGCCGCTGGGCGAAAACGAGACGGTGCATCTCAATCCGCTTGTCTTTGCCGGCTGGGTGGGGATCTTCATCACCGCGCTGAACCTGCTGCCGATCGGCCAGCTCGACGGCGGCCACATTCTCTACACGCTGATCGGCCGCCGCGCCCACCTGGTCGCCTTCGGACTGATCTTCGCCATCGCCGGCTACATGATCTACTCACGCGACCCCGCCTTCAGCGTGTTGCTGGTGCTGCTGGTGCTGATGGGGCCCCGGCACCCACCGACCTCCGACGACCTGATGCCGCTGGGCACCGGACGACACCTGCTGGGCTGGATCACTCTCGCCTTCCTCGGCGTTGGACTGACACTCAACCCGATCGACATCATCGAACCGGTCCCCCAGGACCCCTCATCGGCACCGGCACCGGCAACCGCTCCCGATTCGCCGCCGCAACCGGCTAGCCCTCCCAGCGGCTCTTCATGAACGCCAACGCGTCGCTCGCCAGCTGCTCTTCCGACTCGTACATCCGCCGCCAGATCATCGTCGCCGCCGCCAGGTCGGGCAACGCCAGCCCAAAGGCCTCGACCACCATCCAGCCGTCGTAGCCCACCTCCTTGAGGGCCGCAAACGACGTGTCCCAATCGACTCCGCCGCTCCCCGGAGTCGAACGGTCGTTCTCGGAAATGTGCACGTGAGCACACACGTCGATACACGACCGCACCGCCGCCGCGATGTCCTTCTCCTCGATGTTGGCGTGAAACGTGTCGTACATCATCCTCAGGTTCGGATGATCAATCTCGCGAACGAACCGAGAGCAATCGGCCGCGCAGTTGAGAAAATACAACTCGAAACGGTTCAGGTACTCAAGCACCAAAGTCACGCCGTGCTCCCCGGCGTAATCGGCCACTTCGCGGAGAGTCTCCTTGCCGTGGTCCCATTCCTCCTGCGTCGGCATCGCGCCGGAAAACTCGCCCAGTGCCGAGTGGAACGGGCCGCACAGCATGTCGACTCCAGCCAGCCGGCACATGTCCACGGCACTGCACAGTCGGGTCACCGCCTCGGTTCGATTCGACGGGTCGGGTGAAATCGGGTTCGCGTCGGCCGTCGAGACTGTGACCGCCGTCCGCCCCAGTCCCAGCTCATCGAGCTTGCCACCCAATCGCTCGAACCCCGCCGCATCGTGCTCGAAAATCGGCACCTCGACCCCGTCGTAACCGATCTCCTTGATCTGCTCCAGGATCCCGTCGTGCGACTCGTCGACCGCGGTGGCCCACAACAGCAGGTTCATTCCGTATTTCATGATCACTCGGTCCTTTCCTCGATTGACTCATCCGCCGCCCCGCCGATCTCGACCGGATCCGGTGGCTCCCAGCCCAGCAGCTCCTCGACTCGCGGTTCGACCAGCTCGCGACCCCGCTCGATCACTTCGAGCACGCCGTCGGGCAGCGCAGCCAGTTTGATTCGCGTCATGACCTGATTCAAGCGATACAGCAGTCGTGACGGATCGACATAATCACCCAGGAACCGCCGCTGTCGGAACTGTACGATCATCTCGGCCAACCGCCGGGTCGTGCCCCCGCGGGCCATCCCGTTGACCGCCCGCTGCACCACCTCCTCATCCACCAGACCCATTGCCTCGTAGTACTGTTCGAGTCGCCCGGGATCCCGCTCGATCAACACACCGTCGAGCACCAGTTCGCAGGTAATGTGTCCGAGCACCCCGGGTCGGTACTCCGACCCCTCGGGCAACCGATCACGGAATGCGACTGCCAGCGTCCCGGAAATCTCCGTGAACGCGCGGCAGCGATGAAAGGACTGGTCGTCGTCGAGATGCTGCAGCGTCCCGGCAGCCACCTCGGCCACTTCCGAACCGCTCCCGTCGGCAAACGGCGACACCAGCCGCTGCCGCATCCTCATCCGCCGGTCCACGACGCTGAGCCAGTCGGGCACCGCCGTCCCGGCTAGGAACCACGGCCTCTCGACAAACCGAATTCCGTGTGCGAAGTAATTCACCGTGGCCCCCCGTTGCTGTACCCCGGATCATTGTGGACAATTCGGCCTCCGTTTCCACACACCGCCCCAGACCCCGACAGATCCCGACAGATCCCGACAGATCATGCCCGACCAGGACCTCAAGCTGATTGTGCTGGCACGCGACCAGGGCCGCCGAGTCCAGGACGCGTGGTCGGAACTCTCGGAGTTCCTCGAGCAGCAGCGTGGTGTCGAGGTGGTGGCGGTGGCGGTGACCGAAGACCTGCAGCCGGATCCTCCCGAAGCCGACCTGGTGGTGGTACTGGGCGGCGATGGAGCGATCCTGCGGGCCTGCCGCCAGCTCGCCGCCACGCAGCGGCCGATCCTCGGAGTCAACCTCGGCCGACTCGGCTTCCTGGCCGATCTCTCGGTCGAACAGTTCCGCGAAAACCTGCAGGCGATCCAGGACCGGCAGTACCGGATCATCGAGCACCTGATGTTCGAGTGTCATCACGAGAGGGCCTCGGGGGAGACCGAGATCATCACCGGGCTCAACGAAGTGGCACTCTCGGCGGGGGCCAGCCTGACGATGCTCGACATCAGGCTCGAGATCGACGGTGAGGAGGTGACCACCTTCTCTGGCGACGGGGTGATCATCAGCTCCCCGGTCGGTTCAACCGCCCACAGTCTCTCGGCCGGCGGCCCGATCCTCAGGCAGGACCTGCAGGCCTTTGTCGTCACTCCGCTCAATCCGCACACGCTCAGCAACAGGCCGCTTGTCGATCGAGCCGACCGGAAGTACACGTTGAAGATGGACGAGGCTCCCGAGGGTGTGACCCTGGTCGTCGACGGTCAGATCCGCCGCCCCTTTGCCTCGGGCGATGCGATCCACGTGGTCCGCTCGGAACTCACCTTCCAACTCGCCAGGATCCCCGGCCACAGCTACTACTCGGCACTCAGAAACAAGCTCGGCTGGAGTGGCCAGTTGCGAGGCCAGGGGGGCTGAATCCTCTCCGATTCGGCTCCCAACGATCGGCCGGATCTGCTACCGTCCCGCGCCGATTGTCCGCGCGGAGCCCGTTGGCCATGCACTCTCACACTCGTTGTTTCGTAAAACTCGCTCCCATCCTGATCCTCGTGTCACTGCTGGCCCGTGGAGTGAGCGCAGCAGACAAACCCTCCCCCGCCGCATCGACCACCTGGACACTCGCCTT
>CAUZEQ010000236.1:0-7734 GCA_963578885.1 Planctomycetota bacterium
GCCGTCGGCCGGGTAACTCGGCCGGGGCGTAACCGACCACTGCACCGGCGCGTACATGTTGTACCACCAGAAGAGCTTGGCGGTGGTGTACCCGGCATCGCGATCCCCGGCAGCCTGGTAGATCCGCTCTCCACCCACCAGCCGGTTCGACTGCCGCCAGAACAGGATCTCGGCCAGGTCCCGATCGTACCAGCCGTTGGCCACCACGCCGTGATCGCGTGGCAGCAGCCCCGTCAGCAGGGTGGACTGAACCGTACAGGTCACAGCCGGCAGCACCGTGCCCAGCGGACAGGCAAATCCCTTCCCGGCCAGGCCCGACAGGCGGGGCGTGTGTTGGCCGAGCATCGAAGGAGTCAGGCCGACGATGTCCAGGACGACCAGCGGGCGAGTCATCGGCGGGGGCTCGTCGGGAGCTCGTCTGGCTACTGGGCGTCCATACCGGCCGGGGCGTTCTCGCGAAAGCGAAAGACGTCCGGTGGAGTGAACTCGAACCGCTCGCTCCCGCTGAAGAACTCGATCGGATTGTCATAGACAATCTTCTTGATCTGAGACTCGGCATAGCCGCGGCGACGCAGTTCCATGATGAAGTCGGGCACGGCCGTCGGGTTCGATGGACCCCAGTCGCCCGCCGAATTGACCATGATCCGGTCGTCACCGTACATCTCGATGATGTCCGCGGCCCGCGACGGAGTGCACTTGGTCACCGGGTACAATGTCATCGCACACCAGAACCCCTCCTCGCGGGCCAACCCCACCGTGTGCTCCTCGACATGATCTATCAGGACCCGTCCCGGATCGACCCGGTCGTCCTCGAGCAGCATGTCCACGATCATCCGCGTGCCCTTGTACTTGTCGTCGAGGTGCGGAGTGTGGATCAGGATCAACTCGTTGGTCCGCATCGCCAATTCGACGTGCTCCCGAAAAATCGTGCACTCGTTGGGAGTGTTCTTGTTCAACCCGATCTCGCCGATCCCCAGCACCCCCGGCTTGTCCAGGAACTCGGGGATCATCGCAATCACCTCCCGCGACAACTCGACGTTCTCGGCCTCCTTGGCGTTGATGCACAGCCACGAGTAATGCTGCACGCCCGACCATCCCGCCCGCGTCGGTTCGAATTCGGTGAGCTGGCGGAAGTAGTCGCGGAACCCGTCGACGCTGCCGCGGTCGAAACCCGCCCAGAAGGCCGGCTCGCTGACAGCCACGCAACCCATCCGAGCCATCCGCTCGTAGTCGTCGGTGACTCGCGAAATCATGTGCACGTGAGGGTCGAAGAAGTACATCGGTCTCCTCCGTCAGGATCAGGTGTCGTCGCCGGGTGAAGCAGACGTGTCGGCCGGATCGGCCGGATCGGTCAAGTTCCAACCGGGCGTGTAGGGGTCGCTGAAGAGGACCTGGATCTGCTCGGCGCGGTTCAGGCCCGGTGTGGCCAGGATCTCAAGGCACTGCCCGATCCGCTCACGACGCAAATCCTCGCCGATCCGCTCGGATCCCTCGCAACGGTCGATCCGATCCAGCGACGCAGCCAGCACCAGCAATCCAGCCCGCAGGTCGAGGTACACCTCGTCAAACACCTCGCTGGCACTCTGTACCGATTCCATCTTGGAACACCCCCAGCCTCAAACCGGCTACTCGGTCCATTGTCGGCCATCCGACACCGCAGTAACTAGTCTCGCCACGCGGTTAAGGGAATTCAAGAGGCTGGCGGCGGGCAATCAGATGCGACCGGCAAGAGTGACCCATCGTGCCGGGGTTTACGGACGTGTCAGCAAGGCCGATTGGGTCGTCCGGGCGTGCCGAGTTCACTCGACCGTGGCTGCGACGTTGTCGGGAATCCGCTGCACCTGCCCAAGGCCGTCGACACAGGCCAGCACCGAACGCGCCGTCGCCAGCAGCTCGTCACCGCGAAACACCGCGTATTCGTGCTCGAGCTTCGCGGCCCCGATCTTCACCCGCGTCGTCACCAGCCTCAGCACGTCGTCGTAACGGGCCGGGCGATGGTACTTCGCCTCGAACGACACGACCACGAAGAACCGGCCGGCCGCCTCCATCTGGCGGTAGTCGCCTCCGCGGGACCGAAACAACTCGGTCCGGCCCATCTCGTAATAGTTGAAGTAGTTGGAATGGTGCAAAAAGCCCATCGCGTCGGTCTCGCTGTACCGCACACGAATCTCGATTTCGTTCTCGCAAGCCATGCTGCCTCCTGATCTCTCTCTCTGAGCTTGCATCTGCTGCGGTGGTGAAGCGGTGCTCGAGCAGGTCGGTTGATTATCGAGAACTTCACGAGCGCTGCAAAGCAATGGGGATCAACGACTCGGTCCTTGAGGAAACCGGACGAGGGACTATTCTAGTCACTCAATCGGCCGGCGATGGACCGACCGCCTGTTGAGTTCTCCTCGAAGCGACACGTCGTGCTCCGAATCCTGGTCGCCGATCCGCTGGCCGAAACCGGACTCGATGTCCTGCGCCGACGCGACGACATCGAACTCGATCTCCGCGACGGACTCCAAGGCGAGCCGCTGCGGGAAGCGCTCCTGCAGGCCGATGGTGTCATCGTTCGCAGCGGCACCGAGTTGACTGCCGATGCGCTGGCCGAACAACCGCGGCTGCGGGCGATCGTGCGGGCCGGTGTCGGAGTCGACAACATCGACCTCGAAGCCGCCACCCGGGCCGGAGTGGTCGTGATGAACACCCCGGCCGGAAACACCACCAGCACCGCCGAACACTCGATCGCGATGCTGATGGCCCTCTCCCGCAATATCGCTCCCGCCTCCAACAGCCTCCGCAAAGGCGAGTGGGACCGCGATCGCTTCGTCGGCACCCAATTGGCCGGCAAGACCCTGGCCGTGGTGGGCCTGGGACGGGTGGGGCTGGCCGTGTGCCAGAGGGCCCGAGGCCTGCAGATGCGAGTCATCGGCTTCGATCCCTTTCTCTCGAGCGAACGGGCCTCGGAACTGGGAATCGAATTGTACGACGACCTCGATGCGATCCTGCCCGAGTGCGACTTCCTGACCGTGCACACTCCGCTGACCGATCAGACCCGGGGCCTGATCGACGCACAGCGGCTGGCCGCGATGAAGCCGGGCGCGCGGATCATCAACTGCGCCCGGGGAGGAATCGTTGACGAGACGGCACTCGCCGAAGCACTCGCCACGGGACACATCGGTGGGGCGGCAATCGACGTCTTCGAACACGAACCGCCCGGTGATCACCCGTTGCTGGCCGATCCACGGGTGCTGGCCACGCCGCACCTGGGCGCATCGACCGAGGAGGCCCAGGAATCGGTGGCGGTCGAGGCGGCCGAGATCCTGACGGAGTTCCTGGTCGATGGCGAGGTCAAACACGCGGTCAACATGGCACCGATTTCGGCCACCGAGCTCGCCGGCATCCGAGTCTATCTCGACCTGGCCCACCGGCTCGGCCTGCTGCTGGCTCAGCTGAATCGTTCGAGCCGCGTGCGAAGAGCCGAGGTGCAGTACCGTGGGGAGGTGGCCGAAAAGAGCACCCGGCTGGTCACCGCCGGATTCGCCGCCGGACTGCTCAGCGAGGCACTCGACGCCGAAGTCAACCTGGTCAATGCCGAGTGGATGGCCCGAGAGCGGGGGATCGAGTTGAGAGAATCGAGGACGTCCGAGTCGGGTGACTTCACGACCCTGGTCCGCACGTCGCTGAAAACCGACGCCGGAACCCGCAGTGCCTCGGCCACCGTGTTCGGCAATCAGTTCCTGCGCCTGGTTCGACTCGACGGCTTTCAGCTCGACGCGTTCCTCGATGGTAACCTGCTGCTTGTCCGGCACCGCGACGTGCCCGGGCTGATCGGGTTCATCGGGTCGGTGCTGGGCACCCACAAGATCAACATCGCTCACCTGTCGCTGGGCCGCGAGCGGGACGAGCCCGGTGGCGAGGCACTGGCGGTGCTCAACCTCGATTCGCCTCCCAACGACCTCTCGCTCGATGCACTCAGAGACCACGACCATGTGAGCTGTGTGGAATTGCTGAGATTGCCGGTGGCGGGTACGCCGTTGCCGTGGCTGGGAAGCTCACCCCGGGGAGTGTGTTGAAGAACGACCCACCAGACCCCTAAAATGCGCGCACTCTCTGAGACCGGCGAACGAAGGGTGTTTTGATGGTGACCGCGGGTGCTACGGCTCTCCAGGCCCACGTCCTCACCCTCAACCGGGGCTACGTCGCCTTCCAGATCATCTCCGCTCGCCGTGCCTTCTGCCTGCTTGTGAAGGATCTCGCCGAAGTCGTCAACGTCGAGGAGGGCCAGTTTCGGTCCTACGACTTCGAGGCCTGGCGAGAAATCAGCGAACTGAAGCTGGCGTTCGAGGAGCGGGGTGAGCAGGAGGACTGGATCAACTCGGTCAACTTCGCCATCGAGGTGCCCCGTGTGATCCGGCTGCTGAGTTACGACCGGGTCCCCAAACACGTCATCAAGTTCAACCGCCGCAACATCTTCCTCCGCGACCGAAACCACTGCCAGTACTGCAACCGCCGCTTCCCCGCCTCACAGCTGAGCCTCGATCACGTCATCCCCAGCAGCCGCGGCGGGCGGACGACCTGGGAAAACATCGTCTCGGCCTGCCTCAAGTGCAACGTCGGCAAGGGAGGCCGGACACCGCGTGAGGCGGGGATGGCCCTGGCCAGCCGGCCTCGAAAACCGTCCCGCAGCCCCCTGCTGGCACACACGGTCAACTCGCTGAAATACGTCAGCTGGAAGTCGTTTCTCAAGCCGGCAGAATGGCCCGATCCGTCCGACGCGATCCCTCGTCAGGCCGCCCTGGCCGTCGCCGACTCGGCCTGACTCTCAAGAACCGAGCGGTATTGCAAGCCCGTGACCCCGCTGGTAGTCTCTGGGCAATGGGCCATTTTTCGCTTTTTTGCAGTCTGTTTGCCCCATCCCGGACTCGATTCAGGGAGCTGTAGCCATGAGGTTTCGCTCACCAACATCCTCCACGGTACGACGTTCCGGTTTCACCCTGATCGAGTTGCTGGTGGTGATCGCGATCATCGCCGTGCTCGCGGCACTGTTGCTACCCGCCGTGCAACAGGTCCGCGAAGCGGCCAGGCGGACCGAGTGCATCAACAACATGAAGCAAATGGTGCTGGCGATCCACAACTACGCCGACTCGTTCCACACCTTCCCCTCAGGCTACATCCGCTCCGGCAGCTCGCAGTACATCGCCGCGAACTTCCCCGAAGAGATCCAGGTTCGACTCGGCAAGCCGATCAACGGCCAGAACCTCGTCGTCATCTACGGCCCACCACCCTCGATGTATCAGGAGTGGCGGCTGTCGTTCGACTGGAGTTGGCAGGCACTGATCCTGCCGCAGATGGGGGCCGGGGGAACGACCGAGATCAACTTCAAGGAACTCAAGAACAGCCAGAACAACCTGCAGAAGATGCGGCGTGAAATGTCGTCCTACGTCTGCGGCAGCGCCCGGCTGACCTCACGGCCGCCCGGTGGCTTTGGCTTCTCGACCTACCGCGGCAACATGGGGACCCGGGGCACCAACGGCACGATGTACGTCAACAGCCGGATCACGTTCCGCGATGTCGAGGACGACACCACCCACACGATCCTGATTGGCGAATCGCTGTTTGGACTCTGGGGCGACGGCTACAGCTGCTGCGCCCGGGTCGCCGACGACAACAACGACAACATCCCCGATCGAATCGTTGGTGGTCAGCCGCAGGCGTTTGATACCTGGTGGACCAACGCCGGAGTCCATTACTACGGCTTCGGCAGCTGGCACCCCGACATCATCGTGTTCGGGTTCGTCGATGGTCGGGCGACGACGATCGACAAGAGCATCGACTTCAAAATCCTCAAGGCACTCGCCACCCGAAACGGCCGCGAAACCATCAACCTGCCCCGCTGATCGCTCAGGCACTCCCAAACGGAAACGCCAGTACCTGGTCGATGCGACTTAGCCCCAGAGTGCACATCACCAGGCGGTCGAACCCCAACGCCACGCCCGCACATTCGGGGAGCCCGGCCCGCAAGGCCGACTCGAGCCGGCTCGACTCGGGCAGACTCCGCCCACCCGAGACCGCTCGCCGCCGTGACTGCTCGGTCATCCGCCGGGCCAACTCGTCCGCATCGGTCAGCTCCTGGTACCCGTTGCAGATCTCCAGGCCGCCGATGTACAACTCCATCCGCTCGGCCACATCCACCTCGCCGCGACGAACCCGGGCCAGGGCCGCCTGGCTGGCCGGGTAGTCATAGAGGAATTCTGGACGGTCCCGACCCAGTGTCGGCTCGACCCGCTCGCACAACAGCAGGTTCAACCAACCGTCCCGATCCGAATCGGCCAGGCCGTCGGGAATCGACTCGAGCTCTCCACGAGCCAGCCCGATCAACTCGGACGTCGGCCGACCCAGCACCTCGACCCCGATCGCCCGCACGAAAGCCTCGTCGTAGCTCAAACGCCCAAACGGCTCGCCGTGCTCAACAAGTTGATCGACCCAGGGAGGGGACTCCCCGGCCGCCTCTCCCGCCACGCGAACCAGCCGCTCGACAAAGCCCATCTGCTCGAGATAGCTCGAACCGGGCTCGTACCACTCGATCATCGTGAATTCCGGGTTGTGCCGCAGACCGGCCTCATCCCGGCGAAAGGCACGGGTGACCTGGAAAATCGGCCGGGCCGAATCGGCCACCAGCCGCTTCATCGAGAACTCCGGTGAGGTCTGCAGAAACAGCTCATCACCAGCGGGACCCTCGACCACAAAGGGCTCCAGGTGCTCGTCGACGCAGACGTCTGAACACAGCAGCGGCGTCTCGACCTCCAGGAACCCCCCTGCAGCGAACTCGGCCCTCAGCCTCGCCAGCATCGCCGCACGGACCTCAAGCACCTCCCAAGACGCCGACGGACGCCAGTCCCCCCGGGAACCGCTCACAGCTCCGCCCGGATCGCCCGCGCCAACCGGGACATGCCCTCGGTGAGCCGCTCGGGAGTCTCGACACCGAAACTCAGACGCAGCTGGTTGGAAGGCCGGACTCCATCGGTGCCGATGTAGCAGAGGTCTCCGGGGACATACATCACCTGCTCCTGGTTCACCGCTCGCTCGAACAGCGAACCGCCAAGCCCGGTGTCCACTCGCTCGGGCACGGTCATCCAGACATAGAGACCCCCGGCGGGGACCAGCCAGTTGACTCCCTCGACCCCGCCCAGATGCTCATCCGCCGCCCCGACCAACGCGTCCCGCTTCGCGGCATACGCGCCACGCAACCTCTGTGCATGAGCGGAAAACTGCCCGTCCTCGAAAACCGTCGCCAGCAGGTGCTGGCTGAAACTGGTCGAACCAAAGTCCTCGTTGCCCTTCAGGTCCAGCACCGGCGCGACCAGGTGGCGGGGCAGCACGCCGAACCCGACTCGCAGGCCCGGTGAGAAACACTTGGAAAACGTCTGAACCAATGCCACCGTTTCGCCCGCGGGGTCGCAGCTCCAGACACTCGGTCGTGGCTCACCGTCGTAGTACAGCTCGCGGTACGCCGCATCCTCGACCAGCAGAATCCTCTGGCGGTCCGCGTAACCGGCAACCAGCTCGACCAGCTGACGACGACGCTCGATCGACAGGCTGACGCTGCGGGGATTGTCGAAGTCGCTGACGACGTAGATCATCTTGACCCGAGGCAGCTCACCGGCATGCTCCAGTGACTCCAGAATCCTCTCGAGTGAGTCGATCCGCAGTCCGTCCTCGTCGGCCTCAACCGCCACCGCCCGGGCGCCC
>CAUZEQ010000237.1:0-7693 GCA_963578885.1 Planctomycetota bacterium
ATGGGCGTCCCGGACATCGATCATGGCTTTCAGGATCGCGTTCCAGGTCCCGGGTGTCTCGAGCACCTCGTTGGGGAACATACAGCCATCCCAGCAGATGTGTTCGATGCCTCGAGACGGGGCGTCCCTCAGCCAGTATTCGGCGGTGCGGGTGATGTCGAGTCTTCCGTTGGGGTCATCGGCCTGGCAGTGGCGGCCGGTCTTGTCGTGTGAACCGGCTCCGTGCACGGTGCCGTCGTTCTGGGCGACGTGGAAGTCGATCGTCCAGGGCCTGAGCTGGTCGGTCATCGACTCGTAGGCCGGGTAGAACTCCTCGTCGGTGTATTCTGCTTTGACCAACGCATGTTCGGGGGCGTTGTAGCCCATCAGGTAGAGATAGGTGTGTGCCTGGTCGGCCTGGAATCCCAGGATGTCGGGGCGATCGACGGTCTCGAGCAGGTCGAGCATGTCTCGCCACGAGTGCATCCCGGCCCAGCAGATCTCTCCCTCGGCCGCCAATCTCTCGCCGTGGTCGGCTGCGATATCGGCGGCCATCCGAAAGGTCTCGGCAATCCGTGCCGTGTTGGCGGACTTGTCTTCGGCCCACTGTTCGACTCCGAACTCGGCCGAGTCGATCCTGATCACTCCGTAGTTGCGGATGCCGATGTCGTTGAAGACGCCCGCGATGCGGCAGGCCTTGCGGATGGCCTCGAGGAACTTCTCGCGGGACTCGTCGTCGCCCATGGCCGAATCGCCAACGGTGCCGGGCCAGACGGGGGCGACCAATGAGCCGACCACGAGGTCGTGGCTGGCGATCAGGTCGGCGACCCGCTTCAGTTCGTCGTCGTCGGCGTCGGGATCTGTGTGAGGATGGAACAGGAAGTAGTCGACGCCTTCGAACTTCTGCCCGTCGACTTCGGCGGCGGCAGTCCATTCGAGCATCTTCTCGAGACTGATCGGGGGTTCCTGTCCTTCGTCGTCTCCCTTGCCGATGAGACCGGGCCACATGGAGTTGTGGAGCTTGGGAAAGGCGTTCTGGCCGTTGCTGCCCTCTGACATCGTGCTGTTCCTGTGCTGGTGTGTCCGGGTGTGTCCGATTGCGAAGGTGCGGGAAGCCGATCCGTGCTGGAGTTCAGTTGGCTTTGTGGTCACCGACGCGGGGCGCATCGGGGTTGGCGTCAGGTCCGAAGTACCTCAACGAGACCAGCGGTTCGGTGCCGGTGTTGATGATCACCACACCGTCGTCGGCGGCCGCCGCCGACACAAACACCTCGTCCTCGGTCAACTCGCCAAAGCGGATCATCGCCGGGGTTTGCAGTTTCAGCGACCCGATGGTGCCCTCGCCCTGGACGGTGATCCAGCCGTAGGCACCGGTATCGGAGATGGTGCAGCTGGTGCCGGGGTCGACGGTGAGTTCCTTGGCCGAGAACAGCTGGCGTCCATCGACGGTGCCATAGACGATCCAGCGATCGACGTAGCCTTCGCTGGAGGTATCGGCCACGGGGATCGGTTCGAGGTAGTGGTTGTCCTTGAAGTTGGGGTCGACGTTCTGGTCCCAGTCGAGTGCCTCGACGAGGTATTCGATGTCGTCGTGAAATTCCTCGGGGAAGTCCTTGGTCAACAGCGATCGAGGCACCTCGCGGCCCTCGACCAGCGACTGGTACATCCCGAAGACGTCGCTGCCCCATTGCGGTTCGTATGTCACCAGGCTTCCGGGTGCGTGCAGCACACAGGGGGGGATCAGCCAGCCTGTGCCGGGCTTGAGTCGATAGGCTTTCGAGAGGTCGAGGATGCCGTTGTCGCCGTCGTCCCAGCGGGCCAGGCAGTCGATGACGTCCTGTTTCGAGGTGCCTGGTTCGAGTCCCATGAAGGTGTAGGGAAAGTTGTTGCCGATGGCGTTGAGTTGAGGCGGGAAGTAGTAGCTCTCGGGCTTGCCTTCCTGCCCGACCAGCTTAGCCTGCTCGGCGTTCTGGTGCATGTGGTGGGGGATGGGGCCCATGTTGTCGAAGAACTTCGAGTAGACCGGCCAGCGTCCGAATTCGTTCCAGATCGCGTCGCCGACCATCTCGGCCCCCAGCTCGGCCACCGCGTCCTGCATGGTGAAGCGTTGGCCGTCGTGGAGGCAGTAGCTGAGTCCCTCGTCGGGGGGAGCCCCCTCGTTGGCGGCGGGCGTGGTCGATGCGAACCAGCGTTCGTCGATACCACCGCGGTGGGCACCCAGGGCGTAGTAGTCGGAGGGGTGCAGCTTGAGCCGTCTGCCGGGCTGCAGGAAGGAACGCGGTACCCAGGTCGGCGCCAGTCTCAGGATGCCTCCGCCTGCCGCCAGTGCAGCGGCGGCCAGTTCTGCCACGTTGGCCATGCTCGCTCCTCGATCGTGCAGTTTGTCCGGCCGGAATCGTCAGTGTCCGGTTGGGAACGCGACCATTGTGATCATTTTGACGGTCAATGCAAAGCGTGTGCTGGAAGCCTCGAATCGAGCTGCCCGATGGCCCTTTTGCACACCCCCCGGGGGGCCGGGGGCCTAGAATGAGTGGCTCACCGGAACCGAGGACGTCGATCATGGTCCGTGCAGCCATCCTGGGCTCGACCGGATACACGGCGCTGGAGTTGATCAAGATCCTGCTGGGGCATCCGCAGGTCGAGATCACGGCGTTAACGACCCGCCAGGACGGCGCGCCCCATGTCAGCGGGGTCCACCCGCACCTCGCTGGGCAGCTCGACCTGGCTTGCGAGCGGTTGGATGTGGCCGAGATTGCCGAGCGGGCCGACGTGGTTTTCGGCTGTCTGCCGCACGGAGCGAGCATGGCGACGATCCCCGAACTGCTCGATGCGGGGCTGCGGGTCATCGATCTCAGTGCCGATTACCGTCTCGATGACGCCGGAACCTACCAGCAGTGGTATGGACAGGAGCACACCGACCCGCAGCGGCTGGCCGGGACTCCCTATGGTCTGCCCGAGTTGCCCGGGCATGGAGTGGACGAGACAGTCGACCTGGTCGCCAACCCCGGCTGCTACACCAGCACCTCGATCCTGGCCCTAGCTCCGCTGCTGAGCACCGGCGTGATCGAGCCGACGGGGATCATTATCGATGCCAAGAGCGGGGTGTCGGGCGCGGGCCGGTCGCCGAAGTTGAGCACACTGTATGCCGAGTGCAACGAGAGCATCTCGGCCTACGGCGTGGGGGATCACCGACACACTCCGGAGATCACCGGGGTGCTGAGCCGTTCGAGCGGACAGGATGTGCAGGTGGTCTTTACACCTCACCTGGTGCCAATGGACCGAGGGATTCTCTGTACGATCTACTGCCGTCCGCTGGGTGAGTGGTCGGTGGAGGGCGTGTTGCAGTCGATGCGTGAGTTCTACTCGGGCCATCAGTTTGTACGGATCGTCGAGTGCCTGCCGCGGACTCGCGACGTGGTGGGAACCAACTTCTGCGACATCACGGTCCGCGAGAGCGGAGGCCAGTTGCTGGTCTTCTCGGTGCTGGACAACCTGATCAAGGGAGCGGCGGGAGTGGCCGTTCAGAACTTCAACCTGATGTACGAGTTTCCCGAGACGACCGGTCTGTTGCGGGCGGCGGAGTGCGACTCGGATGAATGACAGTTTGCCGGACACCCGTGGCGGCCTGTTGCCGGTCGGTTTCAAAGCGTCGGGGGTCGCCTGCGGGATCAAGGCTGATCCGAGCACTCTCGACGTGGCGCTGTTTGTCGCCGACGCTCCGGTTGCGGCCGCCGGTGTGTTTACTCTCAACCGCGTCTGCGGTGCCCCGGTCAAGGTCTCACGCGACCGTGTGCCCTCAGAGGGCGTTCGCGCCGTGGTCATCAATTCGGGCAATGCCAACGCCTGCACCGGTGCCCGGGGCATCGAGGATGCCGAGACGATGGCGGCGTGGGTTGCCCGGCGGCTGGACTGTTCCCCCGAGTCGGTGCTGGTCTGTTCGACAGGGGTGATCGGCCATTACCTGCCGATGGATGAGATCGCCGGCGGGATCGAGACTGCGGTTGAGGTGCTGGGTGATTCTGCCGAGTCGTTCGATGCGGCGGCTCGTGCGATGATGACCACCGACACGGTGGTCAAGCAGTCGGTTCACGAGGTGAGCCTCTCCGGAGGCGTGTGTCGCGTCAGCGGTGCGGCCAAGGGTGCGGCGATGATCGGCCCGAACATGGCGACGATGCTGGCGGTGGTGATGACCGACGCGTCGTTGACCGCCGAGTGTGCCGATATGGTGCTGCGGCGTGCCGTCGATGCCAGCTTCAACAGCATCAGCGTCGAGGGTCACACCAGTACCAGCGACACGGTGTTGCTGCTGGCAGGCGGCAGCGGCAAGGCGGCCGACGGTGAGGGTGATCTCGAGGCAATCAGCGAGGCGGTGACAGCGGTGTGCCAGGAGCTGGCTCGGGCGATAGTTGCCGATGCCGAGGGAGCGGAGCACCTGGTCCAGATCGACGTTCGCGGGCTGCGGACTACTGAGGAGGCCGAGCGGATTGCCCGGACCGTGGCCGATGACGCGCTGGTCAAGACGGCGATCACCGGAAACGATCCCAACTGGGGCCGCATCGTCAGCTGCTGTGGTCGGACCGGTGTCGAGTTGGTCGAGAGTGACATTACGCTGGAGATCAACGGGACACTGATCTACCGCGAGGGGGTTGTGGTGGAGTACGACGAGCAGGCGGTCTCGAGGGCGATGCGTGACGATGAGCAGGTTGAGATCGAATTGAGTTTTCCGTTCGGGGAGTCGTCGACCAGGTTCTGGACCTGCGACTTGACGACCGAGTATGTTCGGTTGAATTCCGAGTACACGACCTGAGTCTCTCGGCCGTTTGCCTGCGCGATGGTCGGTGATGTGCTTGGGCGACGCAGGAGCAGTCGTGGTCGACCGCGGTTCACTGGAACGGGCCACGCAGCGGATCGGTCGTCAACTGCTCGAGTCGGCTCGACCCCGCCCGTGGCAGCCGCGGTGGTGGAACGAACGGCTGATGACCTGGATGATGTCGCAACCGTCGCTGCGGCTGCAGGCGTTTCGTTTTGTCGACGTGCTGCCGAGTCTTTCGAACCGGGATGCGATCGCCGGACACCTGGCGGAGTACCTGGGCGAGGTCGAGGGGTCTGGGGCCGCGGCGAGGCTGATGCGGCTGATCGGGAAAAGCGTTTCCGGCGTCCCACGTCCGATCCGCAGGCTGGTGGCCGGGATGGCCCGCTGGTCCGCCGCGAGGATGGCTCGGACGTTCATCGCCGGTGCCGATCTGGGAGGTGTACTCGCCACCACCCATCGGCTGCGTCGACTTGGCTGGGCGGTGTCGCTGGATTCCCTGGGCGAGGTTGTCGTCAGCGACGCCGAGGCCGACCGTCACCTGGCCGAGTACGAAGAGGTCATCGGTCGGCTGGCTCCCGAGATGTCCGACTGGCCCGAGCGAGGAGTGCTCGACCGGGACGCCGAGGGTCCGATACCCCGTCTGAGTCTCGCCGTGAAACTCAGTTCACTCTCGGGCCGCTTCCGCCCGATCGACAGCGATGGCACCACGCGAGACGTGCTGAGTCGGTTGCGGCCGCTGCTGCGGACGGCTCGCGAGGCGGGGGCACAGGTGTACGTGGACATGGAGAATCACGCGGTCAAGGACCTGGTGTTGCATATTGTCTGCAGCGTGCTGGAGGAGCCGGAGTTTGCCGATTGGCGGCACGTGGGGGTGGCGTTGCAGGCGTACCTGCCCGAGGCCGACGCGGACCTGGAACGGTTGCTCGAGTGGGCTCGTCGCCGAGGGACGTCGATCTGGGTGCGGCTGGTCAAGGGAGCCTACTGGGACTTCGAGACGATCACGGCCACCGCCAGCGGTTGGCCGGTTCCGGTTTATCCCAGCAAGTGGCAGTCCGACGCCGCGTTCGAGCGGCTCTCGGAGCGGCTGATGGAGAATTCCCAGTGGCTGCGGCCGGCGCTGGGGAGTCACAACCTCAGAAGCCTCGCGCGGGGAATCGCCTGTGCCGAGGCGTACGGGGTGCCGGAGGGTGACTGGGAGGTGCAGGTGCTTTATGGCATGGCCGATCAACTGGCGGGTCAACTGGCCGAGGCCGGCCACCGGGTCCGCGTCTATGCACCCTATGGCGATTGGCTGCCGGGCATGGCCTACTTGGTCCGGCGGCTGCTGGAGAACACGTCCAACGAGTCGTTCCTGCGGGCGGGAGCCGCGATCGGGGTCGACTCGACCCAGCTGCTTGAGGTGCCCACCGCAGCCACCGCAGCCACCGCAGCCACCGCAGCCACCGCAGCCACCGCGCCCGCGGCAGCCGCGGGGGAGGGTGGTGCCATGAGTGCAGATTGTGGAGACAACCAACACGACGGTGATCGGTCGCCGAGCACCGAGGAGGTAGTGATGCGGTCTGCTTTTGCTAATGAACCCCTGTCGGACTTCAGCCGGCAGGAGCCTCGCGAGTCGCTCCTGGGGGCGCTCAACGACGTCGAGTTGCTGCTGGGCCGGGACTGGCCGGTGGAGGTGTCCGGACGTCGGCTGGAGGGTGAACCGTTGGTTTCGGAGAATCCGTCTCGGACCCGGCAGACGGTCGGCACGGTGTCGAGGGCAACGGACGAGGAGGCTGAGGCGGCGGTGAGGACCGCGGCGGCGGCGGCGAGTGACTGGGCGGGCCGTTCGGTTGAGGAACGTGCCGAGTGTCTGAGGCGGGCGGCACAGTTGATGCGTCGTCGTCGTTTCGAGTTGGCGGCGTGGATGATCCTGGAATCCGGCAAGCCGTGGGCCGAGGCGGATGCCGACGTGGCTGAGGCGATTGATTTTTGCGAGTACTATGCCGGCGAGGCGGTGGAGATGGCCGGTGGGCGGAGGATGGACGTGCCGGGCGAGACGAACTGGTACGGGTATCGGCCACGCGGAGTCGTCTCGGTCATCGCTCCGTGGAACTTCCCGCTGGCCATCCCGGCCGGAATGACCGCGGCGGCGCTGGTGACCGGGAACACGGTGGTGCTGAAGCCGGCCGAGCAGTCATCGGTGGTCGGGGTGCAGTTGGCCGAAATCCTGCACGAAGCGGGTGTGCCCGAGGAGGTGTTGCAACTGGTGCCGGGGATCGGTGAGGAGGTGGGTCCGGTACTGGTGGGGCATCCTGAGGTGGGGATGGTCGCGTTCACCGGTTCCCGCGCGGTGGGGTTGGCGATCAACCGGCAGGCGGCGGAGGTCATCGAGGGGGGCAGGGGGGCGGGAAGGGGGGTGCGGCGGGTGATCGCCGAGATGGGGGGTAAGAACGCGATCGTCGTCGACGACGACGCGGACCTGGATGTGGCGGTGGCCGGAGTCGTCTCGAGCGCGTTCGCTTATGCCGGGCAGAAGTGCTCGGCGTGTTCGCGGGTGATCGTGCTCGATTCGATCCACGATGCGTTTCTCGAGCGATTGATCGAGGCGGTTCGAAGCCTGGTGGTGGGGCCTGCGAAGGACCCGGCGACGACGGTCGGGCCGGTGATCGATGCCGAGTCGCGGCAGCGGATCGAGAGGGCACTCGAGGAAGGCCGCGGGAGTGCTCGAGAGGCTCTGGCCGTTGACGTGGGCGAATGGGTCGCGGTCGGGCATTTTGTCGGTCCGCGGGTCTTTGTCGACGTGAGTCCCGACGACCGGTTGGCTCAGAATGAGCTGTTCGGGCCGGTGCTGGCTGTGTTGAGAGTCGCTGATCTGGACGAGGCGATCAGGGTGGCCAACGGGACCGAATACGCGTTGACCGG
>CAUZEQ010000238.1:0-7668 GCA_963578885.1 Planctomycetota bacterium
GACGACCCGTTCCTGTTCGGCCAGATCGCCGCCGCCAACAGTCTCAGTGATATCTATGCCATGGGCGGGACCCCGCGTACGGCGCTCAATATTGTCGGCTTCCCCGATGACAAGCTGGATCTGTCGATCCTGAGCGAGATCCTGGCGGGGGGAGCCGAGCGGGTGCTCGAGGCCGGGGCGGTGATCGCCGGAGGCCACACGGTGCGAGATACCGAGATCAAGTACGGCCTGAGCGTGACGGGGGTGGCCACGCCCGAGGAACTGTTGACCAATGGCGGAGCCCGGCCCGGAGACGCACTGGTGCTGAGCAAGCCGCTGGGAACGGGGTTCGTGACCACGGCATTCAAGAAGAACCGTTGCCCGCAGGGCGTGCTCGACACGGCCGCGGCCAGCATGGCGATGCTCAACCAGGGCGCGAGCGATGCCGCCAAGGCGGTCGCCGCGTCGGGCTCGACAGACATCACCGGGTTCGGGCTGGCCGGTCATGCCGGCGAGATGGCTCAGTCGAGTGGCATGACGCTGACGATCGAGACCTCGAAGCTGCCCGTGTTGCCCGGTGCCGCCGAACTGGCCGCCTCGGGCAACCACACCCGGGCCAGCAAGACGAACCGATCTGCCGTGGAATCGCTGATGCGGATCGATCAGTCGGCCGACGCGATGGGTCTCGAGATGCTCTTCGACCCTCAGACCTCGGGTGGCCTGTTGATCAGCGTCGATCCGGCACGTGCCGAGGAACTGGTCGGGCTGTGCCACGATTCCGGTGCCGAAGCGGCCACGGTGATCGGTTCGGTGGCCGAACAGTCCGACGTGTCCCTGGTCTTCACCGGTTAGGCGGAGACGTGCGAGGTCAGCGCATCCAGATCGTGATTCCTGCGAAGGCCCCTCGACGCAGTGGCAACCGCGTGACCGCGGCGCGGTGGCGGAGGTTGCTCGAGTCGCTGGGCCATCGGGTGGCGATCGACGTCGACTACCACGGCGAACGATGTGACGTGCTGGTCGCCCTGCATGCTCACCGAAGCGCGGCGGCTGCGTTGAGATTCCGCCACGAGTGCCCTTCGGGACGGCTGGTCGTCGCACTCAGTGGCACCGATCTCTACCGCGATCTGGATCGATCGCCGCGGGGTCACGAGGCGCTGGATGCCGCCGATCGGATTGTGCTGTTGCAGCGGCACGCTCTGACGCGTCTGGATCGCAGCCTGCACGAGCGGTGCCGGGTGATTCACCAATCGGTGGTGGTGCCCCGGCGTCTGCCCGGAAAGGCGAAGCGAAGCTGGCAGGTGGCCGTGGTGGGGCATCTCAGACCGGTCAAGGACCCGTTCCTGGCGGCTCGAGCGGTCCGTGACTTGCCAGCGGAGTCGAGGATCCAGGTGGTTCATCTCGGCGGGGCACTCGAGGAGCGGATGCGTGAACGGGCCGAGGCACAGATGCAGCGGCAGCCTCGGCGATACCGCTGGATGGGCAACCGGCCTCACGGGCAGGTGATGCGCCAATTGGCCCGGAGCCAGGTCCTGGTGCTCTCGAGCCGCATGGAGGGTGGGGCGAACGTCGTGGGTGAAGCGATCAGTGTCGGCACGCCGGTGCTCTCGACACGGATCAGCGGTTCGATCGGCCTGTTGGGCGAGGACTACCCGGGCTTCTTCGAACCGGGTGACGTCGCTGGACTGAGGCGGCTGTTGCTCGACGCAGAGAGCGAAGGCCGGTTCTACAAGTCGATCGCGGCACACTGTTGCGCGCTGAAGCCCGTGTTCCAACCGAGTCACGAACGCCGGGCTTGGAAGCAACTGCTCGTTGAACTCTGAGAAACGGGCAGGGGCCGAGGAGTTTTTGCCAGGCTCGCTTCGAATCAGTACGATGGCCATTACAGAATGCATTTCATTTCAGATGGAAGGAGCCACCCGTGCCCGAGCGCCGCTTGTCTCGCGAGTCAATTGGCCAGCGCGGGTTGGAAAACTACCAGGGTCTTCGGCGTCAGCTTGAGTCTTGCCACTACGGCCGGTCCGTCGCGATCGACGTTGAAACCGGGGAATACGAAGTCGCAGACGAGTCGAGTCTCGCGAGCGACGACTTGTGGGACCGATGCCCGCGGGCTCAGATCTTTGTAGAGCGGATCGGCTATCCAGCCGCGTTTGTTGCACGTGAGCTTCAGCGGCCGTCATGATCACAGGGCGGATTGACGAGAATCTGGAAGCTCGTATCGTGCTGCCGGTTGTCGTTGGGGACACGACAACCGATGTTGAGTTTCTGCTGGATACCGGATTCAGTGGCTTTCTGGCGGTGTCTGCATTACTCGTGCAGCAATGTGACCTGCCGCTGCGAACCGTTTAACGAGGTCTGACGGCAGATGGCCGCGTCACATTCTTTGACACCGTGGACGTTCGAGTCATCTGGAACAGGAAGACCCGTTTGATCCGGCCGCAGGTTCTTGACGAAGCATTGATCGGCACCCGCTTGCTCGCGGGGCACAGCCTGCAGGCCGATTGGATCACCGGCGGGGAGGTCCGCCTCGATGACGCCTTCTTGTGATCCAAGCGGCGTTGTGCTGCACCGAGGGTCAAGCAATGGTGATCCTCTCATTTCCACTGGTACAACGGGAGGGGGTAAGGTCAATTCGGATTGAACGCGATCTGGTCAATGTGATCGAGGCTTGGCCTGCACTGCCGCCGGACTTCCTCGCGGCCATCCTGGCCATCGTCGAGGCCGCTCTGGGCCGCTGACTGCTAGATCCGAACCCCGCCCCTCGGTATCGCCACGCAACTCCTTCTCGATGCATCGCAGAGCATCACCTCGGGGGAGCCCATGGTGCTGGTTGACGGTGGTGCCGAAGATGTCGACTCAACGGAGGACACCAGAAGGGCTTGTCGGTGGTTTTCAGCTTGCCAAGCCCGCCCGCGCGGCCTCAGATCTTCTCGCCTGGTAAGAGGCGAGAGCCTCTCAGCAAGTCGTTGGCAGACGCGCTATAATCTAGCTCGTCCGGACCGCCACGAGGCGCAAGCCATCAGGCTCGAGTCCGAGGGCGTGGAGAGGCTCCAGCGGGGTCTGTTCCGCCTCGATGATCGGCGTAATCCACTCGGTCAGGTCCACCGATGCACCGCTCGGCTCGACACCGACGAGGCACCACCTTCCCGGTCCCGACTTGTGGACCGCCCGGGCCACCGCCAGCTCGCGCCGGGACAGGAACACCCGGATCTTCGTCGCACTGGTTGGCAGCCCCTTGCACTCGTAGCGGACGGGAACCAGCTGGCCAGACTCGTCTTCAAGCCCAAGGATGTCGAACCCCGCACCCGACCAGATGCCGGCAACATGCAGCGCAGAGGCCCAGTCCTCGTCATCGAGCGCAGCGGCCACCCGGGCCCGCGTCTGCGTACCAGATCGAAACACCGAGAGCAAAACCCCTGTAGCCTCATCCCGACGCGGGCCATCGAGAAACACCCGGGCCGTACGCACAACGTAGTCCAACAGCGCCCTCTCGGCAGCGTCTCCCCAAGCCGATCTCGCCAAGTTCTCTTCAAGAATCTGGCTGGGATCGAGCTTGCCTTCCGGGCCTCCGATCTCGCTTCCATGGCGTCCAACTCCCGGTTTCCAGCGGGAGAGTGACGCCAGTTGGGGCTTCTCCAAGACAGGCGAAAAAGTGGCTGCGAAAGCCCCGAGTTCCAACGAAATACTCTCGACCTTCAGCCCTTGCGTACGCACCCAGGTCGCGGCAGCCGACTCGCTGTCGAAGTCCATGCTGTCGAGCTGCGGATCGATATGTTTTCGCATCTCGTCCGTCCACTTTGGATGGAGGTCCAGGAAATGGGATAGCCACGCTTTCAGTGGCCCCTGGTGCTTGTCGAACCAGGTCCGCCACAACGCCTCGTTGTCCGACACCACCACCACTCTTGGGAGATGAGGCAGGAGGTCCACATGGAGGTCGCCCCGCAGCGCTTCCTCCAGCACCGCATGAGAGCGAGGGCCATCGGGCCGTACATCCTCACGGCCCAGTCGACCCCGGCGCATTACCGAGTCGGGGTCGGTTGCGAAGGCCCCCAGGTGATTCGCCAGTGCCGACTGCTGCCCGTCGGTCAGCGGCTGCAACTGCTGTTGCCACTCATCGCGGAGATTGGTGAGGTGTCGGCGCTCGACATAATCTTCGAGCCCTTCCTCGGTGAGAGCGGCAAGGATCTCGGAAAACAGTGGCCCCAATGCGGCGTTGTGCACCAGCAATTGGGCCAATGCGGTCCCGAATCGCCGGAGCGGCGGCCCCTCTAAACGCAAGGTGTCAAAGAGCACCACGCCCGGGTCCTCTTCGTCGGATCCCGGGATGTAGAACACGTCCTCGTGGGCGTCTCTGCGCCACTCCTTCGACGGCAGCACCGGTCCGTCCACTCGGATCTCCAACCACGTGTCGTCGGCCTGGAGCAGCGGTCGCATCCAAGCGCGGACTACCCGGTCGGCGTCAACGCGGACCTGCCGGCTTCGTTCCGCAGCAGCACACAGCACCGGGAGAGCCTCTGCAATCTGATCGACCAACTGGCCGGCGAGGGGTGTCACTTCCAAACGGCCGTCGCCGCGAACGCTCTGACGCAGCCTGACCTCGCCGACACCCAAGGCCTCGGGTAGCCCCTTCCTGTAGGTGGCAGCGGCGAGAGCCAGGGTCGGGAAGAACTGGCGGATTTCCTGCCGTTCCTCACGACGAGCCACGAAGACTTCCTCCTCGTCGAACCGCCAGCGCAGTCTGGTGCGCTGTTCGAGCAGCAAGGGCAGGCCTGGAATCTGCTCGAGGTCCATTCCGGCGACCAGAGAGTCCACCAGCGCCGCCAAACGGGTCGACAGGGAAGCGTTCAATGCGTCGGGGTTTGGGCAGCGACGCTTCAACATCTCCATGATCCGTGTTGCACCAAGACAAGCCGCCTCACCATCCGGAGTGGAGAGCGCCCCGAGCTGTCGCAGCATCTCAAGGTGGTCCAGGTCCTTCGGGACGGCGAAGAACACCGATCGCGTATCCCGATGGGCAAGGACCACATCCTGGGGTGCGACCCGCTCGGGGAGTGGCTGCAGACCATCCAACTGGCGGAACTGGTCCGAGGCCAGCCACGGTGTGCTCGCCACCGATGCATACACCTCGCTCCCCTTGGCGTCTTGGGGCAGCCCTTTGAGGGCATGCACCACCTCCGCCGGACCGCTGACCTCACGCAGCAGGGGTGCCAGCTTTCCGACCTCGATTCCCCTCCCCGGCGGCTGAAGCGGTGGCGGGCGTTCCAGAGGGGAAACCTGGCCCGACTGACCACGCTCCACAATCTGTACGGCACCGGTCGGAGCGACCCCCAGCCAGCGAAGGAAGTCGCTGAGATCCGCGTCTTGGGACGACAGCAGCGCAGTGAGTGCCTCGCCGTGCACGAGGTCCTCGGACAGCTGCCTCGCTGGCTCCCAACGCCCCTCGAGGGTGGGCAGGTGGAGCGTTGCCAGTGCTCGACCCATCTGCCGCGTCGGTTCGTTGTCGCTGAACGCCCGCCATGCGAAGTGGGCCGGAGCCTCGGGTGGCTTCAATGCCCAGGCGAGCCGCAGCAGCGCCCCCTGCTCGGCCTCCTCCAAGGAGGGCGAAGCCTGACGCGCTTTGGGATCGTTGGGGAGCTGCCGAAGATCCTGCAGAACCTGGCTGGGCTCATAGCGGACCACGCCTGCCGGCTTGGTGAAAGAGTCCAGGTCGAATCCGGTCACCGAGCGGCCTGCCTGGAGCAAGGGCGCTGGCACCTTCGGCGGCGGCTCGTTGTCGACAGACGTCCAGAAGAAGACGCGCCGTTTGGCCCGCAGGCCGCGCTCCTGCCGGCTCGGAAGTGCGACGGCAGTCCCGCCGACGTCGGTTCGCACAGGCACGACTCGGGTTTTGCGGTGCGCCAGCTCGTCGCAGAGCTCCGTGGCACGGTGCTGCCAGGTCTGAGTCCAGTAGCCACAACCCACGAGTCGCTCGAGCCATCGCCGACTTGCGTCCCAGAAACCCCGGTAGGACAGCTCGGGCCGATCCGTAGCGAAGAAGCCGACGGCGAGCTCAATCCACGGGTCGAACGATTCATTTGGGAATAGCGCCTCTTGCAGCGCGGCCGCCCACGCCGTCGGTGCATCTTCCGGATACGCCGCTAGCGTCCATAGATCGTTCCGACATTCGGAAGCCAACGCAGCTCTGCGGAGCGCTTCCACATGACCCCCGGCCGCACGCTCGAGCAAGGCGTGGTTGTATCGCCCGACCACGTTTCCGGTGTCGAGTGCCATGCCCTCCCTGTCGGCCTTCACCTGAAAGTCGCCGTGCAGATCGATCGGCGTCCCGGTTTCCATCTTTGTAGGCAGGTAGTTGTAGATCCAGCCCGTCTCCTCGACGTCTGGCGGCGCCCAGGCCACGGCGACCCTCGGCTCCGCTACGACGTGCCCGGCCTGCTCCGCCAACTCTGCAAGTTCTGGAATCTCCGCTTGCCACACGATCGGCCACCCGCCGTCGGACTGCAGTTCGATCATCCGGACCTGCAGCTTCAGCCCCGGCCTGCGGATGCCGACGAACTGAAACCGCGTCGCCTCGAGCCGTTTGACCTCTTCGGCGATCTGGGTTCGGTGGCTGACCTCGTCCACGCGTAGCACCACCACCGTATGCAGCCCCTCGGCGATGGGATGGGGAAGGTCGGGACTGCGGAGCGGTCGCGGCAGGTGAAAGCTCGGGCGAGGTCCGTCTCCCAGGTTGCGAACCAGAGCATCGAGCTCCGGAATCTCACAGTCCTCCCAAGCCGAAGGCGTTCGGCGTGCAACGAGTTCGATGCCCCACCAGCCGCCGTCCGCACAGCGACTCCATACCTCGCAGCGGTCGGAGACGCCGAACACTGACCGGAACCCGATGCCCTTGTGGCCGAAGTCCTGCTCGGGAGTCTTGTTGGAGATGTGCAGCGTGCACAGGGCATGGAAGTCCGAGCGGCCCTTTGGCAGCTGCTTCGCGTAGTTCATCGGCGGTCGTACCGACAGCGCTCGCCCGTCATTGGCCACGGCGAGTACTCCGTCCTCGAAGGACACCACGACCCGACTATCGGCACGATCCAAGGCGTTCTGGAACAGCTCGTACACCACCCGACCGGCGTACTGCAGCGAGATCGAGCCCTCGGTCTTCAGCCCGACGAGAGCGTTCTCGCCGCCCCCGGTTTGGGCGTAGTGATCGATGTGGCACGTGAACGCACTCTCCACATCCGTCCAACTCTCAAAAGATGTTTCTATCAGAGTCGCTGCCATCGTCGGTCTCTTGGAACCACTCCAGTCTCCCCACCCCAGCCCCGGCGTTCAACCCGCCAGGTCATCCGTTCCCATGTTCTTCACGATGTTCTGCTTCAGGTCGTCGATGCACGGCTGCATACTGCCCGTCGCGTCGATGAGGAAGACGATGTCGAGGTCGAAAGTGATCGTTTGACCTAGAGCCAAACTGGCATGCAAGTAAGTCTCCACGTCTTCTATTATTTATTCTCTGAAGCGAAGCGGCCGACGTGAAGTCTCTCAGGCCTTGGATCGCACCGCCCTTTTCATCCGGATCGAAGACGATTGGCTCCCACACACAACGGTCAATTGTGGAGAGCGTGTCGTAACAGGGGAAATCAGAAGCGAACAGACTCAAAAACACACGTTCTTGTTCGACCGCCATGGCGACATCTTCCCATGTCCCTC
>CAUZEQ010000239.1:0-7655 GCA_963578885.1 Planctomycetota bacterium
GTGTCGGAGCGGCGGCCGTGATGGCCATCCCACCGGTCTCGATCGGAGTCGACGAGGACCAGTTGTCGACCTACTACGAACGCATCCTGCGGGCGATCTCACTGCCGGTCATCATCCAGGACGCCAGCGGCTACGTCGGACGACCGATGTCGATCGGGTTGCAGGCGGGGTTGATGGATCGGTTTGGAGCGGACCGGGTTCTGTTCAAGCCCGAGGCGAACCCGATTGGTCCGAGGCTGACGGCGTTGCGTGAGGCGACCGGGGGGCGGGCACGGGTCTTCGAGGGCAGTGCCGGGATCGCGTTGCTGGACAGTTACCGGCGGGGCGTGGTGGGGACGATGCCCGGGGCCGACCTGGTTGAGCCGCTGGTGGCGTTCTGGCGAGCGCTCGAGGCGGGCGACTGGGCCCGTGCCACCGAGATCTCCGAACCGCTCACCTCACTGGTCATGCTCCAGGAGAGTCTCGATTCGTTCATCGCCGTGGAGAAGCACATCCTGGTCAGGAAGGGCGTGTTCCTGAACGAGGTGATTCGCGGCCCGGTCGGGTTTGTGCTCGATGAGGAGACTCGTGCGGAGGTCGACCGGCGCTACGATCGGCTGATGCAGGTTGTGGGGTCAGACTAGGCTCTCGGCAGCGGCCACCAAAGTTCGGACCATGCACCCGGTCCCACCCCCCTCGCGGTGCGGCTTGTTGCTCGAGGCGAAGCTGGGGCCGGCGATGTCGAGGTGAACCCACGGAGTCGAGTCGACAAACCTCTCGAGAAACTTCGCCGCGGTCACGGCTCCACCCCACCGCGGCCCCACGTTCTTGATATCGGCCACGTCGCTCTTGATCAGGTCCCCGAACAGGTCGTGCATCGGCATCGGCCAGGCCAGTTCTCCGGCCTGCTGTGCCGCTGCCGCCACCTCTTGGCTCCAGTCCTCGCAATTGGAAAACGTGCCGGTGATTTCTTCGCCGAGTGCGACCACGCAGGCGCCGGTCAGGGTGGCCAGGTCGATCAACCGTTCGGCTCCCAGGTCGACCGCGTAGGCCAGCACATCGGCGAGCACCAGTCGTCCCTCGGCGTCGGTGTTGAGCACCTCGATCGTGGTTCCATTACGTGCGGTGAGCACGTCACCGAGCTTGAACGCGTCGGCGTCGGGCATGTTTTCGACGAGCCCGGCCAGCCCGATCACGTTGACGGGCACTTCGAGCCGGGCGATGGCGGTCATGGCACCGAGCATCGTTGCCGCGCCGGCCATGTCGCACTTCATCGTCTTCATGCCCTCGCTGGTCTTCAGCGACAGGCCTCCGGAATCGAACGTGACGCCCTTGCCGACGATCGCCAATGCGGGTGCACCCTCGCCTGCACCGTTGTGCTTCAGCACGACCACCCGCGGCGGCCGCACGCTGCCGCGGGCGACTGCCAACAGCGAACCCATCCGCTCCTCGGCCAACCGGTTCTCATCCAGCACATCGCACTCGAGACCAAACTCGGTGGCCGCCGCCGCGGCCCGGTCGGCAAACGTCTCGGGATACACCTCCATCGCACCCCGGTTGACCAGTTCGCGGGTCAGGTTGATCGCCTGCCCCAGCACGCCGCCCCGGGCAACCGACTCGGCCGCACGATCGGCTGGGCTGTGGACCGCGCCCGCCGAGAATCCGTGGCGAGAGGGTTCGGAGTGGTACAGCGCCTGGCCGACGCAGCCGACTTCCAACGCGACCGCTGCCAGTGCCGCAGCGTCGGTGTCGCCGATCGACTCGGAACCCAGCTCCGGCAACGCGATCGCCGCGCTGACTTCTGCAGATTTCGAGGCACGGCGGGTGGCCGAAACGAGTGCTTTTTCGAGGTCGCGGGAGGTCAACCGGGCGGTGTTGCCCAGCCCGACCAGCAGCAGTCGACCCGCGGCCAGGCCCGGGACGTCGGCCAGCAGATGCGTGGCGGCGAGCTTACCGGTGAGATCACCCGAGGCGACCAGGCGGGCGAGGCTTCCGTCGAGGGCCAGGTCGAGTTCAGAGAGTGGTGCGGTCAGTGAGTCGGTGGCATCGACTGCGCCGTAGCCGACGATCAGCCAGTCGGCGTCGATCTCGGCCAACGGCCCGCTTGTCGAGGTGATGTCCATCTTCATGAGTCTCGGGTGAGGAGGAGGTGGTCGCGGATTCAGTCGATGCAATTGAAAAGGAAGCCGGTTGAGGTCGCAAGCGGGTGGGGCCGTGTCCGACCTCCAGCCTCCCCGCTGGAAATGCTCCGCCGCGCCACATATCATCAGGGCAGCTTGACCCCCAGCTGTGCACTCGAAAGCTCGCGATGCCCACCATCAGGTTCACCCGGGAAAAGAAGACCGTCGAGGTCGAATCGGGCCAGAAGATCCGCAAGGTGGCCATGGACGAGGGCATCGAGGTCTACCCGTGGCTGCATCGCATTCTGCATTGCCCGGGACTGGGCCTGTGCACAACCTGCCGCGTCAGGATCACCAGGGAAGACAACGCCCACTGCACCAAGCCGTCGCTGTGGGAACGGCTCAACATGCTGCTGAACCCGTTGAGTTTCTTTGCGAGACTGGACTGTGACGACCCCGAGAATCTGAGGCTGAGCTGCCAGACCCGGGTGCACGGAGACGGGGAGATCGAGGTGGAGACTCAGCCGGAGTTCAACTGGCACGGCGAGAGTTTCTGGAGCTAGTCGGCGTGTGCCGGGGTGGGTGACCATGCGTGAGATTCGCATTGCTGCTGCGCAGTTCGAGCACCGCGACGGTGACAAGGCCTTTAACCTGCAGCGGATCGACGACCTCGTCGCCGGTGCGGTTGCCCTTGGTGGGGAGGTGGTCAGTTTTCACGAGGGGTCGATCACCGGCTACAGCTACCTGCAATCGGCGACGCGGGATGAGCTGATGGAGGTTGCCGAGGAGGTTCCCGGCGGTCCCAGCTGCAAGGCACTCGGCGAGATCTCGGCCCGCCACGGTGTCCCGGTGCTCGCCGGGCTGGTCGAACGTGACGGCCAGGAGATTTACAACACCTACGTCTGCATGAGCCCCGAGGGACCCGTCGCCCGCTTCCGCAAACTGCACGCCTTCCTCAACCCGCACCTCTCCAGTGGCAGCGAGTATTGCGTGTTTGACCTGCTGGGCTGCCGGGTCGGGATCCTGATCTGCTACGACAACAACCTGGTCGAAAACGTCCGGATCACGGCTCTGATGGGTGCCGAGATCATCTTCATGCCGCACGTGACCGGTTGCCTGCCCTCGGTGATGCCCGGGCGCGGGCTGGTCGATCCCCTCTTGTGGGCCAACCGGAATTCCGACCCGGTCCGGCTTCGACAGGAACTCGATGGGCCCAAGGGGCGGGAATGGTTGATGAGGTGGTTGCCAGCCCGGGCGTACGAAAACGGTGTTTACGCGGTCTTCACCAACCCGATCGGGATGGATGCCGGCGAGGTCCGCAACGGCCATTCGATGGTGCTCGATCCGTTTGGCGAGGTGATTGCCGAGTGCCGGCGGTTGGGAGACGATGTCTGTGTGGGGTTGTGTACGGATGAGAAGATCGGGGTTTCCAGCGGCCAGAGATACCTGAGGGCTCGGCGGCCCGAGTTGTACGGAAAGCTGGTCGAACCCCCCGAGTTGCCTCCCGAGACGACTCCCGGCTGGGACCGCAAGAAGCCGGCCGACAGCTAGCTCCAGGGACTGGCTCCGCAGCCCCGCCACAGGCGGGGCGGAGGTGCCTGTCCCGGTTGCAGGCAGCGGCGCCCGGTGATCGGGACAGGCACCGGCGCCCCGCCACAGGCGGGGCTCTGGAGCCAGCCCCCTTTAGCGGAAGTCCGGGCTGGCGAGTCGGCTGGTACGGAACTAGACTGGATTGTTCGCCCGGGTGGTTGTATTCGGGTGGAGAATCCGGAATCGAGGTGTGCGCCGATGCGTTTCACTGTGCTGAAAACCGTCGTCATCCTGTCTGTGATCGTGCTGTTCCCGGCGATGGGATCGGCCCAGGCCAAGGATGACAAGTCCCCCGAGGGCGACACGAAACCGGTCAGTTTCTACCGCCAGATCCGACCTCTGCTGCAGCGTCACTGCTCGGGTTGTCACTTCCCGGCCAAGACCGGCGGCAAGCTGATGCTGACCAGCTATGCCAACTTCAAGAAGGGTGGCGAGACCGGCCTGGCCTTCAAGGCGGGCAAGCCGGGTGAGAGCCTGGTGATCGAGTACATTTCCGGCGACGACCCGGCGATGCCCCTGGGTGCCGATCCTCTCGATCCGCAACAGATCTCGCTGATCTCCCGCTGGATTGCCGAGGGCGGCAAGGACGACACTCCGCCGGCGGTCCAGGACGACATCAGTGCCGAGAGTCCTCCGAAATACGCCTCCCCGCCTGTGATCACCGCGCTCAGCTACACGCCTGACAGCAAGACGCTGGTGATCAGTGGTTACCGCGAGATCCTGCTCTACGCCGCCGACGGCAGTGCCCCCACGGGTCGGCTGGTCGGCCGTTCGCAGCGGATCGAGTCGTTAGCGGTGTCGCCCGACGGCAAGCTGATCGCGGCCACCGGTGGCACGCCGGCGCTCTTTGGTGAGGTGCAGTTCTGGGACGCCGCCACCAGGAAACTGGTCCGCTCGATCACCGTCAGCTACGACACTCTGTTCGGGGCCAGCTTCTCGGCCGACAGCAAGCAGTTTGCCTTTGGTAGTGCCGACAACGGTGTGCGGGTCTTGACTGTCGCTGACGGCAAGCAGGTGATGCGGATGGACGCACATTCCGACTGGTCCTTCGCCGCCACCTTTTCGCTCACCGGCACCCACGTGATCTCGATCAGCCGCGACCGGGCGATGAAGTTATCGATCGTCGAGACCGGCCAGTTTGTGGACAACGTGACCAGCATCACCCCCGGAGCACTCAAGGGAGGCCTGATGGCCGTCGAGCGGCGGCCGGGCCAGGAGCAGGTCCTGACCGGGGGATCCGACGGAACTCCCATGCTCTACAAGGTCTTCCGCACCCGCAAGCGGATCATCGGCGACGACTTCAACCACATCCGCAGCTTCAAACCGATGCCCGGCCGGATCTTCGACCTGCAGTTCAGCCCCGACGGCAAGCAGTTCGTGGCCGGTTCGAGTACCGGCACCAGCGGAGCCGCTCGCATCTACTCCGTCGGTGACTACGACACCAAGAACATAAACAACAAGGGCGGATTGGTTGAGGTCTGCAAGCAGATCGCCGTGCGTTCGGCCCAGTCAAGACTCGTTCACGAACTGCCCGGTGTCTCTTCGCCCGTCTTCGCCGTCGCCTACCGGCCCGATGGACAGCAGGTTGCCCTGGGTGGTTTCGACGGAACAATCAGGCTCCATGACGCCAAGACCGGCAAGCTGGTCAAGGCGTTTGTTCCGGTCAAAGTGACGCCGGTCGTCGCCGCGGTGGGTAAGAAGTAGGTCCATCATAGAACTCCGCACGATCCCCATGTAACCAGTCGAGTCGGTCTTGGGCCACAGGGCCCCAGCCGACCAACGACCTGAAATGACGAGACGAGCCATGTTGAGATGCCCAGGTTTTCTCTGCTTTTGCACCCGTCCCGCCCTGGCCCTGCTGCTACTGGTTGCTCCGGCGATGGCCGCCGATGAAGCCAAGTCGGACCCCAAGCAGGCTGACAAAAAGGCGGTCGCACCGGAGGTCGCGAAACTGAGCGTCTTTCCGGAGAGTCTGACGCTCTCGGGCAAGCGAGACAGCCGGCGATTGATCGTCAGCGGCACGTCCGCCGCCGGCCGCGCATTCGATCTGAATCGCTACGCCAAGCTCACCCCCGCGGGCGATCTGGTCTCGATCGATTCCGACGGGTTCATCGTGCCGCAGAAGGTGGGTCGCACCACGGTCAAGGTCACCGTCGGCAAGAAGTCGGTTGACGTGCCGGTGGAGGTCAAGGACGTGACCGATCACCCGGTCAGTTTTGTGCGCGAGGTGATCCCGGTGATCAGCAAGGTGGGCTGCAATGCCGGCACCTGCCACGGGGCCCAGAAGGGCAAGGGTGGCTTCACGCTGTCACTGCGGGGTTATGACCCGCTGTTCGACTACCGCGCCCTGGTCGACGATCTCTCGGGCCGACGCTTCAACCGGTCTCGTCCCGAGCAGAGCCTGATGCTGCTGAAGCCGACCCAGGGCGTGCCCCACGAGGGCGGGTTCCTGTTCGACGAAACCTCACGAGTTTACTCGATCTTCAAGCAGTGGATCGCCGAGGGATGCCGGTTCGACTCCGCCAAGCGGGTCGCTCGGATCGAGGTTTTCCCGAAGAAGCCATTGCTGGAAATGACCGACAGCCACCAGCAGGTGATCGTGATCGCTCATTTCGCCGACGGCACCAGCCGCGACGTGACCCGCGACGCGGTGTTTGAGACGAGCAACTTTGAGGTGGCCACGGTCAGCGAGACCGGTCGGATCGACGCGGTCAGGCGTGGCGAGGCGGCGGCGCTGGTCCGCTACGAGGGCCTCTATGCAGCCGCTCCGGTGGCAATCATCGGCGACCGCGAAGGATACGTCTGGAAGGAAGTTCCCGAGCGGAACTACATCGACAAGCTGGTCAACGCCAAGCTGTTGCGGATGAAGATCCTGCCCTCGGGCACCTGCAGCGAAGCCGAGTTCCTCAGGCGGGTCTCGATCGATCTCACCGGGTTGCCTCCGAGCGTCGAAGGGGTCAAGGCGTTCCTGGCCGACAAGCGGCCTTCGATCGAAAAACGGGACGCGAAAATCGAGCAGCTGATCGGCAGCCCCGAGTTCATTGAGCACTGGACCCTGAAGTGGTCCGACCTGCTGCTCTCCAACAGCAAGTTCATCACCGAAAAGGGATCGTGGGCGTTTCGCAACTGGATCCGACGTGCCGTGGCCACCAACATGCCCTTCGACAAGTTCGTCTACGAGCTGATGACGGCCAGCGGCAGCACCTACGAGAACCCCGCGGCGAACTACTACCGGATCTCTCGTGAGCCGAGGGTCGTGATGGAGAACATGACGCAGGTCTTCATCGGGACCCGCTTCCAGTGCAACCAGTGTCATGACCATCCGTTCGAACGCTGGACGCAGCGGCAGTACTACGAGCTCTCGGCGTACTTTGCCGGAGTCGGCCGCAAGGCAGGGCCGGTCAAGGGCGAGGAGATCATCTACTCGCTGAGAACTGCGACCGAGATCAAGCATCCCACGACCGGCGAGACGATTACCGCGGCGTTTCCGTTCTCGAGTGATCTCGACAACAAGAACACCGACCCGAGGAACCGGCTGGCCAACTGGTTGACCTCCAAGAAGAACCCCTACTTCGCCAAGAGCATTGTGAACCGCTACTGGAGCTACCTGCACGGTTCGGGCATCATCGATCCGGTCGACGACATCCGGGCCAGCAATCCTCCGTCGAACCCACCGTTGCTCGACGAGTTGACTCGTCGGTTCGTCGCCAACGGGTTTGATCTCAAGAAGCTGATTCGTGAGATGGCCAGGAGCCACACCTACCAGCGATCGTTCCGTCCCAACAAGTGGAACAACGACGATCCGCTGAACTTCTCGCACGCAGCCCCACGCCGCCTGACCGCCGAGCAGCTCTTCGATGCACTCCACGTGGCGACCGGTGCCCCCAGCGTGATTCCGGGTGTTCCGGTCGGGTTCCGGGCCAACCAGATCCCCGACCCGAAGGTCAAGATCGGCTTCCTCGACAT
>CAUZEQ010000240.1:0-7540 GCA_963578885.1 Planctomycetota bacterium
CGAGAAGCCGGTGAGGCTTCTCGACGGAGGGAAGGCAGCAAAAAGTCCTCATGCAGCCGAAGAGGAAAGGTGAGGGGTATCGGCTGCACCTACAACATCGTCAGCAAAACCCAACGGCAGGGCGAGAATCACCCCCGCAGGTTCGACAATTGGCGACCTCCGGTGGGTTAGAACGGCGGTGCCGCGCAGTCCGGCTTTTCGATCGGTCCCACCCGCACGGATGCTACGGATCGAATAACCGGCGCGACCGCACCCCCGAGAGACCGGTCGCCTGCAGCGAAGATCGAGGGCCGAGAGGGTCGAGCCGGATGCCGAGAGTTCTGGAGTCGTCGGACTGTACAAGATGGGACTTGCCGACCCCGGCTCGACGACGAATTCGGAGCAACCGGTGAGACGATCGAATTCACGGTCGCCGATACCGGGATCGGCATGGACGAGCAGCAGCAGGCTGAGGTCTTCGCGAGATACCGACAGGCGGCTGCATCGACCACCCGTGACTACGGCGGGACCGGACTGGGCCTGCCGCTCTCGTTGGACCTGTGCGAACTGATGGGTGGAGAGATCCGTCTCGAGAGCACTCCCGGGCAGGGAACCGAGTTCGTCATCCGCCTGCCGGAAAACGTTGTCGAGCCCCAGCCTCCGAACACGGTCCAGGAGACTTCGGCAGGCATCACTTCCTGATCCTCACCGGACCAGGACGGGGCAAGGTCTCGGTCATCCGCGGCTTCTCGCCCACACGAACGCTGCGGCCGCTTGTGGCAGCTTGCGGGCTGAGCTAGCCTCGGACCATCACAGCCGCCCGGCACCTTCGACGTCATTGCGACACGCCGGCCGGGCCGGTGACCTGATTGTGGCGGGCAGGCGATGAGCGACATCAAGCCCCTCGATTCGGACGACGACGCCGCACAGGGCGACGGCGAGCGGTTTCGGCCCGAGACCTGCCTGCCGGCCTGGGGCGATGCCGAGTTGCCCGAACCGAAGCGACTGGGTCTGAAGAACCTGGCCGGGTTCATCGGTCCCGGGATTGTGATGTGTGGAGTGCAACTGGCCGGAGGCGAGTGGCTGCTGGGTGCCGAGATCACCGCCAAGTACGGCGGCGGGCTGATGTGGATCGCACTGGTCTCGATCATCGGCCAGATGTTCTACAACATCGAATGCGGCCGTTATGCCCTGTATTGCGGCGAACCGGTCTTCACCGGCTTCATGCGGGCGCGGCCGGGGCCCAGCTTCTGGATCGGCGTGCTGATGCTGCTGAGCGTCGGAGCCTTCATCCCGGCACTCTCGACCACAGCCGCCACCGTCATCGCCGCACTCTACCTCGATCGCGCCCCCGGACCCGATGACAAGGACCTGGTCAATACGCTCGGCTACCTGCTGCTGGGCGGAGTCACCCTGCCGATACTGGTGGGCGGCAAGATCTACAACACCATGCAATGGGTGATGACGACCAAGATCGTCGTCGTACTCGGGTTCTGCGTCGTGATCGGCGTGGCGATGGTCGGGGCCGAGAAATGGGGCGACGTCTTCGGTGGCCTCTTCAAGATCGGCAACGTGCCGGTTGTGGCCCCCGAAGATACCAACGGCAACGGAGTGCTCGACCCCGACGAGACCGACTTCGACAAGGACGGGCACGCCGACGTCGTCGAACCCTACACGCTCAGCAGCGACGGCAGCGTCGAGAGCTACGAAGACCTCGACGGCGATGGCCACTGGGACGGCGAAGCGGTCGGAAACCTCTTCTTCGATGAAGGACCAGATGGCGGCTTCCCGGTGATCTTCCTGGCACAAATCGCACTGCTGGGCGCTTTTGCAGGGTTTGCCGGAGGCGGCGGGCTGGGCAACTCGACTTATTCCAACTACGTGCGGGACAAGGGCTGGGGAGTGGGCAGCCAGGTCGGAGCCATCCCCAGTGCCGTCGGCGGCCGTAACATCACGCTCTCGCACATCGGCAAGGTCTTCGCGCTCACACCCAAAAACATGGAACGCTGGAAGGGCTGGTGGCGCTACATCCTCTGCGACCAGATCCTGATCTGGGCACCCGGCTGCGTGATGGGCATGGCACTGCCGGCACTGCTCTCGATCCAGTTCGCAGAATTCTCACCGATGTTCGGCGACCCCGACCGGCCCGACTACGCCCAGGCCATCATGACCGCCGACGGCATGAGACACGCGCCGGGACTCTCGGCGGGAACACAGAAACTGCTCTGGGTCAGCACTCTGCTAATCGGACTGCTGGTCCTGCTGCCCAGCCAGATGTCGATCGTCGAGCACTTCAGCCGACGCTGGACCGACGTGATCTGGTCGGGAGTGCGACGCGTTCGTGAAAACATGCAGCCACACGAGGTGCGCAAGATCTACTACTCGATCCTGTTCGTCTACGTCGCCTGGACCTTCTTCGGCGCCTACCTGTTCCAGACCTTTGGACAGCCGAAAATGATGGTGCTCGTCGTGGCCAACCTCAACAACATCGGCCTGGGCTTCACCGCCTTCTTCGTACTCCGCAACAACCTCGTCTACCTCCCCAAACCGCTCCGCCCCGGATGGATCGCCCGGATTGGCATTTCCTTCTGCGGTGTCTTCTACTTGGGCTTCGCCGCCCTGGTCTTCTACCAGAAACAACTCCCCATGATCCTCGACTTCTTCGCCGCCGCCGACTGACCCTCTCTCCTCTCCCCTGTCTCCTTTTTCCTTTCTCCTTTCTACTCTCTACTCTCCCCTGTCTCCTCTCCCCTTTCTACTCTCTACTCTCCCCTTCGTCCGGACACACCCGATGACCAGTGAAATCACCACTCTGCCGGACAAGGACACGCTGCTGGGCCTGTACCGCACGATGCAGACGATCCGGCAGTGCGAAGAAGAGCTCGCCCGCTGCCACCAGCGTGGCCTGGTCCACGGAGCCTGCCACACCTATGTCGGCCAGGAGGCCATCGCAGCGGGAGTCTGTGCCCACCTCGACCACGACGACGTCATCTTCAGCACTCACCGCGGCCACGGCCACGCCCTGGCCAAGGGTCTCGAGCCTGGCAAGCTGATCGCCGAGCTCTTCGGTCGCGAGACCGGCTGCTCGGGCGGACGTGGCGGCAGCATGCACCTGTTCAGCCCCGAGATCGGGCTGATGGGCACCAGCGGCATCGTCGCCAGCTGCATCCTGCAGTCCACCGGTGGCGGCTACACCTCGAAACTCTTTGACCGCGATCGCGTCTCGGTCTGCTTCTTCGGCGACGGAGCGGTCAACAACGGTGCGTTCCACGAAGGCCTGAACATGGCCAAGATCTGGAACCTGCCGGTGATCTTCGTCTGCGAGAACAACCAGTTCGCCACCGAGGTGCCCTTCCATGAATCCAGTGCCATCCCCGACGTGGGCCGACGGGCCGAGAACTACGGCATGCCGGGCCTGGAACTTGATGGCAACGACGTGCTCTCGATCCACGAGCAGGCTGGTGAGGCGATTGCCCGGGCCCGCAGCGGGGGTGGCCCGACGCTGATCGAATGCAAGACCTACCGCACACGGGCTCACGCCGAAGGCATGGGCGACTTCAGCTACCGCACCCGCGAAGACGTTGAGGACTGGAAGCAGCGCTGCCCGATCGGCAGCCTCAGACAACGAGCGATCGAAGTGGGACTCGTCGACGCCGAAGAACTCGACACGATCGACGACGAGGTCAAGCAACTGATCGGGGAGTCTCGCGACTTCGCCGAGGACAGCCCATGGCCGGAACCCGCATCGGCCACGCTGCACGTCTACGCCGACCCCGCCGATGCTCCCGAAGCCGGCGACGAACCCGATCCCGGCGAGCGGGAATTGACATTTGTCGAGGCGACTCACGAAGCACTGGCTGTCGAAATGGAACGCAACCCGGGCATCTTCGTGATGGGCGAAGGGATCGGGGTGCGGGGAGGCAACTTCAATACCACAGCCGGGCTGTTTGAGATCCACGGACCCACCCGGCTGGTCGACACGCCGATCTGCGAGCGGGGGTTCGTCGGCCTGGGCTGCGGTGCGGCGATGACCGGCAGCCGGCCGGTGATCGACTTCATGTTCGGCGACTTCATCATGGACGCCGTCGGGGAACTGGTGAACCAGGTCGCGAAGATGCAGTACATGAGCAGCGGACGGCTGAAGATGCCGATCCTGCTGCGTGGCTGCATCGGCATCGGACACTCGGCCGCCACACACCACTCGGGCAACTACTACCCGCTGTATGCCCACTTCCCCGGCTTCCGCGTCGTCGTGCCTTCCAATGCCTACGACGCCAAGGGCCTGTTTCGGCGAGCCCTGACCTGCAACGACCCGGTCATGTTCCTGGAACACCGCGAGATCCTCAACGAAAAGACGGCGGTGCCCGAGCAGGACTACGAGATCGAATTCGGCCGTGCCAAGGTGGTCCGGGAAGGGACAGACGTCACCGTGGTCGCCATCGCCCGGATGGTGCACCACGTCCTGGAGGTGATCGATGAGCTGGCCGCCGAGGGGATCAGTGTCGAGTTGATTGATCCTCGCACCGTGCTGCCGCTGGACACCGACACGATCATCGCCAGCGTGGCCAAGACCGGACGGCTGCTGGTGGTCGACGAAGCCTTCGCCCCGGCGAGCATCGGGGCCCAGATCGCCGCGATCCAGGCCGACAGGGGATTCGATGACCTCGACGCTCCGATCAAAAGGATCCACGGCGCGTTCACCCCCATTCCCTACAGCCCCAGCCTGGAAGCCGCCGTGGTGCCTCATCCCGAAACAGTCGCCGCCGCGGTTCGCGACCTGGTGGCGGAGTAGCCCCCCGATGGCACATCCGATCCAGATCCCCCGGCTCGGCTGGAGCATGGAAGAGGGCGTGTTTGTCGAGTGGCTGAAGGCCGACGGCGACACGATCGAACCCGGCGATGTGCTGTTCAACCTCGAAGGGGAAAAGGCGATCCAGGAGATCGAGTCGATCGACGAGGGGGTGCTGAGGATCCCCGACGACGCGCCCGCCGAGGGCGACGCCGTGCTGGTCGGACAGGTGATCGGCTGGTTGTGTGCCGAGGACGAAGAGCCGCCGGACGAATTGCCCGCCGTCGACCTCGCAACCGCCGCGGCCGCTCCTCCGGGTGCCCCTCGTGCTCCGAGTGCGACAGCCCCGGCCGCTATCGCCACTGCAGCCGCACCGCCGGCACGGCGACCGGCATCCAGTCCTCGCGCCCGGCGTGTCGCCGCCGAACTCGGCATCGACTGGACGCGACTCAGCGGCAGTGGCCGAGGAGGCCGGATCCGCGAGTGCGACATTCGCGCCGCGGCCGATGCGGGCACGGCCGCAAAGGTGGCTCCGGCGGCATCGGTTCGCAGAGTGATCGCCCAGCGGATGCTCACCGCGTCGCAGAGCACCGCCGCGGTCACTCTGACCACCACCGCCGACGCCGCGGCACTGGTCAGTCTCAGGCAGCAGTTCCTGGCCACCGCCGGCGACGAGCCGGCGCCTGGTTACAACGAGATCCTGCTGAAGCTGACGGCGATCGTGCTGGCCGACCACCCGCAGATCCGCTCGCAGTGGGCCGAGTCGGGGCCACAGCCGCCCGCCGCCGACGCCGCGATCGACATCGGCCTGGCCGTCGACACCGAAAGAGGACTGATGGTGCCGGTGGTCAGAAACCCTGCCTCCGCGACGCTCAAGGCGCTCGTCCAAACTGTCACCGACCTGGCCGATCGAGCTCGCTCGCGGACGCTTGCTGCCAACGAGATGTCCGGCGGCGTGTTCACGATCACCAATCTCGGGGCACAGGGCATCGACGCCTTCACCCCGATCCTGAACCTGCCCCAGGCCGCGATCCTGGGCATCGGCCGAGTCCGAGCGATCCCGGTTGTAAAGGGCGAGGAGATCGTACCCGGCCAGCAGATCTCTCTGTCGCTGACCTTCGACCACCGAGTCCTCGACGGAGCCCCCGCCGCCGACTTCCTCTCCGATTTGGTCCGCGCCCTGGAAAACCCCGCCGCGATGCTGGCCGGGTGAGAGCCAGAACCGAACAAGCACAGGGCCGGGTCTACAAACCATGATGTAGGTCAGGCTGTGCCTGACATCCCTGCGGTTCCCGCGTGCAACTCGCCGCTACCAAAGCGTTCGTGAAGATCGGTCCCGGCCTGCGCCAGGCCTGCATCACGCGAACGGGCGAAGATCTTGGCAAGGCACTCGAATGCGCCGTCTACCTGAAGCTGAGATCCCGATTTCAAGAGGTCTACTACTGGCGTGGCGACGGAGAGATCGACTTCGTCGTCGAACACGGTGGGCGGGCCACCCCCATCCAGGTGAGTTGGCCGCCCTCGTGAGGCTTCCATTGTCCAAGTCGTCAAGGCGACAACAACCCCGCTTACGAACCTGCGGCGCACGCCGCTCATCCCTCGGCTCATTCCTCTGTTGAGAACGCCACGGGGAACCGATTACACTGGCAGCGGTTGATCTGCCCGGACGCGACCTCCGACTGTCGGGACGAAACCTCCGGTGGCCGCCAACGACACGAAACACCAGGAGCCGCTCGATGCTGACTCTGCTCGGTGACAGGCATCGCTACTGCGATGGCGTCTCAAGACGCTCGTTCCTCAAGATCGGCAGCCTCTCGCTCGGCGCCGCCTCGGTGCCGCTCACGCTGCCGCAGTTGCTGGCCAACGACGCCAGCAAACCCGGCAAGATCCAGAAGTCGGTCATCGTCGTGTACATGTCCGGCGGCCAGTCCCACCAGGACACATTCGACCTCAAGACACAGGCCCCCAAGGAGATCCGTGGGGAGTTCAATCCGATCTCGACCAACGTGCCCGGCACTCAGATCTGCGAACTGCTGCCTCTGATGGCGCAGAGCATGGACAAGTGCACGGTGATCCGCAGCGTCGTCGGACAGCGCGACGAGCACACCAGCTGGCAGAACCTGACCGGGTACCCGATGGGCCAGGCCCAGCGGGAAGGCCGACCCAACTTCGGCTCGGTCGTCTCGCGGCTGCAGGGACCGACCAATCCCGTCTCGCCCGCCTTCATCGACCTGTTCCCCACGATGAAGCACCGACCCTACAACAGCGGCGACGCCGGGTACCTGGGACCCGGCTTCAACCAGATCCGCGCCGGTGGCGAAAACCTCGCCAGCATGAAACTCCGCTACATCGACAGCACCCGCTTCGGCAGCCGACAGGCACTGCTGAGACAATTCGACAGCCTCCGCAAGACCGTCGACACCCACCTCGACAAGTCGGTCATCGAGGTCGACGAGAACTACGCCCGGGCGTTTGATGTGCTCACCTCCTCGAAACTCGTCGACGCACTGGACGTCACCAAGGAAGACGCCGCCGTCCGCCAGCGCTACGGCAAGGGCTCGGCCAAACACCTCGGCGACGGCGCACCGATGTGGAACGATCAGCTGCTGATCGCACGCCGGCTGGTCGAAGCCGGAGTCCGGGTCGTCACCGTCGCCTACGGATTCTGGGACACCCACGGCAACAACTTCGGTCACCTCAAGAGCCACCTCCCGCTGTGGGATACCGGCATCAGTGCCCTGATCCAGGACATCTACGCCCGCGGCCTCGACC
>CAUZEQ010000241.1:0-7533 GCA_963578885.1 Planctomycetota bacterium
GAGGTCGACGGCCACGATCTGGCCGTCCGCGTCCGTTTCCAGCGGGCAGAGCGACTCGAGCGCCGTGGCCATCTGGTCACCGTGTTCGGCCAATGCGGAGACGACATCGTCGGGTGGCCCTTCGGGGTCACCGCAGCCAGAAAGTCCGGCGAGAGCCAGGCAGAGCAGGCGGAGGCGGTGTGGCATCGGCGTCGATTGTAGCCGGATTCGTCAGGATTCGGACCCGATGCGACCGCAGAACCGGGCTGTAGCGAATTGAGTGCGTCGGGGACCCGCCGCCGTGATGGTGGTGGTGGTGCGGGTGTGGGTGTGGGTGTGGGTGTGGGTGTGGGGAGGGACCGGTAGGATGGTGTGAAAGTGGTCGAGTCAACGGATGGGAGTCCGACTGATGAGCAAGCTGCGTCAAGTCCTGGCTGTTGTCGGCGTGCTGGTCCTGCTGGCCAACGCTGTGTTCGCATCGAGCAAGCCGAACATCATCCTGGTGATGGCCGATGATCAGGGCTGGGGCGACATGGCCTACAACGGTCACCCACTGCTCAAGACTCCCAACTTCGATAAGGCCGCCGCCAGCGGGTTGCGGTTCGACCGCTTTTACGCCGCCGCTCCGGTCTGCTCGCCGACCCGTGCCAGCGTATTGACCGGCCGGCACCCGAATCGATCGGGAGTCTTCAAGTGGGGTTACCCGCTGCGTCCACAGGAGTCGACGGTGGCCGAGGTGTTGAAGAGTGCCGGGTACGCGACGGCTCACTTCGGCAAGTGGCACCTGGGCAGTGTCCGCCGAGGAAGCCCGGCTCATCCGGGGCACAACGGGTTTGATCACTGGCTGAGTGCTCCGAATTTCTACGACAACAACGCGATCCTGTCGCTCAAGGGCAAGGCGGTGCAGACGACCGGGGAGAGTTCGATGGTGGCGGTGGATGCGGCGCTTCGGTGGATCGGCCGCGAGTCGAAGAGCGAGCATCCCTTCCTGGCCGTGGTCTGGTTCGGTTCGCCGCACTCACCCCACCGTGCCTTCGCAGAGGACCGCAAGCACTATGCCGACCAGCCGAAGCGGAACCAGCACTTCCTGGGCGAGGTGACCGGCATGGACCGGGCGTTTGGAAAACTGCGAGACGCCCTGGGACCGCTGGGGATCCGCGAGAACACGATCCTGTGGTACTGCAGCGACAACGGGGCTTTGCCGCGAGTCGGTTCGGCCGGGCCGTTCCGCGGCAAGAAGGGGCAGATCTACGAGGGCGGGCTGCTGGTGCCGTCGATTCTCGAATGGCCCGCGCGGATCAAGTCGCCCGCCAGGACGTCGGTTCGCTGCAACACCTGCGACATCTATCCCACGCTGCTGGAACTCGTCGGAGCCAGGGCCAGGCACCAGCCGAAGCTCGACGGCGTGAGCCTGGTGGGGGTGATCGATGGCAAAACTTCGAAGCGGTCTCGGCCGATGGGCTTCTGGGATTACCGGACCCGCGGCATCAGTACTCCTTCGGCCAAGTGGATGGGCGAGCTGCTGGCCGCCCAGCAGGCCGGCAACGACCTGCCGCCTCACCCCTCCAGCCAGAAGGCGGCTCAGCTGCCCAGCCCCGCTCACCCCAAGAACCGGTTCCCCGGACACGCCGCCTGGATCGACGGAGACTGGAAACTGCACCGGATCGATGCCAGGGACGGGAGTGTGAGGTTCGAGCTGTATGACCTGTCGTCCGACCGGTCCGAAAAGACCAACCTGGCTGCACGGCAGCCCGAACGCGTCGCGAAGCTGAAGCGGGGCCTGAGGCGATGGCTGGAATCGGTCGTGGGCAGCTACAACGGTGAGGACTACCCCGAGGACGCCTCAGGCAAACCGACCCGATGAACAAGGCCTTCGTCAAGGAACCGGAATTCGACGGCCGGGCCTATTGCCCGCGGTGCGGGCAACTGGGAATCTCGGTGCAGGCAGTCACGCTCGACGCGTTTGTTCAGCAGGCGGCTCGCGGAGACCTCGGCGATGACGCCTGGTTCTGTGGCTTCGAGCGCTGCGAAGTCGCCTACTTCGACCTCTTCGAGTCCACCGTCGCCACCGACCAGCTGCTCCGCAGTGTCTATCCCATGGACCTGCACGCCCCGATCTGCGGGTGCTTTGGATTGCAGATGTCGGACATCGAAGAGGACGTCGCGGAGGGCCATCCCTCTCGATTGCGTGAACTGTCCGAGAGGTCTCGCAGCGACGAGGCACGTTGCCAAAGCGCGGCTGCCGACGGTCGTTGCTGCATGCAGGAGGCTCAGAGGATCTACTTCAGGCTCCGCGGCGGAGTCGGATGAAACTCTGTGGGAACCGGAATCGCATACCGGTTCCTCTCGATGAACCCCGGCGGGTGTCTCGGCGACCCCGCTGCGGTAGGATGTCAGCCGGCGTGAAGGGTGGTCGAGGTATCGGGTCTCGCTGTGGGTGAGGCAGGAGCAACTGGCATGATTCTGTGCAACCGGCGAGATCGGCGGCGACCTGTCCGGGTCCCTCTGGCGGTCGCCGTCATGATCGCCTCGAGCCTCGCCGCTGCCGGACGATCCCTGGCCGAGGACGTGAAGCCGTTTGAAAGGCTCGATGCCGACTACAGCAAGTCGGTCCGGCCGTTGCTGAGCAGGTTCTGCCTGGGATGCCACTCGACGAAGAAGAAGGTCGGCGAATTGGATCTCGAGCAGTTCGCCACGTTCGCCTCGGTTCGCAAGGGGACCCGGTCGTGGTTGAAGGTCGTCGAGATGCTCGACAACGGCGAGATGCCTCCCAGGAAGTCGGCTCAGCCGGACGCCGCGGCTCGCAAGACGATCAGGGACTGGGTCGCACGCTACCTGAACGCCGAGGCGTTGGCCCGGGCGGGAGATCCGGGGCCGGTGGTGTTGAGGCGACTGAACAATGCTGAATACACCTATACGATCCGCGACCTGGTCGGGGTTCCCTTGAGTCCGGCGGCGGAATTCCCGACCGAGGGTGCTGCGGGTGAGGGGTTCACCAACACGGGAAACGCACTGGTGATGTCGCCGGCGCTGTTGCGCAAGTACCTCGACGCCGGCCAGGAAGTCGCCCGGCACGCGATGCTGGTCCCCGACGGGATCCGGTTCTCTCCGGGAGTCAGCCGCCGCGACTGGACCGACCAGCTGCTCGCCGAAATCCGCGGTCTCTACGGTCGCTTCACCGTCACCGTCAAGTTGCACTCGCACTACAACCTGCCCAAGATGTCGCACTTGGGCAACGCTGGCCAGCTGCCGCTGGAATCCTACTTCGCCGCGACGCTGGTCGATCGGCAGGGGCTGAGCACCGGCCAGGTGTCGGTTGCCGAGGTCGCCAGGCGGCGCGGACTCAACGCCCGCTACCTGCAACGGCTGTGGTCGGAACTGAATCAGAAGGACCCCTCGACGCTGTTGGCCGAACTCGCTCGCCGATGGCAACAGGCCAAGCCGGGCCAGGAGAAGGAGTTGGCCGAATGGGTCAAGGGCTGGCAACGCGGGCTGTGGGTCTTCAACCCCGTCGGCCTGATCGGCAAGAAGGGCAGCCGTCCCCGCTGGATGGAGGCCGCGATTCCGCTGCTGGTCGAACAGGAACTCAAGCTGCCGATCGCCGCAGCCAAGCCCAAGCCCGCTGATCCCGCTGACAAGAAAAAGAAAAAGGCCGATGGCAAGACGCCGGCCACGCTGACCGTGTCGCTGGTCGTCACCGACGCCGGTGACGGCAACACCAACGACTTCGTTCTCCTGCAAAAGCCCCGCCTGGTCCTCAAAGACAAGCCAGACATCCTGCTCAAGGACCTGTTGAAGCCCGCCGCCAAGCCCAAGCCTCAAGAGCTGAAGCTGCCCGAGGGTCACCGGATCCTCGATGCGTCGCACTTCGGCAAGCACCCCGATGGCAAGGCCATCGACGCGACGTCGATCTGCGTCCAGGCACCTGCGGTGATTCGGATCGAGCTGCCACTGGAGGTGGCCGGTGGGCGTGAGCTGGTGATGACGGCCCGGCTGGATCCTCGCCGAGGCGCCGCCGGCAGTGCTCAGGTCGAGCTGGTCAGTGGAATCGGAAAGGCCGTCGCAGGACTGAAGGCCAGCCAGGTCAGCGTGACCTACGGCAAGATCAACATCGGTGCTGATGTCCGCGACGTCACGTTCCGCAACCCGGTGCTGGTCTCAGAGGGCAGTCGGGCCAGGGCCCGATTCGCCGAGGCGATGCAAGAGCACCGCAGCCTGTTTCCCGCCGCGCTGTGCTACACGCAGATTGTGCCTGTCGACGAGTTGCTGACCCTGACGCTGATGTACCGCGAGGACGATCACCTGGTCCGACTGATGCTCGACACGCAGCAGGCCGCCCGTCTCGAGACGCTCTGGGACCAGCTGATCTATGTCTCACACGAGCCTTTTCGACTCTCCGACGTCCTCGACTCGCTGCTGGAAACCACGATCGATCATCCCCAGGAGGGAATCTTCGACCAGATGGTCAAGGACGTCCGCAAGCGGACCGAGCGGTTCCGCCAGCGGTTGAAGGTGACCGAGCCCAAGCACCTCGACGCTGTGATCGAGCTGGCCGAGCGTGCGTGGCGGCGTCCTCTGGATTTCGACGATCGAGCCGCGTTGCGCGGGTTGTACCGAAAGTTGCGGGGCCTGGACCTTTCGCACGACGCCGCCATCCGGATGACCCTGGCCCGCGTCTTCGTCTCCTCGTCGTTCCTCTATCGGCTCGAAGAGTCACCCGTTGGCGAGACGGCCGCCGATGTCAGTGCCTGGGAACTCGCCAGCCGGCTCAGCTACTTCCTGTGGTCAACGACTCCGGATGCGCAGTTGCGGCAGGCGGCTGCATCGGGTCGCCTCTGCGAGAGCGGTCCGCTGTTGTACCAGTCGCGTCGTCTGCTGAGCGATCCACGGGTGCGGCGGTTGGCGACCGAGTTCGCCTGCCAGTGGATCCACGTGCATAACTTCGATCCGAACATCGAAAAGAGCAAGAAGCAGTTTCCCGAGTTCGTGAAGCTGCGGGGCGACATGTACGAGGAGACGATCCGATTCTTCACCGACCTGTTCCAGCACGACCGCTCGCTGCTGGGCCTGCTCGACTCGGATCACACGTTTGTCAACAAGCGGCTGGGCGACTTCTATGGCATCCCGGGGCTGAAGGGCGACGGCTGGCAGAGGGTGGATGGAGTCCGCAAGTACGGACGTGGCGGAGTGCTGGGGTTGGCCACGACGCTGGCGACCCAGTCGGGTGCCAGTCGGACCAGCCCGATCCTGCGAGGCAACTGGATCAGCGAGGTGCTGTTGGGTGAGCGATTGCCGCGGCCGCCGAAGAACGTGCCGCAGTTGGCCGATGAGGTGCCCGAGGGGCTCAGCGAACGGCAGCTGATCGAACGTCACAGCTCCGACGCAGCTTGCGCGAAATGCCACTCGCGGATCGACCCGTTCGGTTTCGCACTCGAACACTTCGACGCGATCGGCAGGCGTCGGGAAAAGAGTGCCGGCGGGGTCGCGATCGACTCGAAGACGATACTGCCCGATGGCACGAAGATCGATGGGGTCGACGGCTTGCGAGGATACCTGCTGAAGCAGCGCAGAGAGGCGTTCCTGCGTCAATTCTGCCGCAAGCTGCTCGGTTACGCCCTGGGTCGGGAATTGCAGTTGTCGGATCGGCCGCTTGTCGATGAAATGCTGAAGCGGCTGGCCGGAAAGAACTATCGTTTCTCAGTGGCAGTTGAGACAATCGTAACCAGCCGACAGTTTCGGATGATCCGCGGGACACCCGCAGACAGAGGCAAACCATGACACACCGATACTCACGTCGAACGTGGCTCCGCGGTGCCGGCGTCACGATGGCTTTGCCGTGGATGGAGTCGCTCCCGGTCTGGGGTGACGAGCCATCCAAGAGTTCCAAGCCGGGCAGCCAGGCCCCGGTGCGGCTGGGAGTTCTGTTTGCCGGCAACGGGTTTCATGCCGGTCACTGGTGGGCCAAGGGATCCGGTTCAAAGATGGAACTGGGCAAGGTGCTCGAGCCGGTGGCCGAATTCCGCGAGAAGATGCTGTTTGTCGGCGGCCTGTACAACGAGCAGGCACTCAAGGGCAACATCCACAGCTCCCAGACCGGCAACGTGCTCTCGGGTGCCTCGCTGGCCTCCGGCGGCGACATCGTCAGCGGTACCAGTTTCGACCAGGTCATCGCCCGCCACTACGGGCGGTCGACTCGAGTGCCCAGCCTGGTGCTGGGCTGCGAACGATCCAACCCGGGCATCCACAAGAACTACTCGATGCTCTACAGCTCACACATCTCGTGGAGCTCACCCACCACGCCGACGCCGTTGGAACTCTACCCGGCCCTGGCGTTTGACCGGCTGTTCAAGAATCGGGTTCAGAAGGGTGAGCAGAGCGTGCTGGATGCTGTGCTGGGCGAGGCGTCTCGATTTCGCAAGCGGGTCAGTCGCCGCGACCAGCAGAAGCTCGACGAATACCTCAATTCGGTCCGCGAGGTGGAGCAGCAGATCGAGGGTGCCGGCCGCAGCGGCGAGCTGCAGGGTTGGCGGCCGACACTCGAGAAGCCGAACATCCCGCGGCCTCCCAACGGCATCCCCCAGAACATCAAGGACCACATGAAGCTGATGTGCGACCTCGTGGTGCTGGCCTTCCAGACCGACATGACGCGGGTCTGCACGCTGAAGCTCAACAACGACCACAGCTACCTGCAGTTTCCGCACCTGGGGGTCGAGGTGGGCCACCACGAACTGTCGCACTCGGACCGCGGCAAGCAGTCGCCCGATTGGCTGAAGGTCAACCACTTCTTCATACAGCAATACGCCTACATTGCCCGCAAGCTGGACGCGATCCAGGAGGGTGAGCGGACCGCGCTGGACAACTCGATGCTGATGATGTGCTCGAGCATGATGTCGGGGATCCACGATGCGACCAAGCTGCCGGTCGTGATCCTGGGCGGCGGCGGCGGGCAGCTGAAGACCGGGCGGGTGCTCGGGTACCACGGCAAGCCGAACCGCAAGATGTGCAGCCTGTTCCTCTCGCTGATGGAAAAGTGCGGCGTGCGGATGAAGGCCTTCGGCGACTCGACGGCCAAGCTGGCCGAGGTCTGAGCCCTTCGGTGGGGTCGCCTATCGCTTGAGCCGAGCCGTCCGCACGCGGGCCGGCTTGGCCGCGTCGGTCCAGGCGAAGAACAGGTCGTTGCCGAGGCGTTCCATGCGAGGGAAACCCGACGAACGGCTGGCCTTTGTCGCCGTCAGCCGCTGCGAGGCCGCGCTGGTGGTGTCCCGCTGAACCAGACGCCAGCGGACCTCGGCAGACTCGCCGTCGACCTTCAACCACGATACCGCGGCGGTGTCGGGGTCGAGCAGCACGAGATCAACACGACCGGCGGGGGTGCCGTCGTCGACTCGGATCGTCTTGCCAAACGTCTGAGCCGAGTCGTTGGAGAATCGCACCCGAACCTCGGGGTGCTTTTCGACGTCGGTGAACCACGCCACCGCGACCGACTTGCCATGTGTGTCGACCGAGGGTCCGTTGACCGGGCAGCCCTCGATGACCCAGTTGTCTGCATGCACC
>CAUZEQ010000242.1:0-7529 GCA_963578885.1 Planctomycetota bacterium
ACAGTCGATGTCCCCTTTGCCCGCGACGGGATGTACTACAAGGAATTCCCCGTCACCTTCGACTGGGTGCACAACGGCGAAGGCCTGACCGTCTTCAACCTCCAGGGACTCTCCGACCCCGCCGACATCCGCTTCGGGCACCGGGTCCGACGCTTCGCCGGGTTCTATCTCAACGAAGATCCCGGCGCACCCAACTACGACCCCAGGCACAAGATCATCCGCAGCCTCTTCAACGGCAGCCGCGGACCGCTGATGCGCAAGGCCACCGGGCTCGACTGGGCCGGCGACCCGATCGAGATCGCCAACCGCTTCAGCCTCGGACACGGCGAACGCAGCTACCAGGAGATGGTCGAGCACTTCCAGGACTACAACGACATCATCGGCGATCACCCCCAGAACCTGCTGGCAACCTCGCTGGCTCTCAACGCCTACCTGCTGACCGGAGAGGCCAAGTACCGCGACTGGATCTTCGAATACGTCGACGCCTGGCGACAGCGGACCATCGACAACAAGGGCATCATCCCCACCAACATCGGGCTCGATGGAACAATCGGCGGTGCCGTCGGAGGGAAGTGGTACGGAGGAGTCTACGGCTGGAACTTCTCGGTCAAGGTCCCCCAGACCGGAGCCACCGCCCACCGCAATACCCACTACCTGGGCCACACCGGCTTCACCAACGCCTACCTGCTCTCCGGAGACGACAAGTACCTCGACGTCTGGCGGCAGCAGATCAAGGCCATCAATGCACAGTCGAAGGTGATCGACGGCAAGAAGATGACGCCGCGGATGTACGGTGACAACGGCTGGTACAACTTCACTCCCGGCCGCTACACCTCCGGAGGTCTCGAGACCTGGTACCACTCGATGAAGGACTCGGATCGCTCACTGTTCCCCGGCAACAGCTGGGTCGCCTTTCTCGACGGCAAGAACCCGAACTACCCGGCGTCGGCACTGCGAGGTGATCTCGAGCGAATCCGCAGCCGCGTGGCCGGGTCCCGCGCCGATACGACCACCCCCGATACCCGGCTGGCCGATGACCCGATGAAGTTCAATCCCGCCAGTGTCGGATCGCTGATCCAGCTGATGCTCGGAGGCATCCACCCCGGGCACCGTGGACAGGTGCTGCACGCTCGAGTTCGCTACTTCGACCCCGTCGCTCGACGGGCCGGGGTGCCCCGGGGAGTCGCTGCACTGGTCGAAGCCCTCGACGACACCTCGGTGACGCTCTCGCTGGTCAACACCGACCAGCTCAACCCCCGCACCGTGGTGATCCAGGCCGGCGGATATGCCGAACATCAGTTCACCGGCGTCAAACAGGGCACACTCGACAAGCCGCTGGATGCCGACACCCTGAGCGTCCACCTGGCTCCCGGAGCCGGAGGTCGGCTGCGACTGGCGATGAAACGCTACACGAATCGGCCCTCGATGAGATTCCCCTGGGATCGGGACTGATCTAGACGGCGGGCGACTGATCAACTAACACCCCGCCTTCACTCTCACTCCTCTCCCCATCCCACGCGGCAAGTCGCCGGGCCCGTCCACAGCGGCCGGTCCCCGACGGGCTCGCTCGTTTCTCACGATGCGCAACCGCCTGGCACTGATCCTGCCCACCTACGCGGTGCTCTATGCACTGTGCTTCGTGGTCGCGTTTCTGCTGAGGTTCGATTTTCGGCTGCCGGAGATCTATCAGCAGGTCATCCTGGTCGGGCTGCCGGCGCTGCTGGCCGTCAAGCTCGGCATCTGCCTGGTAACCGGAGAATGGCGACGGACGTTCCGCTACACCACCGTCACCGACCTGTTCAACCTGGTCGGAGGCAGCATCGCCGCCGCGGGCATCGGCTACCTGCTGCTGCTGCTGGTCCTGGACGGACTCCCCCTGCCCCGCACCGTGCTGCTGATCGACGCGATGCTCTCGATCCTCACCATCGGACTGCTGCGGGTCGGCATCCGGGTCGTCAGCGAGGGTGCCGTCGTGGCGGGACACCAGAAGCGAGCCCTGATCCTGGGAGCCGATCGCGACGCCGTGGCAATCTCTCGCAGCCTCGGCTCACCCGGCGGACCGGTCCGGGTCGTCGGGTTCGTCGGCCTCCCGCTAACAGCCTCCAGCCCACGCAACGCACTGATCGCAGGCATCCCAGTCTTCCCGCTGGCCGATGACGGCATACTCGCAACAGACTGGATGCGACTGGCCCGCAAGCAGCGAGCCGATTTTGTGCTGCTGCCCAGTACCACCTGCGGCGACGTGGTCCGGGAATTGATCCGGCTGTTCGCCGGCAGCAGCGTCCGAGTCCAGGTGATGCCCACCGCCGAGAGCCTGCTGGGGGGCCGCGATCAACTCGCGGTGCGAGACGTCACGATCGCCGACTTGCTCCGCCGTGAACCGGCTGAACTCGACCGCGACGCCATCCGCAGCCTCGTCCAGGGCAAACGCGTGCTGGTGACCGGAGCGGCCGGCAGCATCGGTTCAGAACTCTGTCGACAAATCGACAACCTCGAACCCGAATCACTCGTGCTCGTCGATCACTCCGAAACCGGCATCTTTCACATCGAAGCCGAACTGGCTGCCGGATCGACACCGTTGCACCCGGTCGTCGCCAGCGTGGTCGACCGCACTGCCATGAGCCGCGTGATGGAAGAATTCCGGCCGCAACTGATCTTCCACGCGGCCGCCTACAAACACGTGCCGCTGATGGAATCGAACCCGCAGCAGGCCATCGCCAACAACATCGGCGGCACCCGTACCATGGTCGACCTCGCCGACTCCTTCGCCGTCGATGCCCTCGTGCTGATCTCAACCGACAAGGCGGTCGACCCCTCGAGCATCATGGGGGCCACGAAACTCGTCTCCGAGAAATACCTGCAGTCTCGCACCGACTCATCACGAACCCGCATGATGATCGTCCGCTTCGGCAACGTGCTCGACTCGGCCGGCAGCGTCGTCCCCACCTTCCGCAAACAAATCGCCGCCGGTGGGCCACTCACCGTCACTCACCCCGAAATGGAACGCTACTTCATGACCATCCCCGAAGCCGTGCAGCTGGTCCTGCAGGCCGGGGCCATCGGCGAATCCGGAGATGTGCTGATCCTCGAAATGGGACAACCCGTCAGAATCGTCGACCTCGCTCGTGACATGATCGAACTCTCGGGTCTCAAGTACCCCGACGATATCGACATCCGCTTTACCGGGATCCGGCCCGGTGAAAAACTGACCGAGACGCTCTTCTACGAACAGGAACTGGGCGCCCGGAAAGTCCACCAGCAGATCTACCGGGCTCCCGGATCGATCCCCATCCGAGAACGCGTCGACACAGAACTCGTTCGGCTCGAACAGTCTCTCGGCGGCTCAAGACAACTGGCCATCGAAGCGCTCAGGACTGCCGTCGCAGGACTGGTCGACAACAACGACCAGAACGACCAAAACGACCAGAACGAAACGCTCAGACGAGCCGCCTGAAACACGACGCCCCCCCCCACCTCTCTTCACCTCGCACACCTCCGACCCCCGCTCTCGGGTTGGACACCGCTTCGGGCTGTGCGTATGTAGAACCTCCAGCACACGCCTCAGTACCAGCCTCCACGCAACCATCCGGATCCGACACCATGCCGCTCACACGCCGACAACTCCTGACCACCGCCGCAGCCACCGCAGCCACCGCAGCCACCACAGCCACCACAGCCACCACAGCCACCACAGCCACCACAGCCACCACAGCCACCACAGCGGCGGCCGCGAGCTTCAAGGACTCCACGACCCCTGCCCCTGCCCCGTTCCGATTCTGCCTGAACACCAGCACCATCCGCGGCCAGAAACTGAGCCTGCCCCTGGAGATCGACCTGGCCGGGAAGGTCGGTTACACCGGGATCGAGCCATGGATCCGGGAAATCGACCAGTACACGCGTGACGGCGGCTCGTTGAAGGACCTCGCTAAGCGCATAGAGGACGCCGGCCTGAAGGTCGAAAGCGCGATCGGATTCGCTCAGTGGATCGTCGACGACGACAAGAAACGCGCCGCGGCACTCGAACAGGCGAGGCGGGACATGGAGAAAGTCCGCACGCTGGGTGGCACCCTGATCGCCGCTCCCCCGGCCGGTGCCACCGGCCAGGAGGATCTCGACCTCTTCGCCGCCGCCAGGCGGTATCACGCGCTACTGGAGGTCGGTCGCCAGATCGGTGTTACGCCCCAGGTCGAGGTCTGGGGCTTCTCGAAGTCCCTCTCGCGACTCGGCGAAACCGCCTTCGTGGCGATCGAGAGTGGTCACCCCGACGCCTGCGTGCTGCCCGACATCTACCACATCTACAAGGGAGGCTCCCAGTTCACCGGACTCGGACTGCTCGCCGGACCCGCCATCCACTGCTTCCACGTGAACGACTATCCCGACAAGCCGCCGCGGGCCACGATCTCCGACGCCGACCGAGTCTACCCCGGCGACGGAGTCGCACCGGTCGTCGAGATCCTCAAGGGAATCGCCGCCAAGCGACACCCCGTGGCACTCTCGCTGGAACTCTTCAACCGCACCTACTGGAAACAGGATCCGCTGCTGGTCGCTCAGACGGGCCTGAGGAAGATGAAGGACGTCGCACGCAAGGCCCTGGCCTGACCCGTGCCTGAGACCCGTGCCTCAGCCACACAGCCGACTGCTTGAAAAACCGACCCCCCACGACCACCATACGACTCCTTCGAATCGAGCCGGGAGTCAACGTGATGCAGTGGACACGAGCAATGTGGCTGGCCCTGGTCCTCGGGCCAGCCGTGATATCCGTGATATCCGTGATATCCGTGATGGCCTCAACGGGGTTCGCGGCCGAGCCCGCAGTGGTCGCCTTTCGAGGTGCCCGGATCCTCCCGGCCAGCGGCCCGCCGATCCCCTCGGGGACCCTCGTCATTGCCGACGGCAAGATCGTCGCGGTCGGGGCCGCCGATACCCTCAAGATCCCCGCAGCCGCCCGGGTCGTTGATGTCACCGGCAAGGTGATCATCCCCGGGCTGGTCGACAGCCACTCACACCTGGGCGTCGCGTCGCGGCCGCTCGAGAAGTCCAATAGCGACGGGAACGAGCGGAGTGGTGCGGTGCAAAGCATCGTGCGGGCTCTCGATTCACTCAACCCGTTCGACCCCGGCATTCGCATGGCTCATTCCGGAGGCATCACCACCGCCAACGTGATGCCCGGTAGCGGAAACGTCATCGGCGGTCAGACGATCTACATCAAGCTGCGAGGAGCCAGCCCCGAGCAGATGTGGATCGGGCCCGAGGGACATTTCGGCGGCCTGAAGATGGCCAACGGTGAGAACCCCAAGCGATCCTACGGGTCCAGGGGCCAGCCGCCTGTCACGAGAATGAAGGTCGCCGCGATGCAGCGGGCCGAGTTCGTCAAGGCACAGGAGTACCGCCGCAAGTGGGCCGACTTCGAACAGGCCCGGCAGAAGGACAAGGACGCCACGCCGCCGGATCGGAACCTGGCACTCGAGCCGCTGGCCGAAGTGCTCGCACGGCGGCGAACCGTGCACTTCCACACGCACCGCGCCGACGACATCCTCACCGTCCTCAGGCTCAAACGCGAATTCCAGTTCGACCTCGTCATTCAGCATGGGACCGAGGCCTACAAGGTCATCGACCAGGTCGCCGCTGCCGGTGTGCCCGTCTCGATGACCATCGTCGACAGCCCCGGCGGCAAGGCCGAGGTGGTCGACTTCATCGAGGCCTGCGGAGCCGAGCTGACCCGGCGAGGCGTCAAGGTGCACGTCAATACCGACGACCCGGTGACCGAGAGCCGGTTCTTCCTGAGAACCACAGCGGCCACCGTCCGAGGAGGACTCGACACCCACACCGCACTCAAGGCCATTACGCTCTATCCCGCACAAGCCCTCAAGCTCGAGAAACGGGTCGGCTCGCTCGAAGTGGGCAAGGACGCCGACTTCGTCATCCTCAGCGGTGCCCCCTTCAGCATCTACACCCGGGTGCTCGAGACCTGGATCGATGGCCATCAGGTCTTCGACCTGGCCAATCCCCGACAACGTCTCTACCAGGAAGGCGGATTCCGGGTCGCCCGCCGTGAGCTGATCCCGGCACGGGGCCCCGCCGCCAAGCCCAGGCCCCGGGCCAGCACGCCCCAGCCGAGGCAAGGATCACCCACGGTCACCGCCGCCAGCGATACCGTGCTCGTGCTCGCCGGCCGCCTGCATCGAGTCTCCCAACCGCCACTGGAAAACGCCGCGGTGCTGATCCGCAAAGGCAGGATCGAAAAGGTCGGACGCGCCAAGGACGTCAAGGCACCGCGGGGGACTCCGGTGATCACCGCGAGAGAAGTGACTCCGGGACTGATCGATACCCACTCCATCGTCCCGCTCTCGGGCGAATACAACATCCCCGCCGACCAGGACCAGGACGAGACCAGCGACCCCAACCAGGCCGACGTCCGCGTGCTCGACGGGTTCAACCCCGCCGAACCCCTGCTCCGCTTCCTGCTCGAACAGGGCGTCACCGTGATCCATGCGTCGCCGGGACGAGCCAATGTGATCGGGGGCCTGACCGGAGTCTTCCGCACGCACGGCATCGACGTCGATGCCATGACCATCCGCTTCCCCCAGGGCATGGCCTTCAACCTCGGAGTCGCACCCAAGCAGACCTACCCCGACCAGAGACCGACAACCCGGATGGGCACCGCCGCGCTGATCCGCGAAGCCCTCACAAAGGCCCGCAACTACAAAGCCAAGCTCAAGGCGGCCCAAGACGACGACAGCGCAGCAGCACCCGATCGTGACCTCAAGCTCGAAGCTCTCAACCTGCTGCTCGATCGCAAGATCGTCGGAATCTTCTGCGGACACCGTGCCGATGACCTACTGACCGCTCTGAGGATCGCCAGAGAATTCAACCTGAAACCGGTGCTGTCGATGGCGACCGAGGGCTACCTGATCCGCGATCAGCTGGCCCGGGCCGGTGTGCCGGTGATCGTGCATCCAACCATGCAGCGGGTCGGCGGCCTCGAGACGATCAACAGCTTCCTGGGCAACGCTGCAGCACTCTCGGACGCATTCGGTCCCAGGGGAGCCGCCGTGGCGATCGGCAGCGGGGTCGAGGGCTACGTGCCCAAGTCGCGGGTGATCCGCTACGAGGCGGCCATCGCGATGACCTACGGGCTGGGCTTCGACCGAGCACTCCGCTCGATCACGCTCGATGCCGCTCGGCTGCTGAAGATCGAAAAGACTCATGGCTCCATCGAACGCGGCAAGACCGCCGACCTGGTGCTCTACGACGGTGACCCGTTCGAACACGCCACCCACGTCACCGCCGTGTTCGTCGCAGGCCGCCTGGCCTACCGACGCGGCGACCGACCCGCCATCCCGCTGCTGGGACGACTCTTCCTGCCAACCCCCTCGATCCCCTGCTGCCTGGCCTTCTGAAACTCCGACGCCAAGAACTCGGCCCCGCAGCACGGCCTGTCTATTACCAACATTGGTGCTCAGCTGGGCGGTGGCCGGAGGTGTAACCCCCCGGTCTACCCCACGGCACCCCACTCCTCTCCCTCAACC
>CAUZEQ010000243.1:0-7524 GCA_963578885.1 Planctomycetota bacterium
GCCGGCCTCAGACTGACGATTGAGCATGTCCGAATATCGGCGTGCAAGGAAACCGGCATCTTTCTCCAGGGTTCCTCCGCCGAGGTTCGACCAGCGATCGGCACCATCGAAAACTGCCACATCGACTACAACCAAAAACATGGTGTGCACATCGGGGCGGGGATCGAAGGTTGGATCATCCGGGGCAACCGCATCAACGACAACGGAACCCACGGTCAGCCGTACCATGGCGTCTATGTGGAGGCGATCCACGGCAAAGTGGAATCGGGCCCGGCCGGTGCGGCCAACGCATTTGTGATCGCCAACAACGTCCTGTGGCAAAACCGCTCGGTGCAGATCTGCATAAACGGAGGCGGACATGGCGGGGCGCACATCGTCATCGCAGGCAACGTGATCCTCTCGTCTCCCCTGGAGAACATCAAGCTCTACGCCGGCACACACCTCGTTTCCATCACCGGGAACTCGATTCACTCGGCGAGCGAGTCGGCAATCGGGGCGGCGCCTCATATCTCGCTGGAAGACGCGCACTTCTGCACGATCTCCGCGAATGTCTTCTCCTCCGCCTCCCGCGGTTTGCCCTCGCCCGCAATGATCAAGGCGGGAGCGGAGCCCGGGAAGCTCGTTGACATTCCCGGGCCCTCGGGCATCCTCATCGAGTCCGGCAGTTCGAACCACAATCGCTTCGTGGGGAATACGATTGCCGGCGAGGTGACCGGGGTCACCCTCGTGGGGGCGGACAGCGTGAGCGATCGCACGGTCACCGCGAAAAAGAAATGACACGCCGGTGACCGCTGGCCCAGGTCGTTTCAAGACCCCGGCTTCGATTCCAGTGCCCCGACGTCGGGAGCCTTGCCCAGAAACCGCAGGTCGTTGACCCCCGGAATCATCACGCCCGCATCGATCGCTGGACTTCCCGCCTGCAGCCGAAAGTCTCCCTGTCCTGGATCGCGGAAGCGGGGATCGCCAATCTGCACACCTCTCAGAAACCGCAACCGTTGCATCGCCTGGCTGAGGGTCACGTAGCCCGTCTTGCGGACCTTCGCCAGGACTCCAGTCTTCACGTGGAGCAAGTCCTTGTTCATGCTGATCGGTGAGATCCTGTCGCGCCAAAAGACAAAACCATCGCGAGTCCCCTGCCAGATGTTGTTGGCAAGGGTCAGCTTCCGCCATTGTGCCTCCTGGACGCGAAACGCACCGGTATTGGGAACCGAGGTGTGACAGGTGTTGTGGAAGAAAAAGACCCAACCGGTCGTCCCGTAACGGGTTCCACCGTTGGTCTTGACCGGATACCCCTCGAATCGAGGTGGCAGACGTGACGCTGAACTGTTGCCAAACCCCGACAGGACGTTGTAGAGCACGTAGGTCGGTCCCTGGTATCCCTGCGCCACGGAAATCCCGGACAGGCAGTTGACCATCCGGTTATCGAAGATCCGCAGGTTACCGCACTGGCCATCCGCCTCGATGAAATCGTCACACACATTGACGACCCGGTTGGCATAGAAATCGGTCTCGTGCGTTTTCACTTTCGAAGGAGGCCCCATCGGCGCCAGATGCACGCCGTCAAAGAGCCCGTCGATGACGTTGTTGCGAAAGACCAGCCCGCGGCCCTCGTACGGGTTGTGCACATAGACAGCCCCGGTCTCGATCCGGCTCGAGTACCCCACGTCGTCCATCCCCTTGGGAAGAAACCCCCAGCGATTGCAGTCATCAAGAAAGTGGCAACGCTCCACCAGCAACCGGTCCGAAGCCCTCTTGATCGCAATCGGCAACGCGCAGTATTCGAAGCGACAGCGTCGCACTGTGATGTCACTTGAGTCGTTGACGTAGAAGACTTGGCCCTGGAAGAACCGGCAGGTCAGGTCGCTGTAGACGATGTGCTGTGCTCTGGAGTGTTCGACGAATCCCCCGCGTCGGGCCACGTGAATCGTCATCGACTTCGGCTTAAAATACGGGCAGTAGACAACGATCTCGCTGCCGGTGCAGAAATACGCCTCGGTGATCCGAAACTCGGCAAAGCCGAACTTGCCGACCCTGCGGGCCTTCAGCTTGGCGAGCGACCCGACCGGGTAGAGGCGGCGAACTGATCGGCTTTGAGCATGTCGCACGCACACGACCCACGACTGGCTCTTGAACGCAGTCGAAAAGAATCCTGATCCCAGGTCCTTCCATTTCGTCGTCCCCGCCGCCTGGTCGGACCCATCGATGACGACCGACTCGCCGCGGGCCCCGCGAACAACGATCGGCATCAAAGCGGTGCCTCTGGCCGAGGTCACCAGGTCGCCCTCGGCATACTCACCCGCGTGCAGCACCACATGGGTGCCAGGCCGATTTGCGGCGGCCAGGGCAGCGGCGATCGTCCGCTTGGGGCGTGCGGAGCTGCCGGGGTTCGAGTCGTCCCCGGTCGTGGCAACGTGGATCTCGTGCACCGCCTTCGGTGGCTCGCCCGGTTCGCCTCGAGTCTGCCCGCTGAACTCCTCGCGATGCAGCACCCGCCCGCCGCGACCGAGAAACTCTGCCCGAAAGCGATAACGTTGCCCCGGCTGCAGGCCAAAAACCGAGACGGCATAGAACGACTCGTCGCGCAGTTGGACCGCGTCCAACAGCCGCCGCGCGGACTTCCCGTTGAGCAGAGACAGGCCCACGCGGTTCACCTGGCCCGGTGACAGGCCGCCCGGCAATTCGAGCACGATCCCCATCGTGTGGAAATTCCCGATCGTCTCGGCCGCCGGAAGCGCCGAGGCTGTCAGCCACAGAGCCAACGAGATCACAACCCGTTGCATGTCCTCACCCGACTACCTGGGAAGCGGGTCACCAAAGACGCGCTGGCCATCCAGCCACGTTGAGAGCACCTTGGTGGACCGGATCTGTTCGGCTCGGCAGGCCAGCAGGTCGCGATCGATCACCACAAAATCGGCTCGCTTACCGACCTCCAGAGACCCCACCTCGGCCTCGGCCCGCATCAACCAGGCATTGTTGAAGGTGTAGAAACGAATCATCTGTTCCCGCGACAGAGCCTGCTCAGGATGAACCGGCCGGTCGTGCCAGCGCGCGGTACGGGTCACCGCGACCCACATCCCCAGGAACGGGTTGTAGGGATTGACGCTGCGCAGCGAGCCGATCTTCTGCATGTGATCGCTGCCCCCGCCGGCCACCACACCCGCCTCGAACAGGCTCTTCAGCGGGATGAAGTACTCGAGCCGCTTGTCACCAAACTGCGCGACCAGGGTTCTGGCATCGAGGTACAACCAGGCCGGCTGCAGGTCGATGGCGACACCGAGCCGGGCGGCCGTGGCGATCGCCCGCGGGGACATGAAACTCGAGTGGGTGACCGTGGAGCGGGTCGGGGCGATCGGGATCTGCTTGTTGACCTTGTCATAGACCCCCACGAGTGCCTCGACGGCCGCATCGCCCTGGCAATGAGCGGTGAAGGCCAGGCCACGCTTCGCGCACGTCCGCACCAGCACCTCGAGCCGCTTCTCATCGATGTACTGCATCCCGCGGTAGCGGGGATCGGTGATGCCATAGATCCGGCTGACACCCCAGGGCTGCCGAAAGAAGGCGCTCCCGGTCAACATGCCCCCGTCCTCGAACACCTTGACCCCGATGATGCCGAGCCGGGGTTGAGGGTCGGTGAACAGGGGATCTTCGGCGATCGCGGTCACGCGGGCGGTGATCGCCTTGAGGTCACCGCCGGTGCCCAGGCCCCTCGAGAGACGCACGCGGAGCGTCAGCCGCTTGTCTCGCAACAGCCGCTCGTACTGCGACTGACCCGACGCACTGCAATTGCGATCGATCACACCGGTCAAACCCCATCGGTTGTAGTCTCGCAGCAACTCGACCAGGCGGTTGTCCCGGTCCGACTCGGTCAGTCGCCTGCGGGTCGAGTTGGCTCGGGTCTTGAGCACCGATCCGGCTCGCCTGAGTACACCGGTGGGCTCGCCCGTGTCGGGATCGACGACCACCTGCTCGGGATGCTTGGCCGCGAAGTCCTTGTCGATGCCGTTTTCCTCCAGGGCCAGCGAATTGGCACTGCCGTCAGGACCGGTCCGAAAGGCGACCGGATGGTCGGGAGCCGCCGAATCAAGCTCGGCACGAGACGGGTACCGCTGCTCCTTCAACCGCGTGATGAACACCTGCCTGAGCGTGATCCACTCGCCCTTGGGCACAACCCGCGTCCGCCCTCGAATGTACTCGAGTACATCGGCGATCGTATCCATGGGCGGGATCTCATGGTCGGCCTCGTAGCGACTGGCGCCCGTGGCATGAACGTGTGAGTCGATCAGACCCGGCAGCACCATCCGGCCTCCCAATTCGACGACCCGAGTCGATGGCCCCACATGACTCTTGACCTGCTTGTTGCTGCCGACTGCCACGACGCGACCCTTGCGGATCGCCATCGCCTCGGTGACCCGGAAGTCGCGGTCAACCGTCACCACTCGACCCCCTCGGACCACAAGGTCCGCCGGCGGCACCGCAGTAACAGATTCCGACAGCACACCGGCCCACACCAGCAGGGCCAGTCCCATCACCGGGTTCATCCCCACCGGTCTCGTTCGCCGATCGAGCATGGTCGTCAACTCTCCTCAACAGCCCGGATGCTCAGTGCCTGCGTCTCATTATAAGTGAATCGTCCCGGTGATGCGGGGCAGGACTCGACCAGCCCATCCCCAGAGAGGCTACGCTGTCAGGGTCGCGTGGTGCCTTCCGGCGAGCGACGGCATGCTGAGCCATGGCATCAAGACCTTGCTGGCGAAGACCCGAGAGTGTCATGATCTGTCGATCATGACGGCCGGAACCTCCTGGCCTGGAATCCCACCCACCATGCCGCGTTCATTGCTTGCCGCCGTGGTCCTGCTGCTGGGCCAGCTCTCATTCGTCGCCGCAGCAGACCCCGCCGATGTTCCGCAGGAATTGGCCGACAAGGAACAGCCGTTCCGGGCGTTTCAACCGCTGGATTCTCCGACCATCCCACTGCCCGGCAACCCACATCGTTCGCTTCGCAACCCGGTTGACGCGTTCATCCTGCGCAGACTCGCCCGGCACGACCTGGGCTTCTCACCCGATGCCGCACCGACCCGATTGGTGCGTCGCGTCTACTTCGATCTGATCGGACTGCCGCCGGCACCCCAAGACACGCAAGCCTACTTGCAGGACACGGCTCCCGGTGCCTACCAGAGGCTGATCGACCGCCTGCTCGCCTCGCCACACTTCGGAGAACGCTGGGGACGGCACTGGCTCGACGTGGTGGGATACACCGACCTGGTCAGTTACGACGGCGACACGACGGGCATCTTTGGGTTCATCCAGGGCCGCTGGAGGTATCGTGATTACGTGGTCGCTGCCTTCAACGACGACAAGCCGTATGACCGGTTTCTGTCTGAACAACTCGCCGGCGACGAACTTGTCGATTGGCGCAACGCAAAGCAGTTCACGCCCGAGACCGTGGCGCTGCTGGCCGCGACCGGCTTCTGGCGGAATGCCGAAGACCGCAGCGAATCGGCCAAGGAACTCGAATACAAGTGGGGCTTCCTGCACAACACGATGCAGACCTTCGGCACCGGCATCCTCGGCCTCACGCTCCGTTGTGCTCGGTGTCACGACCACAAGCACGAGCCGATCCCGCAACGTGACTACTACCGCCTGCTCTCGCTGATCACGCCCGCCTTCAACGTCGAGAATTGGAAGGACCCCAAGGAGCGGGCCATCCCATCCATTTCGGCCGTAGAAAAAAAGGCTCTCGACTCCTCCAACGCTGCCATCACCAAGCAGATCGCCGCACAGCAAGCACGCATCGCAGCCCTCAGGGAGTCCCGCAAACAGCAACTGCTGGCTGTCCGGCTGAAGTCGATCCCCGAACCGATCCGAAACGACACGAAGACCGCAATCGCCACACCTCCGGCCAAGCGGAGCGAGGTCCAGAAGTACCTCGTCGCAAAGTTCGGCACCTCGCTGACGCTCAAGAAAAAGCACGTCGACGCGGCCTTGACCTCCGACGACAAGGCCGCGATCGCCCAACGGAATCAGCAGATCGCCGAGTTGAAACAGCGTATCCAGGCACACGGCTGGATCCAGGCCATCTACGACGTCGGCCCGCCGCCGGCCACGCATCTGCTGGAACGCGGCGAATTCAAGACCCCCGGCCCTCAGGTCCAGCCCGGTATTCTCGGCGCGCTCGCTGATGACTCCACCGCTTTCGCATCGCTCGTGAAACCGGTCCGTGGCAGCAGCGGACGACGCACGGCCCTCTCGCGCTGGCTCACAGCACGCGACACACCCGCCTCGGGGCTGGTGGCCCGCGTCGTGGTCAATCGCGTCTGGCAGCATCTCACCGGAGTCGGCATCGTGTCGACCTCCGAAAACCTCGGCAGGTCAGGAGCCTCGCCGACGCACCCGGAATTGCTCGATTGGCTGGCGTCGGAATTCGTCAACAACGGGTGGCGGATCAAGCCGATCATCAACACGATCATGATGTCCACCACCTACCGCCAGTCCTCGCGCCGTGAAGGCCTCACAGTCAGTGACCCCAGCCCCCAAACCATCGACCCGGGCAACCAGCTCCTCTGGCGGGCCCGGCTCCGGCGACTCGAATCGGAAGTCATCCGCGACGCCATGCTGGCCACCTCCGACCGGTTCAACTCCACCATGGGAGGCCAGCCCATCCCGTTGAAATACCGCCGCGACGGCGTGGCGAGTTTCGACACCGAAAAACTCGCGAACCCCGGCTCACCCTGGAGACGCAGCGTCTACCTGTTCCAGCGACGCGTGTATCACCTGACCGTGCAGGGCGTGTTCGATCAGCCGACGATCGCCGGCAGTATCTGCCGCCGAAGCGCCTCGGCCGTGACCCTGCAATCGCTGAGCATGCTGAATGACGCCCTGGCACTCGAGCAGGCCGAGCAGTTCGCTGTTCGCGTCTGGCAACAATCCGGACGATCACCAACCGAACAGATCACACTGGCCTTTCAGGTCGCGTTGTCGCGACCGCCAGACGACCAGGAAGTCGGGTGGAGTTCCGAACTGCTGCGCCAACACACCTCGCGTTACCAGCACAGCGGAGCCACGGCCGAGCAGGCGGCCCGTAAGGCACTGATGCACCTGTGTCGCGTGCTGTTCAATTCCAGCGAGTTCTTGTACGTCGAGTAACGCAACGTCTGAGTCCCCCGGGTGAAGCTGACATGCACGGAAACCACGCACCACTTTCTCGCCGACGATTCCTGCAGGGTTCCGGACTGGGTTTCGGAAGCCTGGCCCTGGCGTCGATGCTCGAGCGAGACGGCCTGCTGGCCAGCAACACCGCAGCGGCCACGGCCGCCGAGTCCAGGCCGCGGGTCGACCTGCTGCCCCGCGACGGCCATTTTCCCGCCCGAGCCAAGAACGTGATCATGCTCTTTCAGTCGGGCGCACCAAGCCAGATGGACCTCTTCGACCCGAAACCCCAACTGCAGCGGCAGCACGGCAAGGACGTCGGCATCGACAGCCTGCAGGGCCGTGCGCGGGAACCGTTGATGGCCACCCCGTTCCGGT
>CAUZEQ010000244.1:0-7502 GCA_963578885.1 Planctomycetota bacterium
TCTCCCTCTGTCGAGAACTTCAACGCGTCCACGGTGATTCCCCGTTCTTTTTGTCCTGTCGAAAAGCTGGCCAACTCTTGCACGTCCCGTTCAAGACGGCAAACCGCTGGTTGTTTCTCCTCGTTCAGGATGGAGTCTTGGACCTGGTGATCCAGGGCAGCATGTCGGGCCACCAAGCAAGCCGATTTCGGTATACCGGAGCTACGTGATGGATGGCATGGCTCAACGCGTGCACGAATGGATACTTGTGCAATGGATAAGTAACGGGTAGGATCATGACCATGGCACGAAAACAACACTCGTTCAGCGAGCAACTGCGGGAGGCGATCGACCAGGACGAACGCAGCCGCTACCGGATCAGCATGCAGACGGGCATCCCGCAGGGGCAGCTGTCGCGGTTCATGCACAGCAAGGGCGGGTTGTCGCTGCGGTCGGTTGACCTGTTGTGCGAGTGTCTAGGCCTGAAGATCACGGCTCGAAAACGGAAAGGCAGGTAAATCAATGGCATCCGTATTCAAACGTGGCGGCAAGGACTCAACCGGTTACTGGTACGCAGCCTGGAACGACGAGCAGGGAAGGCGGCGAACCAAGTGTACGCGAACGACCGACAAGCGGGTCGCGGTTCGTATCGCCAACAAGTTCGAAGCCGATGTTGCTCTTCGAAGAGAGAACGTGATCGACCCGGAAGTCGACGCAATGGGCCAGGAGTCACGCCGAGCCATCGAGGCTCACCTGGATGACTACGAGACGCGAATGAGGGCCGCAGGACGGACCGAGAAGCATGTCGCAGGAACCCTGAGGCACATCCGTGCCATCGTCGAGTTCGCCGGATTCCAGACCGTTGGCGACATCAATGCCGAGGGTGTCAATCGGTATGCCGGAATGATGAGCGATGTTGGCCGTTCGGCACGGACGATCAGCGCACATCTGAGTTCGATCAAGGCCCTGACACGTTGGTTGGCTGAAAACCAGAAGTTGCCCCGCGACCCGCTGATGGGTGTCAAGAAACCGAACCCAAAGTCGGATCGGCGTTGCGAACGGAGGATCCTGCTGCCCGAGGAATGGCCCTGGCTGATCCAGGCCACCTTGGACGGTCCTGAACGCTATGAAATGGCATCAGCCGAACGCCGACTGCTTTACGAGACGGCAATTCAAACCGGACTGCGTTCAGCGGAGTTACGCAGCCTGACACGTGGCAATCTGGTGATGGATGCCAATGCGGCAATGATCGTCTGCAAGGCTCGCTCGACGAAGAACAGCAAGGATGCTCGTCAACACGTGCATCGTGACTTGGCAGTTGCCCTGAAGGCTCACGTTGCCTGTAAGGCTCCGTCGGCACCGATGTTCAACTTGCCCCATGAGTCCAAGTTAGCCCAGATGCTGCGTGACGACCTCGATGCGGCACGTCAGGCATGGTTGCGGACGGCTCTCGATGCCCCGGACACGTACAGCCAACGGGTATCCAGTACGTTTCTGGCGGATGTGAACGATCAGGGAGAACGGCTCGACTTCCACAGCCTGCGGCATACCTGTGGTGCCTGGATGGCACTGGCAGGAGAACACCCGAAGACGATCCAGACAGTCCTGAGGCATTCGTCCATCACGCTCTCAATGGACACCTACGGCCATCTCTTCCCCGGACAGGCCGAGGCTGCGGTCAACAAGTTGCATGCCACCATGGTTGGACCGTCGATTTCGCTCCTTGCGACCGGCACCGAAGCCGCATCAGCGGTCACTCCAGAATTTGCGCAGCGCCTGGCGCAGCGCGCAGGGGACGAAACCCTGCCAGAGCGTGCGAGTCGTTGCGACGAACCAGATCCCAACCGAGCGCAAACGAAACCGCCCAAGTCACGGCCAGTTGCGGACTTGAGCGGTGTGGTGCGGCCTGATGCGACGCCAGGCACAAGTAGCGGAGGAGGGACTCGAACCCCCGACACGCGGATTATGATTCCGCTGCTCTAACCAACTGAGCTACTCCGCCAGGTTTTCCGCCAAGGGTCGACATTGTAGTCGCTCGGGTGAGGCGTGAGAAGTTCTTGGCGGCCGGGACAGGCACTCGTCCGCCGGAGGCGGACGTGAGCCGATCCCTGAGGGAAGTCGTTGACACCTTGAGCCGGTTCGGTGCTAGAATCGATGGCCCCGATGTGTCTGGCGACCGGGATATCCAATATGGGTGTGGCCTACTACCGACGATTCCGGATGGAAATCGATCTGCAGAACGCCTCGTTGGCTGAGGCGACACTGCCAGAGGGGTTTCGGTTTCTGGCCTGGGACCCCGATGACCTCGATCGACATGCCGAGGTCAAAGTGCAGAGCTTTCGCGATGAAATCGATTCGCAGGTCTTTCCCTGCCTGGGTGGCTTCTCCGGCTGCCGGAAACTGATGCGCGAGATCTCCAGGCAACGGAGCTTTCGCCCCGAAACCACCTGGCTGATCGCCGGACCCGACGGCGATGTCGGCACCATCCAGGGACTCGCTCACAGCCGTACCCTCGGTGCGATCCAGAACGTCGGAGTCGTGCCGGAGTGCCGTGGACAGGGACTGGGCCGCTCACTTGTGATCAAGAGCCTCGCAGGATTCCGCCTCGCAGGCTTGAAACGCGTCTACCTGGAAGTGACCGCCGAGAATCAGCTCGCCGTGGCTTTGTACGATTCGCTCGGCTTCCGGCTGGTGCGGACCATGTACAAGGCCGTGAAGGTGGAAACGGCTCGGGTTTGAACTGGTGTGGGGCGCAGCTGGCCTTTTTGGGCGGATGGTGAACCGGTCGGTGCTGCGATACACTCGGGGTTCTTGCCCGATCCGCAACCGACTCCTGCCAACTCAATGCCCACCACGGCCACGATTCACACTCTCGCCAACGGCCTGACCGTGATCATCGAGCCGATGCGCGATGTCCGCTCGGCCGCCTTCTCGTTCCTGGTCCCCGCCGGCAGCGTGCACGACCCCGACGGCCAGAACGGCACCGCCGCCATCCTCTCGGACCTCATCCTCCGAGGTGCCGGCTCTCTGGATAGCCGACAACTGACCGCCACCCTCGACAACCTCGGCCTGCAACGAGGCGAGTCGGTCGGCGTCAAGCACCTGGGCTTCTCGGGAGCCACCGTCGCCGACCGTCTGCCTCAGGCCCTGGCCGTCTACGGCGACATTCTCAAGAACCCTCACCTCCCCTCCGACCAGTTCGACGCCTCCCGCGACGGTCTCGAAATGACCCTGCAGGCCATGCAGGATGAGCCGCGTCAACGGCTGATGGTCGAACTCCGACGACTCTGCTTCCCCTCACCCTGGGGCACACCCGCCTACGGACAACTCGAACAACTCCCCGAGATCTCATCCGAATCCGTCGGCGACCACTTCCGCCAACTGGTCCGGCCCAACGCCGCGATCCTGGGCGTCGCCGGTGGAGTCGACCCCGACGAGGTGCTGGCGGTGGTCGAGGCGGCGTTTGGCGACTGGGAACCGCTGCCTGAAACGGCCTTCGAGACTGGAGTCCAGGATCACGTTGTCGAGCACATCCACCACGATTCGACTCAGACTCACATCGGCATCGCCTACGACGCGGTCCCGTATCGCCACGAGGATTACTACGCGGCCTGGGCCGCCGTGGGGGTGCTCAGCGGAGGCATGAGTTCCCGGCTGTTCACCGAGGTCCGCGAACGGCGCGGCCTGTGCTATTCCATCTCCGCAGTGCTCAACAGCCTGCCTCATCACGCCCGCGTCCTGGCCTACGCCGGGACCACCTCAGACCGCGCCCAGGAAACCCTCGACGTGACGCTCGAGGAGATCCGCCGCGTGGCCGAGGGGATCGAGCCCGGCGAGTTGGAACGCTGCCAGTCCAGGGCCAAGAGCGCCCTGATCATGGAGCAGGAGTCGACGATCGCCCGGGCCGGTGCCGTCGCCCGCGACTGGTTCCATCTCGGCCGCATCACCACGCTCGAAGAGGTTCGCGGCAAGATCGAGGCTCTGACCGTCGAGACCGTGCTCGAGTACATCCACGCTCACCCGGCCGACACCGTCACCGTTGTCACGATCGGCCCCGAACCACTGGAGGTGACCAGTGGAGTTTCATGAGACCACGCTCGAGAACGGGCTGAAGGTGATCGCCGAGTTGAACCCGGCGGCCCAGAGCGTCGCGGCGGGGGTCTTTGTCCGCACCGGATCGCGGGACGAGGCCGAGGACGTCTCGGGCGTCAGCCACTTCCTGGAGCACATGGCGTTCAAGGGCAACGAGGTCTACTCAGCCGATGACGTGAACCGGATCTTCGACGAGCTGGGTGCCAACTACAACGCGTCGACCAGCGAGGAGGTCACCCAGTTCTACGCCGCGATCCTGCCCGAACACCTGCCCACCGCGCTGGAAATGCTCACGGCACTGCTCTATCCCTCGCTCCGCGGCGACGACTTCGAGATGGAGAAGAAAGTCATTCTCGAGGAGATCGGGATGTACGACGACCAGCCGACCTTCACCGTCTACGAACAGGCCATGCAGGCTCACTTCCCCACCCACCCGCTCGGCCGCAAGATCCTCGGCACCAACGACAGCGTCCAGGCTCTGACCGCCGACGCCATGCGGCAGTACCACAGCGACCACTACCGCACCGGCAACATGGTGCTGGCGGTCGCCGGACGGGGCGACTGGGACGAGGTGTGCGAGTTGGTCCAGACCCACTGCGGGGGGTTTCCCGCGGGTCGGACCGAGCGAGACACCTCGCCACCACCGGTGGGAGGTCAGACCCAGGTGGTGCACCGCCCCGCATCACTTCAGCAGCACGTCATGCAACTGGCTCCGGCACCGCCGGCCGATCATCCGCTGCGGTACGCCGCCGATTTGCTGGGTGTGATCGTTGGAGACCAAAGCAGCAGCCGGTTGTACTGGGAACTGGTTGATCCGGGTCACGCCGAGAGTGCCGACCTGGGCTATAACGACTACGACGGCACCGGCACCTGGCTGACCTACCTGGGCTGTCCTCCCCAGTCGGTCGCCGAGAATCTTCAGCGGATCCACTCGGTCTACGAACAGGTCAATCGTGACGGAGTCAGCTCGATCGAACTCGAGCAGGCTCAGAACCGAATCGCCTCCTCGATCGTGCTCCGCAGCGAGCGTCCGATGGGCCGGCTGGGTGCGTTGGGCAGCAACTGGGTGTACTTGGGCCAGTACCGTTCGGTTCAGGAGGACCTGGACACGGTGCGGGGGATCACCGTTGAGGACATGGCTGAGTTGCTTGCCGAGTACCCATTGGCCGCGATCAGTACCGCGGCGGTGGGGCCGCTGGAGAGTTTGTAGACACATCGGGGTTAGATCCGCCTGCGGCGGACAAGTGGCGGGGCCTGACCCCTTCCCGCGAGAGTTGGCGGTTGGAATAAAGGGTTCAGGCCCCGCCTGCGAGCCGTGAAGGGTGGATCAGAACTCTGGGTGGGTCCGCCGAAGGCGGATCAGACCCCATGCTCTTTGAGTTCTTCAACAGGCTGTTCGAGGAGAATGACCATGACCCGGTTTGTGATTGCGCTGTTGCTGTGCCTGCTGGCCGCTCCACTCCAAGCCCAGGACAAGCCTTCGTTGTACAAGTCGATCGACTCGCGGGGCGAGGCGACCTGGGAGGCGGCGCTAAAGATCTGGGGCTGGGCCGAGCCGGGTTACCAGGAGACGAAGTCGTCGGCGTTACTCTCGGGGATACTCGAGCAGGCCGGCTTTAACGTCCGCCGCGGCGTGGCCGAGATCCCCACCGCTTTCACGGCGACCTTTGGCGAGGGCAAGCCGGTGATCGGGATCCTGGGCGAATTCGACGCTCTGCCGGGCCTGTCTCAACAGGCCACCCCCCGGCGAGCACCTCGCGAGGGCATCGCCTACGGGCACGGCTGCGGCCACCATCTCTTTGGTGCCGCCTCGATGTCGGCGGCGATCGCGATTGCCGAGCAGATCAGGTCGGGTCATCTGAAGGGGACGGTCCGCTACTACGGGTGCCCGGCCGAGGAGGGGGGCAGCGGCAAGGTGTTCATGGTGCAGGCCGGCTTGTTCAAGGACTGCGACGCGGTGCTGCACTGGCATCCGGGCAGCACCAATTCGGCCGGCGACCGCTCGTCGCTGGCGCGGATGGCCGTCAAGTTCCGCTTCCACGGCAAGGCTGCTCATGCCGCCGGGGCCCCCGAGCAGGGCCGCAGCGCGTTGGACGCGATCGAGTTGACCAACCACGCGGCAGAGTTGCTCCGCGAGCACACTCCCGACCTGACCCGCATCCACCACGTGATCACCGCCGGAGGCGATGCGCCCAACGTGGTGCCGCCCTTTGGCGAAGTCTACTACTACATCCGTCACCCTCGAGCCGAGGTCGTCCGCGGGCTTTACGACCGCCTGGTGCTGTGTGCTCGGGCCGGGGCCCTGGCGACCGAGACGAAGCTGGAGATCAAGTTCGAGGGTGGCATCTACCCGGTGCTCCCCAACAACGCGCTCTCCTCGGTCGCGCTCAGCAATCTCAGGGAACTGGCCGACCTGAAGTACACTCAGAAGGAGACCGAGTTCGCACTGCGTCTGCGCGAGCACCTGCCTCGGCCTCAGACACTCGACTCGATTCGTCGAGTGATCAGCCTGCAGGGTACGATCGGACGCGGATCGACCGACGTGGGTGACGTATCGTGGGCGATCCCCACCACCGGGTTCTCGACCTCCTGCTGGGTTCCCGGCACCCCGGGTCACAGCTGGCAGGCGGTCGCCTGCGGCGGCACGACGATCGCGCGGAAGGGGATGCACCTGGCCGCTCGTGTGCTGGCTGCCACCGCCTGGGATCTCTACAAAGACCCCGACGTACTGGCGGCAGCTCGAGCCGACCACCGTCGACGGTTGGCGCGCGAGCCTTATCGCACCCTGATGCAAAAGGGCCAGAAGCCGCCGCTGGACTACCGCAAGGCTCCCTCGGCACGCTAGCCCGCCTGCGGCGGATTGAAGAACTCAACGCTCGAAGTACAGTACCGTCTCGGGCAGCACGTCCGGCGGTCCGACCACCGTCAGCTGGTCGCCGAGCTGCAGCTCGGTGTACCCGTGCGAGATCAGCGTGTGTCCGTCGCGGGTGATCGAGAGGATCAGGGCGTCGAGCGGCAGCTTGAGGTCGCGGATCGGCACGCCGATCAACTGGGTGTCGGTCACGACCACTTCGATCACGTCCTGCTCGGGATCCATGCCCAGCAGGATCGAGGTGGCCGTTGGCGAGGTGACGAAGTGTTCGAGCAATGTGACGAGCGTGGTCTTGGGGTCGAGCACGATGGCACCCCGTTCGTGCCACTGACGACCCTCCTCGATCTTCTCGGTGAACCGCACCACGACTTTTTCGACACCGAAGCGGTCGTGGTTGAGTTGGCAGAGTGCGAGGTTGTTGTCGTCGCTCATCAGGCCGATCACCACATCGGCTCGCTGCAGCTCGATGCCATCGAGCGTTTCTGTAGAGATCTCCGGGACCGACACCACGGTGGCTCCCGATTGGGCTTCGGTGCCCGCTTCGTGCTCGGACGCCTCA
>CAUZEQ010000245.1:0-7452 GCA_963578885.1 Planctomycetota bacterium
AGCAAACACCGCAGCAAACACCGCAGCAAACACCGCAACCGCTGTCACCAGCATCGCGACGATGCGACTCGGGCTCCCGGCCGAAACAGCCAAGACGCTCGATCGTGACGGCGACGGCCGGTTGAATCGAGCCGAGTTGCTGGCCTATCTCCTGCACCCGACGCCTCACGAGACGATCAACGCATCGATGCCAGACCCCCGCACACGGCGGACCCGGCTCGAGGTCGTCGGAGGCCCGGCCAGTCGGGGCCTGGCCCGGTTGTCTCGACCGTGGGGCGGCTCGACGGTTCAGCTGCGAGCCCGCAGCGCTCGCTCGGACCGCCTGTTGACCACCAAATTCTATCGACTCAGGTTCTTTGTCGCCGACGCCAACAAGAACCGCTACATCGAGCCGGGTGAGTTTCCTCAGTTGACGCTCACCGGAGCCTCGTTCGAAATGGTCGACGCCGACAATGACGGCAAGGTGATGCGGGACGAGTTGACCGAGTTCATCAAGGACCAGACGGCTGTTCAGCAGAGTCGGCTGCTGCTGAACGTGTCTCACACAAGCCGCTCGCTGTTCGAACTGCTCGACGCCAACTCCGACCGCAGGCTTTCGGAGCGGGAGTTCCGCGAGGGGTACTCGAGACTGCGGAGCATCGACAGCAACCGCGACGGACGCATCTCGCGAACCGATCTCTCGGGCGACTACGAGTTGACCCTCGAGGTGGCTCGAGCGGCATTGTTCACCGACGAGGCGATGGCGATGCCCGCTCCGCAGGTCGCCAGGACTGTGCCCACGCTCGACAAACGGGCCGGGCCGTCGTGGTTTCAGCGAATGGACCGCAACGGCGACGGCGACGTCTCGGGCCGCGAATTCCTCGGCGGACTCGCACTCTTCGCACGTCTCGACCGCAACCGCGACGGGTTGATCTCGCTCGAGGAAACAAAGGTCCTTGAGCCCAACAAGTGAGGCAGGCTAAACTGCCGTCAGAGGGCACCGTGCCTCTTCTGCCCCGACCCGGGACACGCGACATGACAACCTCAAACGGCCCCGACACAGTTCTCGCCACCGTCACCAGTCGGCTCAGATGGGCCGGCTTCGGACGCCGGCTCTCGGCACTGGTCCTCTGGACCTCAGTCGCCACCGCCGTCGCCGTGTTGGTCATCCGGCTGACCGGTCTGATCGAGCTCCCGCTGGACCCGATTCTCAGCTCGATCGCCGCCACACTGGGTCTGCAGACGACCGGCATCGCAGACTGGACCGGACTGGGCCTGCTGGCTGCGACGCTCGTCGTCGCCGTCCTGGCCACTTCGCTGATCCTCGCGACCTTCTGGCACGAACGACCCACCTCCCGGGACGCCGCCCGCATCGTCGATCGGCACCAGGGCACCAAGGACCTGTTCCTGACACTGACGATGCTGGAGGGATCGGCGGGAGACTACCAGCCGCTGGTCGCCCGCAACGCCGTCAGCCAGGCCGCACGGGTCAAGCCCTCGCGAGTCGTCCCCCTGCCCCTCTCACACGGCTCACTCAGACCCGCCGTCAGCCTCGCCGTCGTCGCCGCACTCGTGCTCGGACTTCCCCAACTCGACCCCTTCGGCAAGGTCGCCCAGGCCGACGACGTCAAGCAGCAGAAAAAGGCACTCGAGAAGGAAGCCCGCAAGACCAAGGCGCGAGCAGAACAGCTGGCCACCGACGACGCGGAACACTCCCCAGAGGTCAAGCAGGCGATCGACGAGTTGAAGGCGGCGCTGAAGAAGATGAAGGCCTCACAGCCCAACGCCAACCGCAAGATGATCGACCAGCAACGCAAGAAGCTCGGCGAACTTCGCAAGATGATCGACGCTCACAAGCTCAGGCAAACCCTCAACCGAAACGACAGCGGTCAGAAGTTCGGGCAGCTCGAATCGCCCAAGATCGACAAGTGGACCAGGGAACTCCAGGAAGGCTCGACCGACGACCTCAAGAAAGAACTCCAGGCCCTCAAGAAGGATCTCCAGGACCTCGCGAAACTCGCCGGCGACAAGAGCCCCGAGGCCCACAAGAAGCGGGCCGAGCTGGCTCGGAAACTGCAGAAGAAACTCCGAGACATCCAGTCGTTCGCCTCCAAGAAACTCGACTCGAAACACCCGCTCGCCGCCGCACTGAAACGTGCCAAGCAGCAGATGAAAGCCATGCAGTCCGGTGACAAGGAACTCGCCGAAAGCGCCCAGAAGCACCTCACCGAAACCATGGAGCTCGTCAAGCAGGAACTGCAGGAACTGGCCCAGACCGCTCGCGATCTCGACGAACTCGAAAAAGCACTCGAAACCGCTCGCATGGCCCAGAAGGCCAACGACAACGGTGAGGCCGAAGGCGAACGACTCGAAAACGCCGAAACACTCGATGACTACCGCGAGTTCTACAAGCAGCTGATGGAGCAGATGGGTGAGGAGTTTGCCGAGGGCGAGGGGACCGGCAACCGGGGGTTCGGCAAGGGGGGCGAAGTGCCCGAGGACGACTCGGCCAAGACCGGGTTCAAGACCGAAATCTCCAAGTCGGCACTCGTCGCCGGCAAGGTGCTGCTGTCGCTGAAGACCAAGGGGCAAAGCGACACTGGAGACGCGCGGCAGAACTACAGCAAGAGCGTCCAGGCGATCAGGCAGGGGGCCAGCGAGGCGATCGACAAGGAGGAGATTCCCAAGGGGTACATCCAGGGAATCAAGAAGTACTTCCAGTCGTTCGACGAGGCCGCTCAGACCAGACCCTCGAACGACACCCCACCAGCCGCCGTGGATGATGCTCCCAAGAAGTAGCCCGACGGCCCGCTTCGAACCGCGCCGACGACGACGCTTCGTCGGCAGGTTCGTGTCAATGATATCGCTGATGCCGCTGCTGGTCCTCGCGGCCGGCTGCAACAATTCAGACGGAACTCCTGGATCACCCGCATCTCCCGGATCGCCCGTCGCCGGATCGGCTGTCACGGGGTCCTCCGGACCGCTGGTCGTCTACTGTGCTCACGACCAGGCCTTCTCGGATCCGATCCTCGAACGCTTCACCCGCCAGACCGGCATCGAGGTCCACGTCCGCCACGACACCGAGGCGACCAAGTCGCTGGGGCTGGTCAACCGCCTGATCCGTGAGAAGTCCGCTCCGGTGTGCGACGTGTTCTGGAACAACCAGGTCCTGACGACCACCGACCTGTTGCCGCACGACCTGCTGGCGGGCTACCGCGGCAGCGGCTGGCAGCGGATCCCTGATGCCTACAAGGACCCCGAGGGCCGCTGGTGCGGGTTCGCTGCGAGGTTGCGGGTCTGGATCGTCAACACCCGGGCGATGCCGGCCACCGTCGAAGCCGTACAGGCCGCCAGTTCGGGCAAGGATCTCTCGCGGATGGCCATCGCCCGGCCGCTGTTCGGCACCACGCTGACCCACTACTGCCTGCTCTGGCACGCCGATGCCGGCCGCACGCTGAAGGCCTGGCACGCCGAGACCCGTCGGCGGGGCCTGATCGAAGTCCCCGGCAACTCGACGGTCAAGAACCTGGTGGCCCGAGGGACCTGCGACCTGGGCTGGACCGACACCGATGACTTCTTCGTCGCTCTGGACGACGGACACCCCGTGGCGATGCTGCCGGTCCGGTTGCCCGGCGGCCAGACCGTCTGCATGCCCAACAGCGTGGCGATCATCCGCGGAACACCTCGCCTGGCAGACGCCCGCCTTCTGGTCGACTTTCTGCTCAGTGAACAGACCGAGCTCGACCTGGCCCGCTGTGCGTCCCGGCAGGTCCCGCTGGGGGCCATCGACGAGGCGAGCCTGCCGGCGGATGTGAGACGGCTGCGGCCGCTCATCGAGCAGGGCATCGACCTGGCAGAACTGGGAGCTTCGCGGACCGCCTGCCTGGCGTGGCTGCGGAGCGAGTACAAGCGATGAGTCTCGAGGTCGAATGTGGCTGGACTCTGCTGCGGGCACTCGCCGTCGCGCTGCTGGCCACGCCGCTGGCCATGCTGCTGGTGGTCGTGATAAAGAGTGCGACGCCGCGGACGCGAGGCTGGCTGATCCTGGCACTCGCGGTCCCCTTTCTCACACCCGGATTCGTCGTCGGCTACAGCTACTCCAATCTCACGCTCGACCTGGTCAGAACCCCCATTCTCAACGAGCTGTTCTATGACCTGCTGCTGCTGATCGAGGTGGTCCCGGTCGGAGTGCTGGTACTGGGGATGGCTCCGCCGCCCCCGCTGGGTCCGACCGCCCGCTGGTGCACTCGATTGACCGGACCCCAACGGCTGCGGCAAGTCGCATCCTGCGGACGACTCCGCCAACTCGGCTACGGGCCGGCCCGCAACCTGGTCCCGGCGGCGGGGTTGATGGCGCTGCTGGTGTTTCACGAATTCGAGATCGCGTCGCTGTTTCGGGTCATCGCCGGTGGACGACTGACTCCGGCCAGCTGGTCCAACGCGCTGTTCGAACTGATCGCGCTGCAACAACTCGGGCAAACCGCGCCGTGGGAGCTGTGGAGATTCGGTTGGCTGCCGCTGGGCTGCTCACTGATCCTGTTGACCCCGGTTCTGCTGCTGGCCTGGACCGCCATCGGCCGTGACGGCAAGATGCCGCCGGTCCGGGGTTCGCAGAGCTCACCTGCCGCCAGTCGCGCGGCCAGCCTCTGGCTGATTGCCGCACTGCTGTTGGGGACCATCATCCCGTTGGGCAGCCTGGTTCAGGATGGAGTTCCCGGCCTGTCGTCTCTGTGGGGCGAGAACCGGCACCAGCTGGGCAGAACCCTGGCTCATGCCGGCCGTAGCCTGCTGCCAGCCATCCTGGTCGCATCGATCGCCGCGGGCGTGGCCCTCGGGCTGCTGAAACACAAACGCCTTGGCCTGCTGCTACTGCTGCTGACAATTCCTGGACTGCTGGGCGGCCTCGCACTGGGCCTGGTGCTGACCTTCTGTGTCCTGGCCCTCGCCGAACCACTGGGACTGGGCCACTCGGTCGCCGGACTGGTTCTCGGCCAGGCACTCTGGCTGTTGCCTCGTGCCGTGCTGCTGCTGGTGCTCCTGGCCGTTGTGCCCCGTCGCGAATCGATGCACCTGGCCCGGTTGATGCAGCAGGCTCCGGGTGGTCCCCAGAGAACCGCCGGGTGGCGATTGGTGTGGCAGCTGGCTGGCCGTCGGGTGGCCTGGATGATCGGCCTGCTCTGCTGGTGGGCCTACCTCGAATTGACACTCAACGAATTGCTGGCACCTCCCCAGTGGCTCTCGGTGGCCCATCGCATGTACCAGCAGATGCACTTCGGCCGCAACGCCGCACTCTCGACTACCACGCTGGTCGTGGTGCTGGTGCCCGTGGCCGTCACCGCGTTGCTGGTCACAGTCAGCAGGATGATCCCCGGCCCGGCCAGCCGGGCACGGCCCCCGGCCTCGCAGACGGAGAACGCCTGATGGCCGACTCGCACTCCGTGCTCTTTACCCTCGACCACATCCGGCTCGACGGAGACCTTCGTCCGCGGCTGGAAGTGGACCGGTTGGAAATCCCTACCGGTCGCACCGCAGTGCTGGGAGCATCGGGAGCAGGCAAGACGTCGCTGCTGAACCTGCTGATCGGCTTCGAACGACCTGGCCAGGGTCAGCTCGACAGCTCGCTCCCCACCGAACCCCCGCGACTGCCGCTGTTCTGGATCCCTCCCGACGGAGGACTCTGGCCACAGGCCACCGCGCTGGATCACCTGCGGGCGGTCCTGCCCCAGGGAAGTGACGCCCAGCGGGCCACGTCCCTGCTGACCCGCTTCGGACTCCAGCAGCGCCAGCACGCCACCCCCGGGGAACTCTCGGCCGGCGAACAGTCCCGCCTGGCTGTCGCACGTGGACTCGCCGCCGATGCCGCTGTGCTCCTCGCCGATGAGCCTCTGGTCCACGTCGATCCCGGGCGGAGCGATCAGGATTGGGAGACGCTGGTCGAGGAGACTCGGAATCGAAATACGTCCCTGGTCTTCTCAACTCACGCACCCGAACAGGTCCTCCGCCATGCCGACGGGGTGGTGATCCTAGCCCGGGGACGGGTGATCGCAGCCGGCGATGTCCTATCGCTCTACACTCGACCTCCATCTCGTGAAGTCGCCGAGAGCCTCGGGCCGGTCAACTGGTTCGAACCGGCCGAGGCCGACGCCTGGGGGATCCCGGCCACAGGCGACCAGCAGGGGGTCGGCCTGAGACCCGAGCAGGTGCTGTTGGAACTCGACCCGTCGGGCCCCTTGAGAGTGCTCGATTCCCGAGCGATCGGGCCGCTGTGCGAGACCACTCTCGAGTGCATCGCCGATGGCAGCCAGCAGAGGATCCGGCACCTGGCAGACGCTCCAGTACCCCCGACCGGACAACGGCTGAGAATCGGCATTCGCGGCCCAGCCGGCCCCGGCAACTGACTCGGCCAATCTCACCCGAAGCGCTCTTCGCAGTCCTTCGCAATCGACCTGGGCAACGTACAATTGCGGTAACGGTGACGGTGAAGGCGACGGCGTTGCCGCCGCATGAACCCCAACGGACCTGCCCATGCTCAGCTCGCCCCAAAGCCCGTTGACCCGGTTGAGTCTGCTGCTGACACTGCTGCTGTTGAGCGGTTGCGGAGGTGGCGACGAGCTGCTGATCGTGCCCCGCCGGGTCACTCGCAAGTCGATCCCCTCGGCGGGAGCCACGATCCCCGCTCCACGGGCCGTCACCACCGCACCCGATGACACGCTCTACCTGCTCGACAACGCCGGCCGCGTGCTGGTCTTCGACCGCGACGGCAACTCGATCAGGCAGTGGGACATGCCCGAGAGTGACGTGGGGAATCCCGAGGGCATCTGCGTGCTCGCGGATGGACACATCGCCGTGGCCGACACGCACTATCACCGGGTCGTGGTCTTCGACACCTCGGGACACGTGCTGCGGATGATCGGCCAGGAGGGCCAGGGCGACGGAGACTTCTACTGGCCGGTTGCGGTGGTCGAGGACGATTCGGGCAACCGGTTTGTTTCCGAATACGGAGGTGCCAACCGGGTGCAGAAGTTCGACAGCGACTGGGAGCACCTGTTGACGTTTGGGGGCATCGGAGAGCGTCCCGGCGAGTTTCAACGACCCAGCGGGATGGTCTGGCACGACGGGCGGCTCTACATCGTCGACGCCTTCAACGACCGGATCCAGGTCTTTGATGGCCAGGGCCGGTTCCTCGAAATTCTCGGGACGCAAGACGAGGCGGGCCGGTTACACTACCCTTACGATATCGCCCTGGGACCGAATCGGGACCTGTGGGTGATCGAGTACGGTGCCGGACGGATTTCTCGCTTCAACCTCGAAGGAGACCTGCTGGGCCGGTTCGGTTCCAGCGGATCCGGTCCCAACCAGTTCGGCACTCCCTGGGGCCTGGCCGTCGATTCAGGCTGCCGCATCTGGGTCGCCGACACTCGAAACCACCGCCTGGTCGCGGTCGATCCCTGAGTCCCACCCGCCCATGTCGAC
>CAUZEQ010000246.1:0-7449 GCA_963578885.1 Planctomycetota bacterium
TGCCGACGGTGTTGTAGAGGTCCACGAACACCGGAAACTCCTCGATCGGCAGCCGCCTGATCGCCGGGTTCCTGGATGCATCACGCCGGGACGCCAGGAACCTGGCCGCCGCACGATCGAGTGCATCAGGATCCACCCGTCGCGCGTGATCGAGAACCCCGTAGTACGCATCCGCCTCACTCGACCGGATCCCTCGAGAAATCAGGCTGCCACCGGGCACCAGCACCGGCCGAAAGACCTCCGGGTCGATCTCCACTGAAACCGACCCCGACGCCTGTGTCGCTCTCCCTGCGTGGGCGGGCAGGCCTGCGAGTACCGTGGCGGCGATCACGAGACGAAACATGGCTGGTGGGTGCTGAGACACCGGGGATGGGTCGCGCCGGGCCCGAGCCGGCAGCAGGCGAAAACCGGGCGATCGACGCGAGCATCGTAGCGGTCACCGCCTCACCCGACAACGGGCCGCAGAAAGGTCTCGACCTCGATCCGCACCTTGTGCTAATTATCCCGACCTCGCCCGCCAATCGAAGCACCTCGCTCGAAAGGCTCCCAAGGGCGAACGGCAAGGAGACCGCTGTGAGCTGGGGACATTCGCCCAAGCCATCGCCCGGACGTTCATCGGATCAACCATCCAGCCCGCCCGATTCCACCGGTGAGGTGACCGGCGGACTCAAGGTGCAGATCCGCTGGCTGATCCGTCGGGACATGCCCGAGGTGCTGGCGATCGAGCAATCGGGTTTTCAGCAGCCGTGGACCGAGGAAGAGTTCCTCGGACACCTCCGACAACGCAACTGCATCGGCATGGTCGCCGAACACAACCAGCGGATCGTCGGGTTCATGATCTACGAACTGCACAAGGCCCGCCTGCAGCTGCTGAACTTCGCAACCGGTGTCGATTTCCGGAGGCTGGGAGTCGGACTGCAGATGGTCAACAAGCTCGCCGACAAACTCTCGCAACAACGCCGACTCGAGATCATGCTCGAGGTCCGCGAATCGAATCTCGGGGCACAGCTCTTCTTCAAAGCCCAGGGCTTCCAGGCCGTCCGAGTCATGAGGGCTCACTACGACGACACGACCGAGGACGCCTACGTGATGCGATTCCGCATCTACGAAACCGCCTCCGAAACGGTCACCTTCCAGCCGCACAACCGGATTGCCTTCTACGACGACGCGGCCTAGCCCGCCTGCGGCGGGTTGAAGAACTCGGACCCTGGGGTCTGATCCGCCTGCGGCGGACCCACAACGGGGTTTGCTCCACCTGTCGCGTTTCACAGGCGGGGCCTGACCCCTTCTTCGAGTTGCAACGAGTCCTGCTTGAAAAGGGGGCAGGCCCCGCCTGCGTGCCGTTCTGGGTGGAGCCGGACTTTCTGTGGGCGGCGTCTGACCCCAGAGTCCGAGCTATTCAACAGGCTGCTAGCTCCGACCTCCATCGTCCTCGATCGTCACGCACCCCGAAGGCACCCTCGGACTGGCACCAGGCGGCTCAACCGGTATCCTCCTCGGGATGAACCTCGCCACCGGTCGGGACGCGATCGTGCTCGAGGGGGTCCGGGTCCACAACCTCCAGGACCTCTCGCTCGAAATCCCGCTGCACAAACTGGTCGTCGTCACCGGGATCAGCGGGAGTGGCAAGAGCAGCCTGGCGTTTGAGACCCTGGCGGTCGAGGGCCAACGCCGCTACATCGAGACACTCTCACCCGCAGCTCGTGGACTGCTCGATCGGCTCGATCGACCCGACGCCGATCGCATCGAGAGTATCCCGCCCACGATCGCCATCCGACAGAGCACTCGGAAAACAGGAGCTCGAGAGACCGTCGGCACGGCGACCGAGGTCCACGACCTGCTCACGCTGCTCTACGCACGCGTCGGCACGATCGTCTGTCCCGAGTGCGAGGCCGAGGTCGAGTCGTCGACGGCCGAGTCGATTGCCGAGACGCTGTGGTACCGCGAAGACGGACTCAGGTTTCAAGTCGCCTTCGAAGTCTCCGACTACGAACCCGACAGCAGCCAGAGACGGCCGCGGCTGGCCGAGGACGGGTTCCGTCGCCTAGCCATTCTCGAGACCGATGCCCGGACCCGTACGCTCGTCGACCTCGACGAGGCCCGCGACCTGGACCTCGAGTCCGCCTGGGTCATCCTCGACCGACTCGTCACCGGCCAGGCCGATCGCAGCCGGATCGAGGAGAGCATCCAACAGGCACAGAGCTGCGGGGAAGGCCGCTGCCTGCTGCTGGCCCAGCACACCGGTGACTCGAAACAACACCTCTCCCTCGATGGAGACTCATGGAACGTCACGGCCTTCTCGACCGGGACCACATGCAACACCTGCCAACGACGATTCGCCAGGCCCGAACCTCGACTGTTCAGCTTCCACAGCCCGCTGGGAGCCTGCCCCGCATGCCGGGGCTTCGGCAGCACTCCGGTCGTCTCGTTCAAGAAACTCGTCCCCGACCCCCGACTCAGCCTCCGCGAAGGTGCCATCGCCGCCTGGAAGACCCCGGCCTACTCGCACGAACTCGATGAGCTGCTCGAACTGGCCCCCGACTACCGGATCCCCGTCGAGATTCCCTTCTCCGAGCTGTCACCGGAACACCTCGAACTGATCACTCGAGGCGTCCCCGAACGCGACTTCGGCGGGCTCGATGGGTTCTTCGACTGGCTCGAGCGACATCGCTACAAGCTCGGCGTTCGAGTCTTTCTCAACCGCTGGCGTGCCTACGAGACCTGTACCAGCTGCGGTGGGGCCCGGCTGCAGAGGGATGCTCTCGCGGTGCAACTGCCCGCTGGAATCGACCAGGCCGCTCGCTCGATCGACCGGCTGCTCGCGCTGAGTGTCGCGGAGTTGGCAACGGCATTGACCGATTGCCGAGATCACCCGGATCAGCTCCCCGAAGACCTCAGCCACACCGTGCTCGATCCGCTCCTCGCCCGACTCGACTGCCTCCAACGCGTCGGCCTCGACTACCTCACCCTCGATCGCCCACTGCGAACGCTCTCGAGTGGAGAAACCCGCCGGGTGCGACTGACACAGGCACTGGGCTCACACCTCGTCGACACGCTCTACGTCCTCGACGAACCCACCGCCGGGCTGCACGCCGAAGACATCGCCCGGATGCTGGAGGTGATCGGTGAGTTGGTCGAGAGGGGCAACAGCGTGGTGATGGTCGAACACGACGCTTTGGTGGTCGAGGCGGCCGACCTGGTCATCGACATCGGGCCTGGAGCCGGCCAGCAGGGAGGCCGACTCGTCTTCCAGGGAACCCCCGCAGAACTGGTCTGCTGTGCCGAATCGCTGACCGGCGCCTACCTTGCCGGACGGCTCCCCGAACCGACCGAACCCGAGCCACAGCCACACGAGCAGCCCGACCAGGGCACGATCCAGCTCACAGGTGCCACCCGCCACAATCTCGATCAAATCGACGTCCAGTTCCCGCTGGGGCAACTCGTCGTCGTCGCCGGGGTCAGCGGCAGCGGCAAAAGCAGCCTGGTCCAGGAGACTCTCTACCCCACCCTCTGCCACGCCCTCGGCCAACCGATCCCATCCGACCTGGCTTCGAGTGACTGCCTGGCGTCGGTTTCGGGGCATGAATCGATCGAGCAGGTGATGCTGGTCGATTCGTCACCCCTGGGCCGCTCGGCCCGGTCGATCCCCGCCACGATGCTCAAGGCGTTCGACGACATCCGCCGCCTGTTCGCCGCAACCGCCGAGTCGCGACAGCGGGGCTACACCGCTCGGCAGTTCAGTTTCAACACCGCCGGAGGTGGTCGTTGCGAGATGTGTCGGGGCAGCGGTGAGATCGAAGTCGACATGCAGTTCCTGGCCGACATCCGCACCACCTGTCCCGAGTGCGAGGGACGACGGTTCGGCCGCGAGGTACTCGAGGTGACTCACCGGGGCCGCTCGATCGCCGACGTGCTCGAGATGACCGTGGAGGAGGCGTTCGGTTACTTTCGGGGTGAACACGCGATCCGGCGGCGACTGCAGCCCCTCCGCGACGTCGGGCTGGAATACCTCCCATTGGGCCAGCCCACCACGACGCTTTCCGGAGGCGAGTCGCAGCGGCTGAAACTCGCCTCGTTCCTCTCGGCCCGAGCCAACCGCCGCACGCTGTTCCTGCTCGAGGAACCCACGACGGGGCTGCATCCGGCCGACGTCGAGAGGCTGCTGGACTGCCTGCTGACGCTGTTGGCCGTCGGCCACTCGGTGGTCGTCGTCGAGCACCATCTCGGGCTGATTGCCCGTTCCGATCACGTGATCGAGCTGGGTCCCGGCGGCGGTCCCGCCGGCGGCCGGCTGGTCGCCGTCGGATCTCCGTCCGAAATCATAGCCTGCGACGATTCGCTGACGGGCCGACACCTCGCGTGTTACAATCACCGCCGCCCGCTCTCGCCCGCCGGCGGGGACCCTTAGCGGTACCGTTAAAGGAGTAACGATGGCCCAGGCTTCTCCCTTTGTGCACCTGCACTGCCATTCGCACTACAGCCTGCTCGACGGCGCCAACCGCATCCCCCAGCTGATCGCCAAGGTCAAGGCCGACGGGATGAATGCCCTGGCCCTGACCGACCACGGCAACCTCTACGGAGCCGTGCAGTTCTACAACGAGTGCCGCGAACAGGGCATCAACCCGGTGCTGGGCTACGAGGCCTACGTCGCGCCCGGACATCGCTCGGACCGAACCCCCTCCCGCAACAAGGAAGCCTCCTACCACCTCACACTGCTGGCCCGAAACCGCACCGGGTTCCAGAACCTGATGACGCTCGCCTCGAAGGCCTACCTCGAAGGCTTCTACTACAAGCCGCGGATCGACAAGGAAATCCTCGAAGCACACAGCGACGGGCTGATCTGCCTCTCCGGATGCGCCTCGAGTGAACTCTCACACCACATCCTCGCCGGACAGCACGACGAGGCCGCTCGACTGGTCGATTGGTATCAGCGGGTCTTCGGTGAGCATCTCTACCTGGAAATCCAGAACGCGGGCCTGAGGATCCAGCAGGAGTGCCTGGTGGGAACCGTCGAGATCTCGCGAAGAGCCGGCATCCCCCTGGTCGCCACCAACGACGCGCACTACCTCGAACGCGACGATGCCGAGGCTCACGACGTGCTGCTGTGTGTCAACACCCGCACCGTGATCTCAGACGAGCGACGGATGAGGATGGAAGGGAACGAGTTCTTCGTCAAGACGTCCGAGGAGATGTACGACACGTTTCCCGATCACCACGACGCGGTCGCACTGACCCAGCAGATCGCCGACGGCGTCGACATCGACCTCGACTTCAGCACCCGCTACTTTCCCGTCTTCACTCCCCCGGAAGGAAAAACCGACACCGACTACCTGCAGGAACTGTGTGTCGAACGGCTGGAGTGGAGGTACGCCAAGGAGGTGACCGAGGAGGTCACCGATCGGCTCGACGTCGAGCTGAAGATCATCGAGCAGATGGGCTACTCGAGCTACTTCCTGATCGTGTGGGACTTCGTGCGGTTCGCGATGGAGGAGGACATCCCCTGCCAGGCCCGCGGGTCGGCCTGCGGATCCCTGGTCGCCTACCTGCTGGGGCTCAGTAATGTCTGCCCGCTGAAGTTCGACCTGCTGTTCGAGAGGTTCCTGGATCCGAGTCGGAACGAGCCGCCCGATATCGACATCGACTTCTGCCGCGACGGGCGGCAGCGGGTGATCGACTACACCAAGCAGAAGTACGGCGAGGACAACGTGGCCCAGATCGGGACCTTCGGCACGCTCAAGGCCAAGGCCGCCATCCGAGACGTCGGCCGCGCGCTCGATGTGCCACTCTCAAGAGTCGACGAGATCGCCAAGATGATCCCCGATACGCTCGGGATCACGATCGAGAAAGCCCTCGAGGAAAACCTCGACCTCGACGAGCAGTACAACAACGACAACCAGATCAAGAGACTGCTCGATATCGCCATGCGACTCGAAGGACTCGCCCGCAGCGCCGGGACCCACGCCGCCGGAGTGGTGATCGGCAAGGAGTCTCTCGAGAAATACGTCCCGTTGCAGAGGATCACGGGAAAGAAGGACGTGATCACCCAGTGGCGGGACAAGGATGTCGAGCAGGCCGGCCTGCTGAAAATGGACTTCCTCGGACTCAGAAACCTCACGATCCTCGACAAGGCCGTCAAGAACGTCCAGGCGACGCGCGGGATCAAGATCAACCCGATCGAGCTGCCGCTCGACGATGCCGAAACCTTCGTGTTGCTGCAGCGGGGCGAGACCAAGGGCATTTTTCAGCTCGAAAGCGCCGGCATGCGCGACCTGCTGACGAAGATGAAACCCGACAACTTCAACGACATCATCGCCACCAGCGCGCTGTATCGACCCGGGCCGCTCGAGGGTGGCATGGTCATGACCTACGTCGACGTCAAGAACGGACGCCAACCGGTCCCCAAGGTGCACCCGATCGTCGACGAGCTGCTCAAGGAGACCTACGGAGTGATGGTCTACCAGGAACAGGTCTCGAGAATCCTCAACCAGGTCGGTGGCATCGAACTCTCGAGTGCCTTCCGCTGCATCAAGGCGATCAGCAAGAAACAGCTCGACGTGATGCAGCGCTACCGCGAGGAATTCATCACCGGAGCCAAGAGCCGCGACATGCCCGAGACCCAGGCGGTCGAGCTGTTCGAGATGATCGAGAAGTTCGCCGGCTACGGGTTCAACAAGTCCCACTCGACCGCCTACGGTGCCGTGGCCTACCAGACCGCCTACCTCAAGGCACACTACCCACTCGAGTTCATGGCCGCGTTGCTCTCGTGCGAAATGGAAGACACCGACCGCATCAGCGAACACATCGACGACTGCCGCCGCATGCACCTGGAGGTGCTCCCCCCCTGCGTCAACCACTCGCATGTCGAGTTCCAGGTCGAAGGGGACCGGTTGCGGTTCGGATTGGCCGCGATCAAGGGTGTCGGCGCCTCGGCCCTCTCGTTGGTTGTAGCCGCCCGCGAGGCCGACGGGCCGTTCCGCGATATCTTTGACCTCACCGAACGAGTCGACCCCAAGGCACTCTCCAAAAACGTGCTCGAGATCCTCGTCAAGAGTGGCGCACTCGACGAGCTGGGACCTCACCGCAACCAGCACGTCGAAGTCGTCGAGCGGGCCGTGCAGGCCGCCGTGTCACGACATCGAGACCGGGCGCGGGGGCAGAAAAACCTCTTCGGTGACTCCGACTTCGTAGAAGGGGAGCAGGACCTGGCCGGGTTGCCCGACGCTCCGGAATGGCCCCAGAGCGTACAACTGACGATGGAAAAAGAAGTCCTCGGCTTCTACTTCTCCTCGCACCCGCTCGCCGAATTCAGCACCGTCATCTCACGGCACGCCACACACGATGTGGCGACCACCGCCGGACTCGACGAGGGCACCGAGGTGCTGCTCGGGGGCATGATCACCTCGATCAAGACCTCACAGACCAAGAAACCCAGCCGCAATGGACTCAGCC
>CAUZEQ010000247.1:0-7435 GCA_963578885.1 Planctomycetota bacterium
CGGGATCACCTGCGATGATCACCTCGTCGAGGAAGTAGTCAAGTGTCAATTCGTGATCCGGCTGATCGGGTGTACGTTTCCAGAGGTCCAGTGCGTCCCCGCGTCGAGTCAACTCGACGATGTACTCGATGCAGCGTCCCATCGAATTGACTCGAGCCCGTGCCAGGGCTTCCTCGGTCGTGTCGGCGACATAGATATTCCTGGAGACGCACCAGTGGGCCGGGTCGGGTTCGAGGCCCCCGTCACGGCAGCCCTGCGAGTAGGTCTCCCAGTGGTTCTTCAACACGTCGATGCCGATCATGTGGTGGCTGATCGGGCGGAAGCCTCGAGCGGCCGCCTTGCGGAGTCCGATCGAGTCGCGGCTGATGCAGGGTGTGAAGATCGGCGGGTGGGGGGTTTGCAGTGGAGGGTGGATGCCGGCGAGGCCCATTTCGGGGTCGAGATTCTCGGCGAGCTGAATTGACCAGAATTCGCCGTTGATGTCATACGGCGGTGTGCTGGTCCAGATCTCCAGAATGATGTTGATGGCCTCGACGACCCGTCGCCCCGCCTCCTTGGGATCGACGCCGAACATCTCCATGTCGGTCGGGATCGCCCCGGGACCGAAGCAGACGTTGAGTCGACCGTGTGAGAGGTGATCGAGGAACGCGAGTCGGCTGGCGACGTGGGCGGGGTGGTGGTACTGCAGGCAGACCGGTGCCGGGCCGATGCGGATCCTCGAGGTTTCTCCCAGCACGCGTGCCAGGAAGATCTCGGGCATCGCGATATTCTCGTAGGTCGACGAGTGGTGCTCGCCGACCCAGAAGTCATCGAAGCCGAGTTCTTCGCACTTGACCGCCAGTTCGAGGTCTTCGTCGAAACACTGTGCCAGCGGCTTGTCCGGATCGTGGACGGGCATGACAAACATGCCCAGTTTCATTCTCTGGTCGGTCATCGTGGAGGTCTCAGGTCCGGGACCCGCGCAGCATAACCGGCTGTGCACCCGAGTGCGAATCCAGCGATCGGGAGGGAAATGCGGTGCGAGCCCCAGACCGGGTCGGTCATCTCCTATACTCGAGATTCCCCACGATTCCGTCACTCGACTCGTCAGCTGCCCGGCCACTCAACCGGCTGCAGCCGCGAGGCCGTCACGATGCACTCACCCCCTGCTCGCGGATTGCCCGGCTCGATCGCCTGCGGCCTGGCCGCGGTGGTGATCGTGGTCTACCTGCCGGCGCTTTGGTGCGAGTTCATCTACGACGACTACCTGGTGGTTCATTCACGGAGTGTGCCGACGGGTTTTGGCGAGTGGATTGCGATTTTCACGACCCGCCAGGCTGAGAACCTGCCGTACTACCGTCCTTTGACCTGGTTGACCATCGACGTGCAGACTGCGTTGCACGGTCATTCGGCGGCGGCGTTTCATGCGGTCAATGTGCTGCTGGCCGCCGGCTTTGCGGTGTCGGTGTTCTGGCTGTTGTTGTCGAGTTGTTTCCGATTGAGTTGGCCGTCGGCGGCTGTGGGTGCGATGGCCGCGGCCGTCCATCCGGTGGCTGCCTGTACGGTCTATCCGGTGTCATCGGGACGTGAGACTCTGATGGCGGCCGTGGCGATCACGCTGGCGGTCGCCGCATGGCTCCGCAGCGGCGGGCCGGAGGGCCGCCGTTTTGTGGTGCTGGCCTGGGGGTTCTTCGCGGTGGGTCTGTTGTGCCGCGAGCAGGCGGTGGTGGTGCCGCTGCTGTTGATTGGTGCCGACCTGCTGGGCCTGGCCGGCGGGAGGCCCGATTCCGCTCGGGCCTGGATCCGCCGACACGCTGCAGCGGCGCTGCTGTTGGCCGGATACCTGGCGATCCGCTGGACTCTGTTTTCCGGAACGGGCGAGCATCGGCTGGCGGTTCTGGAGAATCCGTTGGGTCCGCTGCAGTCGATTGCCTACACGCTGCAGACCCTGCTTGCTCCGGGCTGGTCGCTTGTCTATGAACCCGATCTCTCGATGTGGTGGCACCCGTTGCGGGGTCCGGCGGCATTTCTGATCCTGGCTGTGATCGGCTGTGGGGTGTGGTGGCGGTGTTCCTCGAGCCAGGGTGGTCCCGGGCGGGTGGTCGTGTTCTGGGTGGGTTGGTTTGTGCTGGTGCTCGCACCGACGGCCAACCTGCTTGGGCAGCAGACCCCGCTGGCCGAACGCTACGGGTTCCTGGCGACGGTCCCGCTGGTGGGCTTGGTGTTGCTGGCGTTGGGAGGTGACGAGGTCCAGGCCGTCGGTCGTCGTCGCGGCCTGGTCGGTGTCGTTGCGGTGGCGATCGTCTGCGGCCTGGCGGTGGTGGGCTGGTCTCGGGGCACGGCCTATCGCAGCCACGATGGCTTTTTGAGACACTGGGTGGCGGCGGTGCCGACCTCGGCCCAGGCACACCTCAGCCTGGCCGGCGTGCTGCTCGAGGACGGAGACGACCCGGGTGCCGAATTGCACCTCGACCGTGCGCTTGAACTGCAACCGGAGTACTCCGAGGCCCATGACGGGAAGGGGCGGATCTTGTTTCATCGCGGTGAGCTGGTGGCGGCCGAGGCGTCGTTCCGAAAGGCCGTGGACGCCCGGCCGTCGTTTGCCGAAGCCTGGAACCACCTGGGTTTCGTGGTCGCTCGCCAGGGCCGGCTCGATGCGGCCGCCGAGGCCTGTGGCCGTGCCCTGGAACTCGATCCGCGACTCGCCGAAGCCCACAACAACCTGGGCATGATCCGCGCTGAGCAGGGGCGAATTCAGGACGCGGCCGGCCACTTCGAGGCAGCCGTGGGGCTGTCGCCGGGCTACGCCGAGGCGTGGACCAACCTCGGGCTGGCCTACCTGGACCTGGACCGGCCCACCAAGGCGGCCGATGCGTGGCGGCAGGCTCTGGCGGTCGACCCCGATGCCCGGGCTGCCAAACTGAACCTCGGACGGCTCGAACGGGATGCAGGTAACAGGTCAGGCGCAGGAGCGGGTCGATGAGTGAACCGGCTGGCGTGACCGTGGTGGTTCCGGCGTTCCAGGAACGCGAGGGCCTGGGCATGGTGCTGTCGGAACTGCAGGCGATGGCAGAGGGCTGGGATCGTCCGGTCGAGATCGTGGTTGTCGACGACGCCTCGGACGATGGCACGGCCGAGGTGGTGGCCGAGTCCGCTGTGTCGGGAGTCCGGCTGGTGCGGCACGACCGCAACCTCGGCTACGGGGCGTCTCTGAAGACAGGCATCCAGGCGGCCCGCTTCGAGACGATTGCGATCATTGACGCCGACGGCACGTACCCGGCCGAGGCGATTCCGGGCATGGTCGAGTCCCTGGCGGGGGTCGACATGGTGGTCGGTGACCGTTCGGGTCACCCCTCGGCGATCCCGCTGATCCGGCGACCGGCGAAGGCGTTGTTGCGTGGACTGGCCAGGTACGTCACCGGCATCTCGATTCCCGATCTCAATTCTGGGCTGCGGGTCTTTCGGAAATCTCTTGTAGCCCAATACCTGCCGATCCTCTCGGAGCGATTTAGCTTCACCACCACTCTGACCATCGCCTCGTTGTGCGACGGGCTGGCGGTGGTCTACTGCCCGATCGAGTACGGCCAGCGGGTGGGTCATTCGAAGCTTGTTGCCTGGGACTTCTTCGGGTTCCTGTCCCTGGTCACTCGGCTCTCGATCCTGTTCCGGCCGTTGCGGGTGTTTGCACCGATGGCGCTGGTCAGCTTCTTCCTCGGGGGAGTCAAGCTGGCGTGGGACGTCAGCGTGGCAGCCGGCAAGGAGGGGGCGGGGGATCTGGGTGCTCTGCTCGAGACCGAGACGGTTTCGACCTCGGCGGTCGTCCTGTTTCTGGTGGCGGTGCAGATGCTGCTGATGGGGATGATGGCCGAGAGCATGGCACGGCGGGACAGTCGGCGGGGATGGGGCTACATTCCGGCCCGTCTGCGGACCGATCAGACGGATTCCGAGTCGGGCGAGGTCTGAATCGACGATGTGCGGATTGGCAGGAGTCGTCATCGGGCGAGGGACGAGTCGGGACGGATGGGATCCGACCGAGGTACTCGAGCGGATGTCGGCCCGACTGGTCCACCGCGGACCCGACGATGAGGGCCTGACCTGGGACGGTCGCTGCGGGTTGGCTCATCGTCGCCTGAGTGTGATTGATCTCTCGACGGCCGGACGCCAGCCGATGCAGAGTCCCTCGGGCGCCACGACTCTGGCCTGGAACGGCGAACTGTACAACTTCCGGGAACTGAAGCGGGAGCGGAACCTCGAGCGGGAGGTCGGGGCGTTTCGGTCGCGGACTGACACCGAGGTGGTGCTGCACCTGCTCGAGCAATCCGGCCACACGGTTCTCGACGACTTCGACGGGATGTTTGCCCTGGCCGCCTGGGACAAGCGGACTCAGAGGCTGCTGCTGGCGCGTGATCGGTTCGGCATCAAGCCGCTGTTTCTGCTCGAGCACGACGGGTGCTTCTGGTTTGCATCGGAGATCAAGGCGTTGCTGGAGGTGCCGGGTTTTCGGCCCGAGATCGATCTCGAGTCGCTGCACCACTTCTTCGGCCTGAACTACATTCCCGGTTCGCGTACGGCGTTTGCCGGGATCCGGGAACTGGCCCCCGGGGCGTGGTTGGAGGTTGGCCCGGAGGCCCGGGTGTTGGGCGAAGGAGAGTTTGGTCGGCTGGCTGCCGGAGACGGTGAGGCCGACGAGTCGATCGAGCAGGCGGCGGTGGAGTCGACCGAGTTGTTGCGTGCCGCGGTCGAGCGACAGCTCGTCTCGGACGTACCCGTCGGAGTGATGCTCTCGGGTGGCCTCGACTCGAGTGCCTTGGCTGCGCTGTACGCCGAGATCCGAGGCGACGGCGGGTTCCACACGTTCTCGCTGGGTTTCGACGACCCGAGCTTCGACGAATCGTCTGCAGCCCGGCAAGTTGCCGGGTGTCTGGGCACCGAGCACCACGAGATCACGGTGCGACCCGAGCGAGTGATCGAGGTACTGCGGTCGGCGGTTTCGGCGATCGACGAGCCGTATGCCGACGGGTCGGCGGTTCCGACCTGGTTGCTGGCCGAGTCGGCTCGAGAGCATGTGACGGTGTTGCTGTCGGGTGAGGCTGGTGACGAGTTGCACGCTGGGTACGACACTCACGCGGCGTGCCGTGCCCGGCTGAGGATGCGGCGTGTCCCCGGCGTGCTGCGTCGCCGGCTGATTCGCCCGCTGGTCGACCTGTTGCCGGTCTCGCACCGCAAGTTGAGTTTCGAGTTCAGGGCGAAGCGGTTCATCCGCGGTGTCGAGTTGGGGGTTCCCGAGTCGCACAATTTCTGGCGAGAGGTATTGAGCGAGGATGCTCGCCGCGAGCTGATCACGGCGGGTACTCCGGTGGCCACGACCGCCTCGCTGTTCCGGTCGCTCTACGAATCCTCGAGTGCGGTCGACCCGCTCGACGGCCTGATGGAGATTGACCGCAGGATGTTTCTGCCTGACGACCTGATGGTCAAGAACGACCGGATGACGATGGCTCATTCCCTGGAGGCCCGGGTGCCGTTTACCGACATCGCGCTGGCCCGCCGATTGGTGGCCTGGCCGACTTCGCTGAAGCTGCGAGGTCTTTGCGGGAAGCAGTTGCTGCGTCGCGGCCTGGTCGGACGTCTTCCCGAGGAGATCCTGTCACGGAAGAAGGTGGGGCTGGAGATGCCATATTCGCGATGGTTGACGGCCGAGTTGAAGGAGTGGGCGGGTGAGATTCTGTTGAGCGAGTCTGCGACGGCCGGAGGGGTCTTGAATGGGGACTCGATCGGGAAGCTCTGGGAGCAGCACCAGTCGGGCCGCTTCGACCATGGTCGGCCTCTGTGGGGCCTGTTGAATTTCCTGACCTGGCATGACCTCTACCTGGGTCCGGGCGACCCGGTGTCAGAGATGCCCGCGGTCCGGTCGCCTCGATACGGGGAGTTGCAGTCATGACGCTGCGGGTGGCGATCCTGGGTGGAGGACCTGCGGGAGTCGGGCTGGCTCGGCAGATCGTGACTGGCCATCCGGCGGGGTCGATCGAGGTCGAGCTCTTTGAAGCCAACGCGGCCGTCGGAGGCCTGGCGGCCAGTTTTTCGCTCGAGGGAGTCGTCTTCGATCACGGCAGCCACCGTTTGCATCCGAGTATCGATCCGGAGATCCTGGCGGTGCTCGAGGAGCTGATGCCCGGCGTGCTGCACCGTCGTCGGAGACACGGTCGGATTGTGCTGGGCGGCCGCTTCATCGGTTTTCCACTGCGGCCGCTGGATGCCGTGCTGGGCCTGCCCTGGCGGATCACGTGCGGGCTGCTGCGTGACATGTTTGTGCGGCCGCGTCACCAGGCAGCCGACTCGTTTGCCGCGACGCTCGAGAGTCAACTGGGGCCGACATTGTGTCGCGAGTTCTACTTTCCGATGGCTCGAAAGTTGTGGGGTCGCGAGCCGGGTGAGATCGATGCCGAACAGGCTCGTCGCCGTGTCTCGGTCCGATCGCCCTGGCAGATCATCGGTCGCATGGCTCGGCAAGTCTGGTTCGGTGGAGGAAGCCGTCGGGGTGCATCCTTCTATTACCCCAACGGGGGGTTTGGACGGATTGCCGAGTCATTTGCTGAGGACTTCGTCGGACGTGGCGGTCGATTGTCGACCTCAACACCGGTCACCGGATTGCGGCAGGTCGATTCGGGGTGGCGGGTCGAGATCTCTGGGGGCCATCGCGAATTCGAGAGGGTGTTTTCGACGATCCCGATTTCTCGATTGATCGGGCTGCTCGATCCTGCGGCACCGTCGGAGGTGATCGATGCGGCGGAGGGACTGCGCAGCCGGGCCGCTGTGCTGGTCTGTGTGGTACTGGAGTCGGCCCACTGGACTCCATTTGATGCCCACTACGTGCCGGATCAGCAGGTGGGGTTGTCGCGGACGTCCGAGCCGACTCATTACTCGGCCGAGAGATCTTCTGCCGATCGGACGGGCGTGTGTATCGAGTTGCCCTGCGACGTGGGCGATGCGACCTGGGGACTCTCTGACGAGGACCTCGTGCGGCGGGTGCAGGCGGAGGTGATTGGGATCGGGCTGCCGCCGCTCGAGCCGTTGTTGGCGTCGGAGGTGCGACGGGTCGGGGGTGTGTACCCGGTCTACGATCACGGCTACGACGACCGTTTGGCTGCCGCGTTGGCCCACGTCGATCAGCGCGAAGGGCTGGTGACCCTGGGCCGCCAGGGCCTGTTTGCTCACGACAACACGCACCACGCCCTGGCGATGTCGTTTGCCGCGGCGAGGTGCCTCTCGGGCGACGGGGCCTTTGACCAGTTGGCCTGGGAGTCCGCGTGTGCGGGTTTTGCCGAGCACGTGGTCGAGGACTAGTTGCTGCGATCGAAGCGGACGATGGTCCGTCCCACGTGCTCTCCGGCCCGCATCTGTTGAATCGAGTCGTCGAGTTCCTCGAGGGTGATTTCGTTAGTGAATTGATCGAGCCCCT
>CAUZEQ010000248.1:0-7391 GCA_963578885.1 Planctomycetota bacterium
GGGCCTCGGGGAGGGTGCGTCGGCGAAGCGACGGCCACCTTCAGCGGGGACGACACAGGAGTCTGAGTGCGTGGCGGCCTGGGTTGCGAAGCCGCGGTGGGGGGGACTCGGCGAGAGGGTGCCTGGGTCACTGTCGGAGGCGGTCGCAGGCGTCGCGTCGAGTGCGACGAGGTGGAGATGCGTGAGGTGTTCTGCTGCAGGGGCGCGGGCGGGGGCGGGTCCGGTGCGGTACGAGGTGGGGATCGCGGGGTCTTTCGGAGTGGGGGTCGAGGCGCCGGGCTGACCAGGGCCGAGGCGAGTTGGGGGATCTCGGGACGAGGCGATGGTGCGGTCGCGGGTGCCTGGCGAAGCGGCGACTGAGAAGGGGGTGGTGTTGACTGACGCGAGGCGGCTCGTCTTGCCGGGAGGACTTCGAGGGTGAGATCCGGAGGTGTGTGCTGCGGTGTGTCCGGTTGCAGGAGCTGAGCGGTCGGCGACGTCGGGGGTGCTGCGAGCGCGGGCTGCAGTCGTACGGCGGTGCGTCCCGAGCGGGCGTCGGCGGCGGGGTCCGACGTGGTGCTGGAGCCCAGTGAGAAAGCGAGGCCGTGGGCCAGCGAACTGGCCACCAGAGTCAGCAACAGGGGATCACGCAGCAGGGACACGACGGGCCGGTTTGTTTTGGGGCGAGCCGGGTTGAACCCGTCGACGGGTGGACAAGTTCTGCCGGTGCGGTTCAGAATGTTCAGTTGTCTGCAGGCCAGAATAGCACCTCGACAAAGATCGTGTCATCCCGAGGCGGGGGGTGTTCTTTCGAGAGTCCTTTCAGCGATGGGCGGATGGGCGGACGGGCGGATGTGGGGACAGAACCTAACCGAGTTGTTCGAGCGAGGCGGGCCGGTCATGTGGCCGTTGCTGGCCTGCTCGGTGCTGGCCGTCGCCCTGATCGCCGAGCGGGTGATGGTGTACTGGAGCCTGCGTGTGGCCTACGGGCCGCTGTTGGCTGAACTCGAGTCACGGGTCGGCGACGGGACGCTGGACGGCCTGGTCGATCGTTTGCACGAGAGTCCACGCCCACTGCACCGGGTGGTGGTGGCGTATCTGAGGTACCGCGAGGCCGAGAAGCCGTTACGGGACCAGGTCGTTCTCCGCGAAGCCTCTCAGCAGTTGGCACGCTACGACCGACGTCTCAACTGGTTGGGCATACTGACTCATGCCACGCCCCTTCTGGGCCTGTTGGGAACCGTGGCCGGACTGGTCGATGCGTTTCACCAGATCGAGCTCAAGGGGGGTCAGGTGCAGCCTGGCGATTTGGCCAGCGGCATCTGGTCGGCGTTGCTGACGACCGTCTGCGGGTTGACGATCGCCCTGCCCTGTCTGGCCGCCTACCACCTGTTGCAATCGGTGGTCGGCAAGGCCGCTTTACAGATGCAGTGGGTCACGTCGCAGTTGGACGAGTGGCTCGCGGCTGCCCGGGCTCCCCGCGCCGCGACGGCTCCGGGCTCGATCGAGACCCTCGACCCCCGGTCTGGCCCTGCCACGAACCCCGACCCGCAGCCGGTGGCCTAGTCGATGGACCAGATTCCTCGCCAGCGTCGTCCGTCGCTGTCGATCGAGCTCAGTCCTCTAATCGACTGTGTCTTCCTGCTGCTGATCTTCTTCATGGTCAGCTCCACGATGCTCGCCCCCGCCGTCGCTCTCGACCTGCCCAACGCCGCCTTGGCCGGCGACGTGCGGGCTCCGCAGGTCGTGGTGACGGTCGATCGTGCGGGCCGGATGTTTGTCAACTCCGAGGAGATCGTGGTTGAGGAGTTGGCCGAGCGATTGAGGGTGCTGCTGTCGAGTGCCCGGCAGAAGGTGGTGACTTATCGAGGCGATGCCGGTTCGGATCACGCGACGTTTGTGAGGGTGCTCGAGGCGGCCCAGGCCGCAGGCGCCGCTCACGTCGACGTGGCTCACGATGCCGTGGGCAAGTAGTCCAGGGACTGGCTCTGAAGCCTGTGGCGGAAGTGCCTGTCCCGCGATTCCGGGTAAGACCTTGCTCCACCCGGGACAGGCACTTCCGCCACAGGCTCCAGAGCCAGTCCCCAAGGCTTCACGCGTCCGCTGACAGCGGACGACTGGCTGATCACGAGGCCTTTTGCCCGAGCACCTCGGCGATCGCCTTACCGTGTCCGTCCTTGGTGGCAAAGAAGGGCCGCTGCTCGACTTCGACGTTGTACCTCGGCGAGATGCCCATTGCGGCCAGGATCGTGGCGTGCAGGTTGGTGATCGGGACCGGGTTGGCGATCGTCGTGCAGGGCCGTTCTTCTGCCGTCTTGCCGTAGGCAAAACCCTTGCGGACGCCTCCACCAAACAGCAGCACGCTGCCGGCTCCGGTGAAGTGACGGTGCATGCCATAGAACTTCAGCTCGTCGATCACCGGCGGTTGCTTGACCTGGTCGGGCACGAGTTTCTCAGGTCGACCTTCCATCATCACGTCGCGGCTGAATTCGCTGGCCAGCACGACCAGCGTGCGGTCGAGCAGGCCACGGTGTTCCAGATCGAGGACCAGTTGCGAAACCGGCCCGTCGATCAGCTGCTTCATGGTCCGCAGCCGAGTGTGCCCGTTGTCGTGCGTGTCGAAGCCCAGGAACGGGACGTATTCGGTCGTGACCTCGACGAAGCGGGCTCCGGCCTCGACCAGGCGGCGAGCCAGCAGGCAGCCCTGCCCGAAGGGCCCGGTGTTGTAGGTCTCGAAACTCTTCTTCGGCTCAGCCTGCAGATCGAAGGCCTCGGCGGCGGGTGAGTTGAGCAGTCGGTAGGAGTTCTCGAGTGATCTCAACAGGCTCTGCCGCTGAAAATCGCTGGCATCGCGGGCCAGTGGCGACGATGCGACCAGGCGTCGATAGGCGTGATAGCGGCGTCGAAACCGTTCGAGGCTCATGCCCGCGGGGGGGCGGACGGTTTGCACGGCCTGCCGGGGATCGGGGACCCGGAAGGGGCCGTGTTCGCTGCCGAGGAATCCGGCGGTCTGAAAGGCCTTGAGTTCTTCCGCCTCGCCGTTGCCTTCGTAGCGTTGTCCGATATCGATGAAGGCCGGTACGGCGGGGTTGCGGGGTCCGAGGGCCTGGGCGATCCATGCGCCCAGGTGCGGGGCGGCGACCGTCAGGGGCGGTTCGTAGCCGGTGTGCCAGTGGTACTGGTGTCGCGAGTGCAGGATCTTGCCGAGGTCGCCGGCGACGGCGGTGCGGATCAGCGTGCCGCGATCCATCACCGCGGCGGTCTTTTCCAGGCCCTCGGAGAATCTCACGCCGTCGATCGCGGTGGGGATCGACGCAAAGGTGCTCAGCACGTCGTTGGCCGGCAGCCCCTTGCGGAAGGGTGTGTGGCGTTTGGGGTCGAAGGTCTCGGTGTGAGCCATACCGCCGGCCATCCACAGCACTATGCACGAGTCGGCGGTGGCCACCGGCGGCTTGGTGTCCTCGGCGGTGGCACGCCGTGGTGACCCGGCGGCCAGGGCGCCCAGTGCGGCAGTCGATGCCGTCGCCAGCAGGTCGCGGCGGGTCCAGGTGTCTCGCTGGAGGTCGAATCGGTCCATGGCTTGTTTTTGAAAAGTGGTCCGAAGAGTGGTCCGAAGTTTGTCCGAAAAATCAGTGAATGAGCTGGAAGTCGGGGTGCATCAGCAGAGACCAGAGCACATCCTGTAGGCCTTCGGACGTGACGGGGCTGCCGGCCAGTGAGGTCATCAGACGTCGTTCCGACGGTGCGGGCTGTCTCGAGAGGCCTTTGAGGAAGAGCGTGTCGAGCAGGTTGTCGAGGTTCTTGCCGGCGGCGGGCAGATGTTGTGCGGCGCCCGCCTTGAGCGTCTTGTCGAGCGTCTTGCCGTTGGTCAGTTCCATGGCCTCGAGCATCGTGGCCAGCGAATCGCGGCGGGTGACGATCTGTTCACGGTTGGGTCGCCCCATGGCTCGCTGCAGCGCGTCGGGCATCACGAAGGCGGCACGGATCTGCAGCGGGCGCGAGTCCTGTTTGTCGGCATCGAGCACGGCCTGCAGCAGCGGCAATTGTCCACCCTGTCCCCGTCCGTCCCGCTTGGTCATCTGCTTGTCGGCGGTGAGCGGCGTATTGGTGATGACGGCCAGTGCGTCGACAAACTGCTCGGCCGTCATCCGTTTCACGTAGGGGCCTCGAAAGAGATAACCGCCGCCGGTGGACGGGGTGGGCACGGCGAGTCGCTGGTAGGCCCCGGAGGTGCAGATCATCTTGAGCGTGTGCTTGAGATCGAACTTGTGGTCGGCAAGATCTTCGGCGAGCCAGTCGAGCAGTTCGGGGTGCCAGGCGGCTCGTTCCATCTCGTCGAGGGGTTCGACCAGTCCACATCCCAGCAGTGCGGCCCACAGCCGGTTGACGATGGTCCGCGTGAAGCGACCATTCTGCCTGGTGACCAGAAGGTCGGCGAGTCGTTTCAGTCGTTGGGGCCGCTTGGCGGTCGCGACGATGGTCCCCAGTGAGGGGAACAGGAATCCGACCCGCGCGGTTTTTCCCGTGGGCTTGTTGCAACGGTGCAGTTCGAGCGGTTTGTCGGCGAAGACGGCGGCCAGGGCGTAGGCGTCGTCGAGTTTCCAGTCGTTGATGAAGCTGTCGTGACAGCTGGCACACTTGAGGTTGGTTCCCAGGAAGACCTGGGCCAGTCCCTGCGCCGCCTGCACCTCACGCTCCTGGCTGGCGTTGACCACCCCTCGCCACTTGATGCCTCGGATGAACCCTCCGGATCCCTCGACGGGGCTGACCAGTTCGTGGGCGAAGCGATCGTAGGGTTTGTCGTTGTAGAGCGAGCGATAGAGCCAGCCGGTGATCTGTCGTCGGCCGTCGTCGATGAAGCCGGTGCCACGGTAGGCGTTGCGGAGGCGGTCGTTCCAGAAGACCATCCAGTGCGCGGCGAATGCCTGGCGGTCGGCGAGCAGTCGATCCACCAGCAGTTCGCGGCGGGACGCGGGCGGGTCGGCGAGGAACTGCTTGAGTTGCGAGGGGCTGGGGAGCAGTCCGACGAGGTCCAGGTGAACTCGTCGTGCGAAGGCGTGGTCGGTGAGCAGGCCGGGGACGGGCGGGGCCTGTGCGTTTTTGTGGAGTATCAGCAGGCGGTCGATCGGGTGGGCTGGTCCCTGAGGGGTGGCCGGAGGCAGCACGGGGCGGCGGGGTGCGACGTTGGCCGTGCGTGTGGGGACCCTGGCGGCCAACAGCGACTCGGTGGCCAACAGGGCCATCATCAGGCTCGGCAGCAGGCTCAGCAACAGTGGAGAACGCATGCTCATGCCGGGAGTGCCAGGGGGCCTGTGAGGTCAGTTTGTGATAGCGATTATAGCGAAGCGGTTGTGCCGGGGGACGTGTGGCCCGGCGCGGATTGTCCGCTTTGTATGCAGCCGATACGATGAGCGTCGCTGTTGGCCTTTGTCCGTCACGGTCCTGAGAGTGAGACGATGTGTTCCGCGCTATCGACCCCATCGGGGTTCGGGTTGCCTGAGAGCTTTTCGGACGTGTTGTCGATCGACAATGCGGCCGAGCGGTTTGCCGAGGCCGCCGAGGTGGCTCGCAAGACACTCGATGCGGGCGTCGCGATCGAGTCGGCTCCGGACCACGCGGCGATCTTCACCGATCCGCCTCAATTGGTGGCCGGTCCGTTAAAGTCGATCGGCTACGACCTGGGCTGGGACACCCGCTGTTATCCGTCACCGGTCGACGGCTGCGACTACATCAACGTCTCGGCCCGGCTCGACCCCGGCAGCGCCGCCTACACTCAGGGCTGGTTTCGGTACGTGGCGGTGGTGCATCCGGTCGATGACGCGGCGTCTCGGCAGATGATGAGCCAGGGCCAGGGGAATCCGTTTCTGCATCACCTGACGCTGGGGATTGTTCCGCCCGAGCGGGGTGACGAGGACGAGTTCGGCTACGCGGGCCGGGCGGTGAGCTTCATGGCCGAGGCGCGGCGACGGATGGCGGAGGTGATTGGAGACGAGCCGGGGACTCTGGTCGCGGCTCTGCCCCAGCAGGTGCTCGACGATTCGCGGTTCGCCCAGGCGTCGTGTGGCTGGGTTGAGGGGCTGGGGCCCGACGAGTACCAGTTCCAGGCGATGCAGGGTGGCGGGTACCTGTTGCAGTACTTCGTGCTCACCGGTGGCCGCATCGAGGTGGCTCTGCGCTGCGGGACCACCCAGACCTTCAACCCCCGCAGCGTCGAAAAGATCTCGCGAGACGAAATCAGCACGATCCAGGATGACGGACCCAGCCATGCAGATCCGCTCATGTGAGGCTCAACTGCTCGAGATCCCGCTTACCCGACCGGTCGTGTCGGGGATGTCCAGCGGCGACCGGGGCTCGGGACTGACGACGATCTTCATGCCGGTGGTGACGATCACGACCGAGAGCGGCCGGGTGGGTCGTGGCTACACCTGGACTCTGGCCGCCGGCGGGCAGGCGATGCGGGTGGTGCTCGAAGAGGACCTGGGTCCGGAGTTGATTGGCCTGGCGGCGTGTGACCACGAGCAGATCCTGCATCGCTTGTACTGGAAGACACAGGGCGTGGGACGTCACGGGCTGGTGACTCAGGCAATCGCCGCGGTGGACCTGGCGCTTTGGGATCTGAAGGGGCAACTGGCCGAATTGCCTCTGTACCGTCTGCTGGGTGGTCTGCGGGACCGGGCTCCGGCCTACGGCTCGGACGGCGGCTGGTTGAACATGAGTGTCGAGGAGATCGTGGCGGCGGGATGCGAGTACCTGGACCAGGGCATGCATGGAGTCAAGTTGAAGGTGGGTCACGACGATCCGGCGGTCGACATCGAGCGTGTCGCCGGTGTGCGTGATGCGCTGGGGCCGGATACCTGGATCGCGGTGGATGCGAACCAGAAGTGGGATCTGCCCCGGGCGACTCGCGCGGGCCGGGCCTTCGAGGAGCTGGGGTGTGCGTGGTTTGAAGAGCCGATGCTCTGCGACGACGTGATCGGGCATGCGAGGTTGAGTCGCCGTCTGGATATTCCGATCGCGCTGGGCGAGACGCTGGGTTCTCGATTTGAGATTCATCGGTTCCTGGAAGCCGGAGCGGTCGAGGTGGTGCAGCCGGATCTGGCACGGGTCGGCGGCGTGACCGAGTTCCTGCGGATCGCGACCCTGTGCGAGGTGTACCGCACCCCGGTCGAGCCGCACCTGATGATGGAGGCCTCGGTGCACCTGGCCTGCGGGCTGCCGGGCGTGGAGGGGCTTGAGTACATGCCGTGGCTGACACCGGCCTTCGCCGAGTCGTTGAAGCTCGAGGACGGCTGCCTGCTGGCTCCGCAGGCACCGGGGCTGGGCCTTGAGATCAGTGAATCGCTGATGGAGCAATACCGCGTCGCCTGATGCGTCGCGGTGGGCGGAATGGGGGGTTGGGAGCGGTGATGTCA
>CAUZEQ010000249.1:0-7338 GCA_963578885.1 Planctomycetota bacterium
GCATCGACTGGAACCGGGCCACCGGGACGGCCGACTGGTATGGCCTGGGGGGAGGCGGCTCTCAGGCGGTGCTCGACAAGCTCGAGATTGCCCTGTTTCGCTGCCCCTCGGATGTTCGCTTCGACGACCCGCACAGCCGTGCCACCCCGACCATGTACGCGATCAGTAACGCCACCCGAGTCAGCTACGGGTTCGTGCACCGCCACCACGAGTACGCGGTGGTCATGACCTATCGGGCCGATCGAGCCAACAACAAGACGGCGTTCGGAAAAAATGGCGCCGCGCGAATCAGAGACATCCTCGATCCGCACACCGCCACCATCCTGCTGATCGAAACCCCATTCCAGAAAGCCAGCTCCGCCTTCGGTCCCTTCCTGCAGGCCTACGTGCATACGCACCCGATCCTGCCGATCCAGTACGGGATCAACTACGACTACCTCGGCCAGGGAGTGCCCTACGCCTGGGGCGCCGGCAGCCGACACGACGGAGGAGCCCATGCCCTGTTTGTCGACGGCAGCGTGAAATTCCTCAACGAGAGCATCGATCGCTCCATTCTGACCACGATCTGCACCATCTCGATGAACGACCTCGCCGAGACGCCCTTCTAGCCCGCCTGCGGCGGGTTCAAGATCGCCCAGTGCAGGGGTCAGAGTTCCTCAACGGGCTCCTGGACAACCAGGCGACGACCCCGGGCCGACTGTTTTTTTGCAATCCGGGAATATACGCTGGCCGTGGTGGCTCGGAATTGTTGCAATGGACGCCCGTGATCCACGTGATCCACGTGATCCACACCGTTTGACAAGAACAAGAAGAGGAGTACCGATGAAGAAGCTCATGACATCCCTGATGGTCGCCGCCCTGATGGCCGCCCCGATCGGCTGCGGTGGTGGACCCGGCTCGTCCGGAGAAAACCCCGGTGGGGACGGAACGCCGCTCCAGTCTGGCGACGTTGGACCCGGTGGCGAGACCAAGAAGTCGCCCGCCGATGGAGATCCCAAGACCGGCGAGGTCACCACGGAAGCCGATATCCTGAAAATCCAGGGTGAAGGCGGCGAAGCAGATCCGCTGAGTCCGATCAACAAGGGCGGGGGCGGTAACTAGGGTTGCCGATCCTGGCAGTCTCGCCGGCAGTCTCCCTGGCCTCGGTCAACTGTTTTCGATCCGAGCCATGGAGACGCGGTCGGCGGTTTCTTGAAGTTCAAGCGAATAGAGCAACAACGATGAAGAAGCTTATTGCGACAATGCTCAGTGTGGTCGTGTTGACGTGGGCCGGTATCGGCTGCGAAGGCAACCCGACCGGATCCGGTGACAGTATGCCGTCTCCATCGTCCGACCCCGCCGCGGGTGATGACGGTGGCGGAGAAGGCGCCAAGCCCTCGGCCGACAAGGCCGCCAAGGGCAGCGAATCCGGAGAAAAGAAAGGGGGCTGATCACCCTCTTCACCGACTGAAGCCGACGACTTCAACAGGACTGGTTCACCAATCGAGGTGAGCCGGTCCTGTTTGCTTGGTAGAACCATGGCATCGATCTTTCATTGCCTCGGCCCACCACAGCCGCGACAATCGACCGCGATGAGATCCTCCGCCCTCCGCATGCTCGCCCAACCGGTCCGACTCGGCCTCGCCTTCGCAGCGCTGGCCTGTCCCGACGCAGCCGACGCAGCCGACGACCCGCCAGCGATCTCACCGCAGGCCAGAGGGTTCTTTGAAAAGAAGATCCGGCCGGTCCTGGTGACGCACTGCTACCCCTGCCACTCGGACCGGGCCGCTGCGGTGAAGAAACTGCGGGGAGGCCTGAGGCTGGACAGCCGTTTGGGGGTCCGTAAGGGAGGCGATACCGGAGCGGTGATCGTGCCGGGGAAACCCCAGCAGAGCCTGCTGCTGAAGGCCATGCAGTACGAGTCGCTGGAGATGCCGCCCAAGGGAAAGTTGCCCTCGAGGATCATTGCCGATTTTCGCGAGTGGATCGCCCAGGGAGCACCCGATCCGCGACGGAGCGCCGCCGCAGGCAGCTCGAGGATCAATATCGAACAGGGACGCAAACACTGGGCCTACCAGCCTCTGAAGAGACCGACCGTTCCCCGACACCACCAACGCTCGGGCGATTCGGCCATCGACGCCTTCCTGCTCGAACGGCTCGAAACCGCACGCCTGAAACAGGTCGAAGAGGCCGACCGCGTCGTCCTGATGCGACGGGTGTACTTCGACCTCGTCGGACTGCCGCCGACGCCGGCGCAAATCGAGGCCTTTGCGAATGACAACTCGCCTCAGGCCTACACACGCCTCGTCGACCAGCTGCTCGCTTCACCTCACTTCGGAGAACGCTGGGGACGGCACTGGCTGGATGTTGTTCGGTTTGCCGAGTCGATCACACTGCGAGGGTTCCTGTTTCCCGAGGCCTGGAGATACCGAGACTACGTGGTCGAGTCGTTCAATGCCGATCGACCCTTCGATCGCTTCGTCCAGGAACAGATTGCCGGTGATCTCCTGCCTGCCTCGACGCTCGTCGAACGACAACGCAACGTCGTCGCCACCACGTTTCTGACACTGGGCAACAACAATCTCGAGGACCAGGACAAGGACAAGCTGCGGATGGACGTCATCGACGAGCAGCTCGAAACGATCTCTCGAGGCTTCCTGGCTCAGACGGTCGGGTGTGCTCGCTGCCACGACCACAAGTTCGACCCGATCCCCACCAGCGACTATTACGCCCTGGCCGGGATCCTGCGAAACACCAGGACGCTCAACCACGCAAACGTCTCGAAGTGGATCGAGCTGCCGCTGCCCACCGTCCCGGCCCAGGCCGCCCGGATCGCCCTGTACAAGCAGGCCGCCGCCAGCCTCGAAGCCCGCATCAAGACGCTCAAGGCCACCGCAGGAACCCCCGACCGATTGGCCCCGCTCCCGCTCTCACAAGTCGCCGGCACCGTCGTCGATGACCTGCAGGCGGTGACCACCGGCCGCTGGATGAAGTCTCAGTACACCAAGAGCTACGTCGGATCCGGCTACAGCCACGACATGGGTGAGCAAAAGGGCGGCAAGACCGCTCGCTTTCGACCCCGGCTCCCACGCGATGGGTTCTACGAGGTCCTCTTCGCCTACACGCCCGGATCCAATCGCAGCCCGGCCGTCCCGGTCACCGTCACCGGAACCGACGGCAGCAAGACGTTCACGATCAACCAGAAGCAGACACCCCCGCTGGGCGGCCGCTTCATCTCGCTGGGACGACACCGCTTCCTGCGAAACGGGCTCAACGAGGTCGTGGTCACCAACGAGGGGACCGTGGGGGTGGTGATCATCGACGCGGTGCAGTTCCTGCCTGAAGATCTCGCCGGAAAGAAACCGAAACCCTCCACCACGACACCTCGCAAAACAAACACGGCAGCCCCTCAGAAACAGCTCGCCATGCTGCAAAGACAACTGAAAGCCCTCAAGCAGCAGGCGCCCGACCAACCGATGTACATGTCGATCGAGGAGGAGAAATCGATCGCGGACACTCGGATCCACGTCCGTGGCAACGTCCACAACCTCGGCGACGCGGCACCACGCGGTTTCCTGCAGGTGATCTCGCTGGACTATCGACCCCGCTTCACCGACAAGCAGAGCGGGCGGCTCGAGCTGGGCCGCTGGATCGCTCATCGCGACAACCCGCTCACAGCACGCGTCCTGGCCAACCGGCTGTGGCACTGGGTGTTCGGATCGGGCCTGGTCCGCACCACCGACAACTTCGGCACGACGGGCGAACTGCCCTCTCACCCCAAGCTGCTCGATTACCTCGCGTCGCGGCTGATCGAGCAGAACTGGTCGGTCAAGAGCGTGCTCCGAGAACTGGTGCTCACCCGCACCTACCGACTCGTCTCCCGATCCGAAACCCGCGGCAGGGAACACGACCCGGAGAATCGCCTGTTCTGGAGAATGAACCGAAAACGGCTCGATGCCGAAGGCCTGCTCGATGCCATCCTGTTCGTCAGCGGCCGCCTGCAGACGGATCTCGGAGGTTCGCTGATTCGACCCGACACCTCCAACGACTACAACTACCGCCACAACAGCAACCGACGTGCCCTCTACTGGCCCGTCCTCCGCAACTCGCTACCGGAACTGTTCAGGGTCTTTGATTTCGCCAATCCGAGCATGGTGACCGGCCGCCGGGAGAGCTCGGCCACCACGCCCCAGGCCCTGTTCCTGATGAACAACCCGTGGGTGATCACGCAGGCCGACCACGCCGCCGGACGCATGCTCGGCCTCGAGCAACTCGATGACCCCCAAAGAATCCGACTCGCAGTTCTGGCCACACTCGGACGCCCGCCCACCAACACCGAACTGCAGTCGATGCTGGTATTCGTGCGCTCGGAAAACGACGATGAAGCCTCCAGGCAACAGAAGTGGTCCCAGCTGATCCAGATCCTGTTTGCCTCGATCGACTTCCGCTACCTTCGATGAACCGCTGGCAACCCTCACTCAACACGCTCCAACACGCAAAACCATGTCACAGGCCAGCCTCACGCGTCGGCAAGCTCTGGGGACCGCAGCCTGCGGCTTCGGCCAACTGGCGCTCACCGGCCTGCTCGACAACTCGGCCGCCGCCGCCCCTGCCCCCCCCGTCTCCAATCCGCTGGCTCCCCGAGAGCCTCACCTCGCCCCGCGGGCCAAGCGGATCATCTTTCTGTTCATGCAGGGAGGGCCGAGCCACGTCGATTCGTTCGACTACAAGCCAGAACTGCTGAAGCGCGACGGTGAGACTCTGCCGTTTGACGACGCCCGGGTCATCGCCAAGTCGGGCAAACGAGGCAGCCAGCAGCTGCTCAAGAAGCCGCTGTGGAAGTTCCGGCAATACGGCGAGTCGGGCCGCTTTGTGTCGGACCTGTTCCCCGAAACCGCCCGGCACGCCGACTCGCTCTGCATGCTGCACTCGATGCACACCGAGGGAGTCGCCCACGGTCCGGCCACACTGTTCTTGCACTGCGGGTCCACGAACTTCGTCCGTCCCTCGATGGGTGCCTGGATCAACTACGGCCTCGGCAGCGAGAACGAGAACCTGCCCGGGTTTGTCTCGATCTGCCCCTCCCCGGGCAACGGCGGTGCCCGCAACTACGGCAGCGCGTTCCTGCCTCCGGTCTTCCAGGGAACGACCATGGGCACCGCGGGCGGACCGGCCAAGGACGCCAGGATCCGAGACCTGGTCAACACCCGCCTGCCGCGGCGAGAGCAACGCAAGCAGTTCCAGTTGCTGCGTTCGCTCAACGCAGGACAACTCCCTCAAGACACCAGGGACACCGAACTGGAAGCGGTGATCAACTCGTTCGAACTCGCCTGGCGGATGCAGAGCCACGCTCCCGATATCCTCGACCTCTCGCGCGAAACCGCCGCGACCCAGGCCCTGTACGGGATCAACCAGGACCCGACCAACGATTTTGGACGCCAGTGCCTGATGGCCCGACGACTCAGCGAAGCCGGCGTGAGGTTCATCCAGGTCACCTACGGCGACGGCTCGCCCAACCCGGCCTGGGATCAGCACTCGAACCTGCCCAAGCATGCCGAGCACGCTCGCCGGGTCGACAAGCCGATCGCCGGACTGCTGAGCGACCTCAAACAGCGAGGACTCCTCGAAGACACCATCGTGTGGTGGGGTGCAGAGTTCGGCCGCACGCCCTACGCACAGGACCGGGGGACCGGTCGAGATCACAATCCCGATGGCTTCACCGTCTGGTTGGCCGGAGGCGGACTGAAACCGGGGTTTGCCTACGGGAGCACCGATGAGTTCGGACACGCGGCGGTCCAGAAGAAGATGCACATGCACGATCTCCACGCCACGCTGTTGCACGCGCTGGGGATCGACCACCTGCAATTGACCTATCGCTACTCGGGACGCGATTTTCGACTCACCGACGTGCACGGCGAAGTCGTCCACGAATTGTTCAGCTAACCGCAGAGACAAAGGACTCGACAGGATGCTGCTGAAACTGCTGATCCTGTTCGTCGTCCTCCCGCTGCTGGATCTCTGGTTGCTGTTCACGCTCGCCGATGGCATGGGCAGTTACAGCGTCACTGTCGGGGTGGTTGTGGCCACGGGCATCGTCGGTGCGTCCCTGGCCAAGCGGCAGGGCCTGGCGGCCTGGAAGAACTTCAACGCCGAATTGGGCCGAGGTGCATTGCCGGCCGATGCGATGCTCGATGGAGTCCTGATCCTGCTGGCCGGGGCCGTGCTGATTACTCCCGGGTTGATCACCGACGCCATCGGATTGGCACTGCTGGTGCCCCCGCTGCGTCGCGTGGTCCGCCGGCGACTGATCGCAAGACTGGCATCGAAGATCCAGGTCCAATCGGTCGCCTCGCCCCACTTCCCCGGCACCGACAACCCGAACCCACCACCGGCCGCAACGGTGATCGACGCCGAATTCCACCGCCACGACTGATCCCCCCACCTCCAACACTCACGGATCACTTCGCATGAACCACAATGTCTCGCGACGCGGATTCCTCGCCGGAGCCTCAACCACGGCGGTCACCGGAACCCTGCTGGCCAACCGGGCGGCCCCGTCTGAAACCATCCGCATCGGCCTGATCGGCTGCGGCGGGATCATGAACGCCCACTCCAGAAGCCTCAGCCACTTCGCACCCCACGTCCACGTCTCGTGGCTCTGCGACGTCGACCCTCGGCAAATGGACCGCATCGGGACGGTCGTCTCGAGATACCAGAAGACCGCGCCGAAGCGGACCGGGCGGTTCGAAGACATTGTCGAGGACGACAACGTCGACGTGGTCATCATCGGCACGCCCCACCACTGGCACGCTCGAATCGCACTGCTGGCCCTGGCCGCCGGCAAGGACATCTACCTCGAGAAGCCGATGTCGCATGTCTTCAACGAGGGTCCGGCGATCATCGCGGCGGCACGAAAGTTCAAGCGAGTGGTGCAGCACGGGTCGCAGATGCGTTCCAGTCCGGTCACCGCAGCGGCCGGAAAACTGCTCGACTCGGGGCTGATCGGAGACATCCGCATCACCAAGGCCTGGAACGTGCAGCGACGCGGGACACGCAAAGTGGTCGCCGATGCGAAACCGCCGAGCGAAGTCGACTACGACCGCTGGCTGGGACCGGCGCCTCTGCGAGGCTTCAACGTCAACCGGTTTCACAGCAACTGGCGAGTCTACCGCGACTACGGCAACGGCGACATCGGAGACGACGGAATCCACGATCTCGATATGGCACGCTGGGGACTGGGTGTCACCACACAGCCGATTCGCATCACCGCCCACGGCAGCCACTCGGTGTACCGCGGAGACAACCGGGGCGACCGCGAATACCCCGACAACATGATGGTCAACTACGAGTACGCCGACG
>CAUZEQ010000250.1:0-7337 GCA_963578885.1 Planctomycetota bacterium
GTTCCGCTTCGGACCCGACCAGGCCACTCGATTCGGCGTACTCGGTCGTGATCCGCCGCAACGGTCCGGCCACCCAGTTGCCGACTACGTGTGAGACGTTGCTGAGCGTCATGTAGACGGTGAAGACGGTGGCGGCCGCCGTCGACCAGCTGATCCGCATCGCCAGCGACAGGAACCCGACCGACCCGATCGCCGCCAGAGTCTCGTAGGCCAGCAAGTACGTGAGGGTGAACCAATACTGGTCCCAGAGATGAGGGCACAGCGAGAAGACGATGGCCACGACCGCGAAGCCTCCGTAGCCGACACCCAGGATCAACCGACGTCCGAAGCGATCGGCGAGCATGCCGCCCGCGAGAGTTCCCAGGACCAGCAGTGGCAGCGTGTAAAGCCCGCTGGCGGTGGTGAAGTCGAGATCGCTCCATCCCAGCTGCTTGATGTACAGGGTGTTGACGACGACTTCGTTGATTCCCGTGCCAATCAACTTGACCAGGGTGAAGACGATGTAAACAGCCAGGGTCGGCAGGCTGAGCGCCTTGATCGTCAAGGCGATCGTCGTAAACGGGTTGCGGGCACTGCTCGTGTTCTCTCCTTGCGCCGATCCCGCCGACCAGGGCAGCCGCCGCTCACCGGGGCGTTCCAGGACCAGCATCGGGACGATCACGATCACCGCCAGCAAACCGACCTGAACCCAGACGCACGCCTCGATCCCACCCCAGTTGATCACGTACGACAGCGCCCACGCCCCGCCGGCCTTGCCCACCAGCTTGCTGCCCCACATCATCCCGTTCATCTGGCCCTGCTCTTCGGGCGGCAACAGGTCCACGGCCATCGCGTCGGTGCACACATCCTGCAGCGACGCAAAACAGTTGTGCAGAAAGTACATGAACAGCAACGCCGAGAGCTGTTCCGAGAGATCGCCCAGCCCAATCATCCCCAGCAAAGTCAGAGCCATCATCAGCTCAGCCCCAATGATCCACGCCCGCCGCCGACCCATGCTGCGGATCGTGAAGCTGTCCATGATCGGGGCCCAGATCAGCTTGAACGACCAAGGGATCAGGATGTAGGCCTTCAGTCGGCCGATCTCGTCGTCGCCGAATTGTTCGCCGTGCTTGTCCAACAGGTACGACGGCAGCGTCAGCAGCATGAAGCCCCACGGGATCCCCTGCGCAAAGTAGAGCGCGCAGAAGGTGATCATGCGGTGCCGACGATTGTTGGAAAGAGCCACCGGGGAACGCTCCAGGCTGACAGGATCGACACGGCAGCATGATCGACCCGACTGCCCCTGCCAAGTGACTCTCGCCCGACGGATCGACCGATTGCATTCCGACACGCCGTCGGTCATCGTGCCGGTCCATTCGCGACAACCCGGTTCTCGACCAACCACCGACCTCGCCAGGCAACCCTCAGGAGCTCGACCATCGCCAGTTCAACCCACACCTGCGACTGCGTCGTCGTCGGTCTGGGTGCCATGGGGTCCTCGGCCCTGTACCACCTCGCCCGCCGTGGGGCCGATGTGGTCGGGGTCGAGCAGTTCGAGCCGGGTCACGTTCGAGGCAGCTCGCATGGGCACTCGCGAGTCTTCCGCACCACCTACGACGACCCGCTGTATGTCGAGTTGGCCCGCGAATCACTCGACATGTGGCGGCAGCTGGAAGCAGAAGCCGACGTGCAACTGCTCGAACTGTGCGGCCTGCTCATCTTCGCCAGCCTCGACAACGACCGCTTCACCGCTACGCTGCAGATGCTCGAAGACGCCCGGCTGCCTCACGATCGACTCGACCCCGCCGCAGTCGCAAAACGCTTCCCCACGTTTCAACTCAACACCCTCCAGCACGCGTTCTTTGCCCAGGAGAACGGATTCCTGCGGGCCGATCGAGTGCTCGAGACGCTGAAGCTGCTCGCCGAGGCACACGGTGCGCGACGATGGCACGGGTGCCGTGTCGAGTCGATCGAGAGCACCGCAGAGGGCGTGAGGGTGATCGCCGGCGAGCAGACCATCGAGGCGGGTCGAGTTGTGATCACCGCCGGAGCGTGGCTCGACCGACTGGCAGAGGATCTCAACTGGCAGCTGGAGGTCACCCGGGAAGAGAAAATCTACCTGCGGGCCAAGGACCCGACCCGCGTCGTGCCCGATCACTTTCCCTGCTTCTGCGAGTACGACACCAGCAACTACGGCTTTCCCACACTCGATGGCCAGACGATCAAGGTCGCCGCCGACCACGTGGGACCCCGGGTCGATCCCGATTCGGTCGATCGGGACGTCGATGACGCGGCGGTCCGGCAATTGTACGAATGGGTCCAGCGCTGGCAGCCGGGCCTGGTCGAACCCGGCGGGCGGGGCGAGGTCTGCCTGTACACCAACACGCCCGACCGTGACTTCCTGATCGGAGTCCACCCCTCTGACGAACGAGTCGTGCTCGCGGGTGGCTTCTCCGGACACGGCTTCAAGTTCTCGGTCCTCGTCGGCGATATCCTCGCTGACCTGGTGCTCGACGGAGTCACCCGCCGCCGGATCGACCGCTTTGCCGTCGATCGGTTCCTGTAGCCCGCCTGCGGCGGATTGAATAACTCGCAGACCGGGGGTCAGACGCCGCCCACAAAGGGGCTTGCTCCACCCAGAACGGCACGCAGGCGGGGCCTGAACCCTTCCCGCGTTCACCGGTGGCAGGAAACCCCCAAAAAAAGACCGAATCGGCACTCGAACCACAAGAAACACCGCATGAGGACGAACACCCTGACGTGATCTGTCGCGAAATCGCAGACGACGGTCCCGGAGGGAGTGGCATGCGGAGGCGGTTGAGAATCCTGGTGGGCCTGTTGGCCTGGGGCGGCGGGCTGGGTTGGGCCTGCTGGATGACCGCCGGCCACGTCGACGGGGACCTGGGCCGCAAGGTCGCGCCGCAGCTGTTGCGGTACGCCACCAGGGGTCGCACCAGCGTGCCGCTGCACGTCGCCGAGGAACTCGACATCCGCGGCGGGGATCCCATCTTCCGTGTCACCTCAGACGCAGGGCTGGTGCAGATCGGCGAGATCCAACGGACTTCCGACCGGCAGGTACACACGGCCGTCCTCTATGCCAGTGCACCCGCTCTCTCGGCCGACGACCAGCTGGCCTGGTACTCGAATCCCAACTCGATGGCCTGGGTCGTCTCGACCCTGCTGCCCGACGCCAAGCGCAAGGAAGTCTCCGCCTTGATCCAACAGGCGGTCGCCGATCATCACGACGAACTGCTCGAAGCCCTGCAGCCGCTGGTCGAAAAGTCGCTCGACGAGTCGCTGGCGATCGTCGAATCCGAATTGCCCGCGGCGATCCGGGCACATCGCAACGAGATCGACAGGATTGGGCGGAGGTACCAGCGTGAGCTGATCGACAAAGAACTGCTGCCGCTGGTGCGGCGGGAGATCTGGCCGATCGTGCGACGGCGAGCCGAACCGACGGTCATCGACATCGGAAGTGACCTCTGGAAACGTGTCTCGCTGTGGCGATTCACCTGGCGGTATGTCTACGACAAGACCCCGCTGCTGCCCAACCGGCGGAAGTTCCGCAACGAGTTTGACCGCTTCGTCAACCGGGAAGCTCTGCCGGTCCTGGCTGACCACTCGGATGAGATCGTGCGGATCGTCGAGCAGGTCATCCGCGACGCGTCGGCCAATCCCCGAGTCCAGCAGGCGGCTCGCCGCAGTGGCTCGAAGCTGCTCGACGACCCGGAACTCAGGGCGCTGTTGTGGCGGATTGTGCGTCGCACGGCCGTCGACAACCCGAAGTTCCGCCAGGCACTCAAGGAGACCTGGACCGGGCCCGAGGCCCGAGAGATCCTGGCCCGGACCTCCCGCAGATTCGAACCCACCGTGCGACGCATCGGCGGGTTGCTGATCGGGACACCGGAAACGGGAATCACCCCCGAGTTCGCCGCGGTGCTCCGCAACCAGGTGCTGGGCAAGGACCGCCGTTGGCTGGTGCTCGAATCCCCGGCCGACTCCGACTCCACCTCCGCGCCACCAGTCGCCGGGACCCTGGCGGTCGTTCGAGGCCACCGTGACAGCCACCGGCCCTTCCTGGCCCGGATCGACAGCTCGAGCCGAAGTCTCCCATCCACAACCCAACCGGATCCCCTGCGGTGACCACGATCCCTACCGAACTGGTTCCTGAAACCACCGAATCGGCGGCCACGGCCGAGTGGGTCGAGAGCGGCCGCGAGGTCGAGTTTGTCGGCGCCCGCCTGTCGCTGGAGGGCGTCACGCTCGAGGCAGGCCGCCAGACCCTGCTGAGGGATGTCACGGTCGACCTGCCCGGCGGCGGCATCGTGCTGATTGTCGGAGTCAGCGGAGCCGGCAAGTCGCAATTGTTGAGGGCTCTGGCCGGACTGCCCTCCGACGACCCCGACAACGTCAGGCTCAGTGGCGCGATCACGATCGACGACGAGCCGGTGACCCGGGCCGCGGCAGCTCGACGAATCGGCATCGTCTTCCAGGGCTCGGCGCTGTTCGACGAGCTGACTCCCACCGAAAACGTCCGCTTCGCCAGCGATCACGGCCGCCGCCGCCGCCAGCCCCTGTTCCGCGACAAGGGGAGCAACCTGCTGGAAACCCTCGAGGTTCCCACCTGCGTTCCGACCCGACACCTCAGCGGCGGCCAGCAGCAACGCCTGGCCATCGCCCGCACGCTGGCTGCCGACCCCGACTGCCTGCTGTACGACGAGCCCACCTCGGGTCTCGATTCGAACACCGCCGCCCGGGTTGCCCAGCTGATCCAGGAGACTCACGCCGCACACCCCCGCACCTCGATCATCGTCACCCACGACATCGACGCCCTGGCCCAGATCGCCGACGCCGTGTTCGTACTCGATCCCCAATCCCGCTCCCTGGTCGAAGTGCCCCGCGACCGGTGGCACTCGCCCGACGACTTCCTGGTCCCGATCCCCACTTCGAATCCCGATCTGCCGGCCCAGCCGGTGCCAACAAGCCCGTTGAGCAACCTGATGGCGGGCACCTCGAGGGTGATCGAAGAACTGGTGACGGTGCCCTGGAGACTGGTTCCACGCTGGCCGTCGGCTCGCTGGGGAGCCAGGTTCCTGGGCCACTCGGCCCGCCTGGTCGCCGGGCCCTCGGCCTGGATCTACGTCGCCATCACCGGCGTGATCCTCGGCTTCGTCGCCACCCACTTCACGTTTCACTTCCTGCCCTACTCGCGGTACACCGAGCCGTTGCTGCGAGAAAACCTGTTGCACGCGATCGGGTTTGCACTCTACCGGGTGCTGGTGCCGGTGCTGGCCACACTGCTGATCGCCGCCCGCTGTGGAGCCGCGGTCGCGTCCGACATCGGCGGCAAGGCCTACGGACGTCAGGTCGATGCGCTGAGATCGTTCGGGGTGCCACCCGATCGCTACCTGCTGACCGGTACGCTGTGGGCGTTCCTGGTCGGCACGCCGCTGCTGGTCGCCGTCACCTTCGCCACCGCACGCCTCACCAGCCTCGTCGTCTTCACCGCCCGCTTCCCCGAACTCGGACCCGACTACTGGCACCAGCACTTCCACTGGGATCTGCTGGCCGGCGGCGGGCTGTGGCGAGGCACCGCCTGGGTGATGGCCCGCTGCCTGTGCTGCGGACTCGGAGTGGGTCTGATCTCCTACCACCTCGGCATGCAACCCAAGTCGTCGAGCCACGACGTCAGCACCGGAGTCACACGCACCATCCTCTGGTCCACCCTGATGGTGCTGATGGTCCACTTCGCCTTCACATTCTTCGAATTCACCGCCGCCGGCTAACAACAGACTGGGGTCAGAGCTTGAATAGTGAATAGTGGCTTACCCAGCCTTCGTGTTTCGCCCCGTTGCCGGCCACTATTCACTATTCAAGCTCTGACCCCGATCGCTCGGTTTGTGGCAGCGGTTCCGGGAATGGGGTAGATTGCCGGACGATTCCTCGTTCCGGCCGGAGACACCCCGATGTACCGCTCTCGATTGGCTGCCCGCTCTACCGGATTGCTGTTGTTCGCACTGGTGCTGGTCACCTCCGAGCCGAGTGAGGCTGGTGCGGCCGATGCCGAGCAGGCGGCAGAGCGTGCTGCTGAGTTGTTGAAGCAGGTCCGAGTCAATCGCGGGCTGTGCGTGGTAATCGGCCAGGACCCTGCCGTCATCCTGGAACTGGTGCAATCCAGCGATCTGACGGTGCTGGTCCGCGAGCCGGACCCCGCGGCACGAGCCCGACTGCAGCAGGCGGCCGTCGAGGCCGGGCTGGGGATCGACCGGCTGGTGATCCAGTCCGGATCCGTCGAGGTGCTGCCCTACGCCGACCGACTGATCGATGCCGTGATCACCTCCAACCCGAATCTCAAAGACGTCGAAGCGATGCGGGCACTGCGTCCCGAAGGCGCGTTGATCCGTATCGACGGCGACACCCTGGTCACCAGGCGGCGACCGGTTCAAAAGGGAGCCGGCGACTGGAGCCACTGGGAGCACGGGCCCGACAACAACCCCGTCTCAATCGACAGCGTCATCAAGGCGCCCTACATGACCCAGTTCATGGCCCGGCCCTACTACATCGGAATGCCCAGCATCACCACCGCCGCCGCCGGCAGGACCTTCCTGGCCATCGGTCACATCGCGCACCACCGCCGCGAGTGGAAAACGCTCAACAGGCTCATCGCCCGCAACGGCTACAACGGCACGGTACTGTGGGAAAAGCCGTTGCCCGAAGGGTACCTCGTGCACCGCTCGGCCTTCATCGCCACCCGCGACACCTTCTACATGATCAACGGACAGGGCTGCCAACGCCTCGACCCCGAAACCGGCGCGGACCTCGGCCGACTGAGAATCCCCGGTCTGGTCGGACACTGGAAGTGGATGGTCATCCGCGACGGCATCCTCTACGCACTCGCCGGCCCCCGCGACCAGGGCGTGGTCACCACCAAGGGGGACCGTGCGTTCGGGGGCTGGAGCTGGTCGGACCTCAGCCGAGGCTACTACAGCAAGCCGCGGGTGCCCTGGGGATTCGGCACCCAGTTGGCCGCCATGGATCTGAAGACCAGGAAAGTGCTGTGGGTTCACAAGGAGACCGGTAAGCCGATCGACTCGCGCGGCATGACACTCGGCAAGAACAAGCTGGTGCTGTACTGCCCCGACGAGCACCTCAGGTGCCTCGACTCCGAAACCGGCAAAGTGATCTGGACCAACGACGAGAAGGATGTGCTGGGGCTGATCGAACAGCCCGGCGAAGGCCTGAGATCGACTCCGGGGTTCCGCAGCGCGTGCCTGGCGGTGTTCACGCCCGACGCGGTGATCATCCAGGGCCAGACCCGCATGAATGTCGTGGCCATCTCGACCGCCGACGGCTACAAG
>CAUZEQ010000251.1:0-7329 GCA_963578885.1 Planctomycetota bacterium
TCGAGAAGCAAGTCATTAGCCGGCGAGTCGACCTGATGGCGGCCGAGGGTATCGAGTTCCGGGTCGACACCGAGATCGGCCGGGACATTTCGGCCACGTCGCTCTGCGAGGACTTCGACGCGGTGGTGCTGTGTGTCGGGGCCACCCGCCCGCGGGATCTGCCGGTTCCCGGCCGCGAACTCGCGGGTGTGCACTTCGCGATGGAGTTCCTCCACGCCAACACCCGCAGCCTGCTCGATTCGCAGCACGCCGACGGCAACTATATAGATGCTTCAGGCAAGAACGTGATCGTGATCGGTGGAGGAGACACCGGGACCGACTGCATCGGTACGGCGATGCGACAGGGCTGCCGGAACCTGGTCAATTTCGAGATCGTGCCCCGGCCGCCGGATGAGCGGGCCGAGGACAATCCCTGGCCGCAGTGGCCGAAGATCTTTCGGGTGGACTACGGTCACGCCGAAGCGGCGGCGGCCTTTGGTGATGATCCCCGTGAGTTCTGTATCGAGACCGTCGAGTTCCAGGGCGACGACTCGGGGAGTGTGACGGGGTTGAAGACGGTCGAGGTCGACTGGAGTCGTCCTGTGCAGAACGGGCCTCCGTTCAGTCGTGTCGATGGGAGCGAGCGGTTCTTTGAGGCGGACCTGGTGTTCCTGGCGATGGGGTTTCTGGGTCCCGAGCAGTTGCTCGTCGAGGAGTTGGACCTCGAGACCGACCCGCGATCGAACCACCAGGCCGAGTACGGTCAGTTTCAGACGTCGCTGGAGGGAGTCTTTTCGGCGGGAGATTGCCGCCGCGGCCAGAGCCTGGTGGTCTGGGCGATCGACGAGGGGCGTGGGGCGGCTCGCGAGTGCGACCGGTTCCTGATGGGCGAGTCGCGGTTGCCGTGATCCCGGCTACAGGATGCCCACCTCGTCGGCCGCCAGCACTAAGCGGCTGACTTCCTTTACATCTGTAGACGGATCGACAGGCGGCGGCGGTCGTTGTTAGTCTGAGTTGTCTGGGCCTCTGCGAGCGGCGACGGGAGCGTAGAAATGAATTCGAAACGGTGTCTGGGTCGTCGGAGTGTGCTGGGTCTGGCGGCCGGCCTGGGCAGCCTGTCGCTGGCCGATTGCCTGTTCCTCGGGAAAGACACGCGGGGTGCCGAACCGGATCGTGCGCAAAGCGCCATCTTGGTTTGGCTGTCCGGAGGCCCATCGCATCTCGAGACATTTGATCCGAAGCCGGAGGCCCCCGACGGTGTGGGCGGGCCGTTGGGAGCGATTGCGACAGCGGTTCCGGGTATCTCGTTTTCTGCAACACTCCCTCACCTGTCGGTCCAGGCGGATCGTCTGTCGGTGATCCGAACGCTGCATCACCTTCAGGGAGCTCACGAGCCGGGCCAGGCCTACATGATCAGCGGCCACCGGTTCCGACCGGGGCACAATTTCCCGAGCGTGGGAGCGGTCGTTGGTCACCAGCGGCGGGGTCTCTCGTCTCGCAACGGTCTGCCAACCTACGTGGCACTTCCTGACGAGTCGGTTCGAGGTGGGGGCCACCTGGGAGCGGCGTGGAATCCATTGTCGATCCCCGAGGACCCCAGCAGGCCGGACTTTCGGGTCACGGACCTGTTTCCACCGGAGTCGATCGACGCGAGTCGTGTGGCACGCCGGCGTGCCCTGGCCCGCCTGGTGCGATCACGGTTCTCGGCGCAGCGGCCCAGTCCGGCCGCCGATGCAGTCGCTCGATACACCCAGCAGGCCTGGGACATCGTCAATTCGCCGCGAGCCCGGGCCGCGTTTGATCTCGGGCTCGAATCCGATCGCACCCGAGACCGTTACGGCCGCGCGGTGATGGGCCAGCGACTGTTGCTGGCCCGGCGGTTGGTCGAGGCCCAGGTTCCGTTTGTCACTGTCAGTGCTTACGAGTGGGACGACCACCGCAACCTGGTTTCCCGTCTCGGCGAAAAGCTCCCCGACGTCGATCGTGGCCTGTCGGCGTTGATCGAAGATCTTGCACTCCGAGGGTTGCTCGAGACGACCTTGGTGCTGGTGACCGGCGAGTTTGGCAGGACGCCGAAGTTCAACGAGAACGCCGGCCGGGACCACTGGTCCAGTGCCTTCTCGGTGCTGCTGGCCGGCGGGGGAATCCGCGGAGGTCGCGTGATCGGCAAGACTGACGCCCGTGCGGCCGAACCCGTCGAACGGCCCGTGACACCCGAGGAACTCTACTTCACCCTCTATCACCAGTTGGGGATCGACGCCGAGGGGTTCCTGCCGTCAACCAGTGGACGCGACATCCCGATCCTGCGTGAGGGCAGAGTGATCCAGGAGTTGGTTTCGTGAGTCGGGCCCTGGTGCTTTGCCTGGTGAGTGCATCGGCCGTGGTTGGCTTCGCCCAGCAGCCCTCGGCAGTCACCTCGCCACTGATCAACACGGTTGATCCGCCGGCACTGGTGATTGGTGGCCGCACCACGATCCAGCTGGTGGGCAAGAACCTGAATGGTGCCACACACCTGTTGCTGCCATTTGCCGCGAAGGTGCGGCGTGATCCCGGCGGCACCGAGTCGACTCGATTCGTCGTCGATGTCGCTCGGACGGTGTCACCGGGCGTGTACCCGCTGCGGGCTTACGGACCGGCGGGGATGTCGAACCTGAGATTGATCTGTGTCGCCGCCGACCCGGTGATCTCCACACGGGCAGAAGGCAACGGGCGGTACCGGGGAGGTCGAATTGACCTGAGCAGCGCCCAGACGATCCGCTGGCCCTGCCGCGTCGCCGGCGGTCGACTCAGCCAGGACATCGACCTCTTCCGGTTTCGGGTCGATGCGGGGCAGCGTCTGGTCTTCACCACCCAAACGCGTCGACTGGGCCTGACGCCGGATCCGGTGATCCGGTTGCGGGACTCACGAGGAAAGACGCTGGCCCTGGTGCACGACACGCCGACCCTGGCCAAGGATGAGCGGCTCGATTACACGTTCAGGCAGGCCGGCGAGTACCTGGTCGAATTGCAGTCCTTCGGAGTCGCCGGCTGGACGAATCACTACATCCTGAAGATCGGGACCGACGACTACGCCCGGACCGTTTATCCGCTGGGAGGGCGTCGGGGGGAGACGATCGAAGTGGAGATCGAGGGGCGAGACGGTAAGATCAGCAGCCAGAGGACCCCTGTGCCGTCGGACCCGGCGGAGGTCCGCTGGCGGTTGTCGCTGCCGGATCACCCCGGTTCGTTGTCCTGGCCGATGGCCGCCGGCGAGTTTCCCGAGCGGCACGAGTCGAAGCTGCCTAGCGGTGATGATGGCGAGATGGCCGTATCGAAGTGGCCCGTGACGATCAATGGACGGATCGCGAAGGAGGGTGAAGAGGATCGGTTCCGCCTGGCAGTGCGACCCGGGCAGGTGATTCGCTGCCAGGTGGCCGCCTGGTACCTGGGCAGTGCCCTGGATGGACTGCTGATGGCATGGGATCCGGTGGGCAAGCAGCTGTTGGCCACCGGAGACGATCTGCGTTATCGGGCCAACGTCGACCCGGGACTTGAGTTCACAGTTCCGCCCAAAGTGACCAGCGTCGTGCTCTCGTTGCGAGACACGCTCGACCGGGGAGGCCGGGAGTTCCCCTACCGGCTGACGATCGAACCGGGTGGACCCGACTTCTTCCTGTGGATGGGTCTGCGGCAGAACCCGTTCGAGAACTCCGGCTGGGCAAAAATGGACGCCAACGACACGGTCACGATTCCTCGCGGAGGCCAGGTGAAGGTCCGGGTCACCGCGCGGCGGAACCTGCCAGGTCAAAAACCCGACGATGGCTACTACAAGGGTCCGGTTCGAGGTTTCGACGGGGCGATTCGGCTGAGCGTGTCGGGGTTGCCCGTGGGTGTGACGGTCGTGGGAGGCGAGATTGCCGCGGGGAAAACCGCGGGTGAGTTGACGTTTCGTGCGGACCGCAATGCGGAGACCCTGAAGCCCTTTGCGGTGGCCGTGTTCGGCGAAGCCACTCGGAAGGATGGAACACGATTGAAACACGTTGCCGAGCGGATGCTCCATCTCAGCGATCCCCAGATGACTCATATGCCCTGGGAGTGGCGATCGCGAAAACTGGCGGGCGTGGTGGTCTCTGGCGTGAGGCGCCCATGATGCGAACCTCTCTCGTACTGCTGTTTCTGGCCTGCCCGGCCATATCGGCTCCACCGACCCGCCCGGTCAGCTTCACCAACGACGTGATGGCAGTGCTGGGCAAGGCGGGGTGCAATTCCGGGGCCTGCCATGGTCACAGTTCCGGCAAGGCCGGCTTCAAGCTCAGCCTGCGAGGCTACGACCGACGAGCCGACCATGCCGCACTGCTCGATGAGGACTCGGGGCGAGTCGATCTCGAAGATGTCTCCCAGAGCCTGATCCTGCAGATGCCGACCGCTCAGTTGGAGCACGGTGGCGGAAAGCGTTTCGAGGTGGGGTCCGAGTCGTACCGTGTGCTGAGGGACTGGATCCGCCAGGGCGCCCGCTCTGATCTGAAAACCGCCACCAGGCTCAAGCAGATCGTCGTCGATCCGGCGTCGATTGAACACCGCAAGACCCCCCAGTCTCAGTCGCTGCGTGTGACGGCGCTTTATGCCGATGGCACCCGGCGTGATGTGACGCGGTTGGCGATTTTCGAGTTGGCCAGCGAGGGAGTGGTCGAGGTGGATGCTGGTGGACGGGTGACGTCACGCCGACCAGGCGAGAGTGCCGTGCTGATTCGATTCCTCGGCAAAAAGGCACTCTCGCGGGCCTTGGTCATCCGGCATCGGCCCGGGTTTGCCTGGAGCAATCCGCCGCAGCACAACTTCATCGATCGGCACATCGACGCCAAGTTGCAGAGGATCCAGGTGCTGCCCTCAGAGGTCTGCACCGATGCGGAATTTCTGCGTCGGGTCAGCCTGGACATTTGTGGCCTGCCGCCGGATCCCGAGGAGGTCACCGCGTTTCTCGACGACCAGGCCGCGGATCGGCGAGTTCGCAAGATTGACGAGTTGCTGTCTCGTGAGGATTACGGGGATGCGTGGGCGATGAGATGGCTCGAGATGTCGGGCACGACCGAATCGGGTGACTCGGCCCGGTTCAAGGGCATCTGGACACTCTCGCTGTGGCTCCGCCGGGTGCTCAACGAGAACCTCCCCTACGACCGGTTGGTTCGAGAGCTGGTGGCCGGCAAGGGAAGCTCGATCCACAATCCGGCGATCACCTTCACCGTCAACCGGCTCAAGCGGGTGGAGACGGTGCCTCAGCTGTTCCTGGGCATCCGCCTGCAATGTGCCGAGTGTCACGACCACCCGTTCGATACCTGGACGCAAGCGAACTATCGGTCGATGACCGAGTTCTTCGGTCAGCTGGGTGACAAGGAGGGTCCGTTCGATCCGTACGGCCGTGAGATTCGCCGGTTCATCAAGCCCGAGCTGCGGGTTCCCTGGCGGTCTGGTGAGCGGGTCGAGTTGGTGCACTTGGACGGCAGCCGGGTGCAGGTGCCTCTGGCCAGCGATCGCCGCGAGGCTCTGGTCGATTGGATGTTCGGGCCGGGTCGGCGGATGGCGTCCCGGGCAATCGTCAACCGGGTCTGGGGCCGGATGCTGGGACGCGGGATTGTCGAACCGGTCGACGACATGCGGTTCAACAACCCCGCGGTCAACGAGCCACTGCTGACGGCATTGGCCGAGGACTTGGTTGCTGCGGACTGGGATCTCAAGCACCTGCTGCGGACGATTGCCCGGTCGCGAACGTACCAGCACAGTTCGATTCCCAACGAGTCGAACCGTCACGAGCGTGTGAACTTTTCACACGGCCGACTGCGTCGACTGGGAGCCGAGCAATTGGCCGACTCTCTCAGCCGGGTCACGGGTGTCGACGAGTCCTACCGGGTGGGTCCACCGGGTCTGCGTGCGGTGCACGTGCCCTACGTGTCGGCCGGTTCGCGTTTGCTGAAGATTTTCGGGCGTCCGGCCGAGCGGGCTTCGGCCTGCGAGTGCGTCCGCAGCCCCGATGCCACCCTGCCCCAGGTCATGTACCTGCTCAACGGCGAAGAACTCTGGAAGAAGATCCGCTCACCGGAAGGGACGGTCGCGGCGTTGCTCAGGCAGCACGACGGTGCGGCAGAGCTGGTCGAGGCGTTGTACGTCGCGATGCTCTCGCGGCGTCCGACCAGCGACGAGCGAAGAACCGGCACCCGGTACCTGGCCGATTCGGAGACTCGTGGCGCGGGCGCCGAGGACCTGGCCTGGGCGTTGTTGAACAGTCCCGAGTTCCTGTTCAACCACTAGCGATGCGGTTGCCGGCCTTCAGGCGTCGATTTCGGTCAGCCGCTGCTTGCTGTCGCCAATCGATTCGACGTTGGCATCGAGCCGATCGAGCATCGAGAGGAACAGGTCGTTGAGCGGCCGTTCTTCCTTGGCGACGACATGTCGGCCCGTCTGCATGGTCCGGCCGCCGCGTCCGGCGACGACGACCGGCAGGTCGTGGTGCCAGTGACGGTTGCCGTCTGAGAGTCCACTGCCGTACATGATCATGCAGTTGTCCAGCAGAGTCCCCTCTCCCTCGGAGATGCTCCGCAGTTTGCCGAGGAACCTGGCGAACTGTACGACATGCCATTCGTCGATTTTCTGGAGCTGATCGACCTTGCCCTTTTCGTCACGGTGGTGCGAGAGGCTGTGCCAGCCCGAGTTGACACCGACCATCGGGTAGGTGCGATTGCTGCCTGCGTTGCCCAGCATGTAGGTGGCGACGCGGGTGGTGTCGGTCTGGAAGGCCAGTGCCAGCAGGTCATACATCAGGTTGACGTGTTCGGCCATGTCCCGCGGCGTGTTGCCGGGCACCTTGAAGTTCTTGGGCCGCCGTTGCTTGGCGTCCTGTTCGGACCGAGCGATCCGCTGTTCGATCTCGCGGACGCTGGTGAAGTACTCGTCGAGTTTCGCCTGGTCGTTTTTGCCGAGAGTCTTTTGCAGCCGCTTGGCATCGGCGGCGACCAGGTCGAGGATACTCTTGCGGATCCGGTTGCGTCGCTTCCTGACCTGGGCGTCTTCCTCGGTGCCGAACAGCCGCCCGAAGACCGCTCGCGGGTTGATCTCCTTGGCAACCGGAGTGGTGGCCGTCTTCCAGGCGACGTTGGACGAGTAGGCACAGCTGTAGCCGGAATCGCAGTTGCCGGCGTTGCGTCCGCGTTCGATGCCGATTTCCAGCGAAGGCAAACGGGTGCGTTTGCCGATCTGACCGGCCGCGACCTGGTCGACGGAGACTCCGACCTTGATGTTGGCACCGGAAGTCTTGACCGGGTGGGCTCCGGTGAGGTAGCTGGCGGCACAGCGGGCGTGGTCGCCGGGACCATCACCCTT
>CAUZEQ010000252.1:0-7325 GCA_963578885.1 Planctomycetota bacterium
TGCGGCCCGTTCTTGAGGTCGCCACCCGGCCAGCTGGCCCGAGGGGACCCCAGGGCTCCGCACCGCCCAGGCCATCCACTCGCGCTCCAGTTCCTCGATCGATACCCCGCCGTAATTCGACCCGACCGCGGAATCCCAATCTCCGCCAGCGGCGGCCTCAAGGAAGGCCAGGAAGCGGATCCGTCCCCCCCGCTCGACCAGGAACCTCACCAGGGAAACACCCTCGGCGTACAGAGCCAGCATCGCGCGGCGATCCGAGGGATACTCCGACATCTTCAGCAACCGCCTCAGAGGGATCCGGCGACCGGTCTCAAACAGCTTCACGACGGCCCGCTGCTGTCGTCGCCGCTCGGCCAACGATTCGGCCAGCACCGCCGCTCCCTCATCAGCCCACCTGGGGACCGGGCGACGGAACCGGCAGGCGAGGACGGTGTGAGTCAATTCGTGAGGCAGGATCGATTCGAGCACCTCGCCGTCGGGACCCTGCAGCGTCATCTGCCAACCAAAGACCTCGCCGCGGCGGAAACTGAACGTCGTCGCACCGGATGCCCGAGGATGATTAGGCCGAACCAGCACGCGGCAGGGGGAGGCCCATCGAGGCATCTCGTGGCCCAGCCATCGCACAGACAACTCGCGACGCTGCACCTCGGCGGCCAACGCGACCCGAGTCGCCAGTGAGCGTGATTGGGCTGTCACGATGAAGTTCGGTGTCTGGAATCGGGCCGCGGCCAGGGGCTCGGGACCGCTCAACAGGCCCACCACCACCGACAGCAATACCGACACCAACACCCATCCCGGTCCGGGCCGAAGCCTCGGCCGACACCAGCCTCTTCTCATTCCGTCGCACACCATCGGGAACCTCCCTATTGGCCCCCAGGACTGCCCCCCGGTTACCGGAATCCTGCTGCAATTTGCAGACCCCCAACGCACAATCCCCACGGCAACGCGTCTCGTTTTCACGTGCTGATCCAGTCAACTCTTCACAACACAAGGCACCACCGATACTTATCGACACTCCCCAGCGCCCGAAGATTTGCCCCACCCCGACTCGATTCGCTTCAGTGCTCCCCTCCACACCCCTCGATCGATGTAAGAGTTACACTCTGGCGGGCCACGGCAGCAGAAACGACGCTCGGCGCGGGCCGGTCGTGACCAGATCCCGGTTGACGGATCGTTGCTTGAAAGCGACTTGGGGCCACGTTACAACGACAGCCACGCATCGGGATCCGTCCCGTTGGCCGAATTCCCTCGCTTGTCCCCGTAGCTCAATTGGATAGAGCGCTGGCCTCCGGAGCCAGAGGTTAGAGGTTCGAATCCTCTCGGGGATACTCGCTCTGTTCCGCCGGTTCCCCTCACCCGACCGCGGTGACTCCATCGAGACTCGCTCATGAACCACCTCCTCGCCCGTTCGCTGTGCTCTCTGACGGTCCTGTTGTGCATCGCCGGCCCCGGTGAGGTCGAAGCGGCCGACAACGTGCTGACATCTTCCGAGCGTCGTGCCGGCTGGCAACTGCTCTTCGACGGCAAGACGTCCGACGGCTGGATGACCAGTGACAGCAAGCCGAGTCGTCGTCCGATCGAGCAGTCGGCGATCAATCCTCACCGCTGTGGAGCGTACATGATGGTCCATAAGAAGATGTGGACCGACTTCCGCCTGAAGCTCGACTTCAAGATCAGCCCCCGCTGCAACAGCGGGATCTTCTTTCGAACTTGGACCCTCAAGAAACTCAATGGCAGGGACGTCGGCTTCAACGGCCTCGAGATTGCCGTCGACGACACCCGCACGGCCGGCTACCACGACACCGGCGCGCTGTACGACCTGGTCAAGCCGACCCGCAACGCGATGAAACCTGCTCTGGAGTGGAACCAGATGGAACTGACCTGCCGCGGCCCCTTGGTCCGAGTGGTTCTCAACGGGGTCCCGGTCCTCAAAACCAACCTCGACCACTTCGACAAGAAGCACACCCGTCCCGACGGCACCCCTCACAAGTTCCCCTTCGCCTTCAAGGACCACCCGCGACGCGGTTACATCGGGCTGCAGGACCACGGAGCCGACTGCTGGTTCAAGAACATCAAGCTGCTGGACCTGAGCAAGCGCCCTCGGCAGGTCAAGCCGCCAGCGGACCGGAAATGAGCGACAAGGACACCGCGTTCCAGATGTCCGCCTCGAACATCCGCTTCGGGCCGGGTACGACATCGGAGGTCGGCATGGACCTGGCCGACATGTCGATCGAAAAGGCGGTGGTCGTGATCGACCCGGCGTTGGTCGAATTGCCGACCGGGCGAACGGTGATTGCTTCGCTCGAGGATGCGGGCATCGGGTACGAGGTCTTCGAGAAGGTCTCGGTCGAGCCGACGGACCGGAGCTTCCAGGACGCGTCGGACTTTGTTGCTCGAGGCAACTTCGATGCGATCGTGGCGGTGGGAGGCGGCAGCACGATCGACACGGCCAAGGCTGCCAACCTCTATGCCACCCACCCCGCCGATTTCCTCGAGTTCGTCAACGCACCGATCGGGCGTGGCCGTCCGGTGCCCGGTCCGCTGAAGCCGTTGATCGCGATCCCGACCACCGCGGGCACCGGCAGCGAAACGACGGGAGTGGCGATTTTCGACTTCGTGGAGATGCAGGCCAAGACCGGCATCGCGCACCGGCTGCTCAAGCCCACGCTCGGCATCGTCGACTCGGACAACACCAGGACCCAGCCCGCCGCCGTCGCCGCCTCAACCGGCCTCGATGTACTCAGCCACGCCCTGGAATCCTACACCGCGATCCCGTTCAACCAGCGTCCCCGGCCCGAGCGACCGACACTGCGGCCCGCCTACCAGGGCGCCAATCCGATCAGCGACATGTGGGCGATCCGGGCGCTTGAGTTGATGGCCGAGTACCTGCCTCGAGCCGTCACCGACACCTCAGACGAAGACGCCCGACGACAGATGATGCTCGCCGCAGCGATCGCCGGCATCGGCTTCGGCAACGCCGGAGTCCACCTGCCTCACGGGATGTCCTACCCGGTGGCCGGGATGGCCCGGGACTTCGAACCGCCCGGCTACGACGTCGACCACCCCATGGTCCCTCACGGCATCTCGGTGATCCTCAACACCGTGGCGGTGGTCCGCTTCACCGCCGGCTCGGATCCCCGCCGACACCTCGAAGCAGCTCGAGCACTCGGTGCCGACATCGCCGACGCCGACCCGCAGGACGGAAGCCAGGCAGGTGAGATCCTCGCCGATCGAGTCCTCCACTTCATGAAAACTCTCGGCATGCCCAACGGACTGGCCGCCGTGGGCTACACCGATGCCGATCTCCCCGCACTGGTCGAAGGCACACTGCCTCAGCACCGCGTCACGAAGCTGTCGCCGCGGGAGGCGACTCGGGAGGATCTGCTGGGGCTGTTTCAGGACTCGATGCAGGCGTGGTAGGTGATGCCACCCCGTCAGCCAGACCGTCCTCATCCGCGTCCCCGTTCTCGTCCTCATCCCCGTCCTCATCCCCGTCCTCATCCCCGTCCTCATCCCCGTCCTCATCCCCGTCCTCATCCCCGTCCTCATCCTCTTCGGCCTGGAACGACTTGATCACCAGCATGATGGCGCCGGTCACCAGGAAGGCATCGGCGAAGTTGAAGACCGGGTAGTGGTACCTCTGTCCGATCTGAGTCTCGGGGTCGCCGAAGGTGAACAGCAGGAAGTCGCGGACGGCGTAGCGAATCTGTCCGGCCCGAACCGTCCCCTCGGGGTAGACCTCCCCGTGGCAGCCGGCTCGGTCGTAGAGATTTCCGAGGGTGCCAGCCAGGATCAGTCCCAGCGCCACCGTCAGCCAGGTACTCGAACGGCCTCCCAGCCAAAACAGCCAGAAGAAGACCCCCGCCACGGCCACCAGCGACAGCAGCGCGAACAGCCAGGTCCAGCCCTGTCCCACGCCGAACAGTGCGCCCTCGTTGAAACTGGTCGTCAACTCGAACGTCGCCCAGCCGCCGGCGATCGGTCGTCGCACGGCCGGGATGAACTCGGGGTCGAACGCGAGGTGCTTGCTCCAGAGATCAGCGACGAGCCCGACAATGGCCAGAATGGCGAAGACGACGATGGCTCGAGTCTGCTCGGTTCCCGCCCGAACCGCACCATCGTGCACGCCGTCCCCGCCGTCCCTGCCGTCCCTGCCGTCCCTGCCGTCCCTGCCGTCCCTGCCGTCCCTGTCTTTCATGGCGTCCCTGCCATCCCTGTTTTTCATTGCGTCTCGGATTCGCGCAACCGCTCACACTCGATGCAGCACCGTGTAAAGGGAATCGCCCGCAGCCGTGGCTTTTTGATCCGCGCCTGAGACGGGGTCTTGCCCAGCTCGAGACACTTTTCGCAGCCGCCGTAACTCCCCGCGTCGATCCGCTCGAGTGCCTCGGAGATTTCCCTCAGAGTCTCCTGCTCGTTCTCGACAAACCGCAGTGCGAAGTCCTGCTCGTAGTTGTCGGTGCCGACATCGGCGATATGGGTGGGGCTTCTCGAGTCACCGCTCGCGTCGCCCTTGGTCAGCGCCCCGTCGGTCAATTGCTGCACGTCGCCGCGCAGGCGGGCACGCAGTCCTTCGAGCAGCACGCGGAACTCCTTGAGTTCCTTCTTCGAATACACGCCCATCGAATCGCTCTCCGACACCATCCGCATGACCGCCCGGGGGCCGTCAAATGGGCGCGGCATTATGATGCGGTGGTCGCGTTCGGTCAAGCAACGCCGCCGGGCCCGGATCAGGCAATCTCAGGCAATCTCAGGCAATCGCCTCGAATACCGGTTCCCCGCCATGAGCGATATGCACAGGTCGGCCGCTGAGGTCGTCGACGGTCATCGCCGAATCGACCCCCAGCTGGTGGTAGATCGTCGCCACCATGTCTCCGGCCGAGACCGGACGGTCGGCGGGATAGGCGGCCTGGGCATCGCTGCGGCCGACCAGGCAGCCCCGCTTGATGCCGCCTCCAAACAGCAGGCTGAACCCGCATTGCGGCCAGTGATCGCGACCGGCCTTGGCGTTGATCCGCGGAGTCCGACCCATCTCGCCCATCAGCACCACCAGGGTCGTGTCGAGCAGTCCGCTGGACTTCAGGTCGCTGACCAGCGCGGTGACCATCGCGTCGAGCACCGGCAGGTGACCTCGCAGCATTCCGAAGGTGTTCCCGTGCAGGTCCCAGTGGCCTCCCCGTTGAGCCTCCCAGTTGACCGTCACGAAGGTCGATCCCGCCTCGACCAGCTTGCGGGCCACCAGCGTACTATTGCCCCACAGGTTGTCGCCATAACGGTCGCGGACCGACTGAGGCTCCTTCGAGAGATCGAAGGCGGCCCGGGTCTTGGGCGAGGTCAACAGGCCGAAGACCTGCTGCTGGAACTTGGTCATCCCGTCGACTGAGCCGTTCTTGTCGATTCCACGCAAGCGGGTGTCGAACTGCTCGAGCAGGCTGCGGCGGCGGTCGAGACGATCGGCGGTGACCGACGGCAACTCGTCCAGCGACGGCAACAGCGGTGCCCCGTGAGCGAGCACCGGGTCGTAGTCCCCTTTCCCCTTGCGGTCCCACTTCGGGTCGCAGACGGTGAACAGCGGGTCGTAGCGGCTGCCGAGGTACCCGCCGTAGGGTCCGGCACGACGCAACGACTGGCCGTAACCAGGAAAGGCCGGCATCAAGACGTAACGGGGAACGTCGCGAGGTCCGATGTCCAGGTGCTGGCAAATCGAACCCATGCTCGGATGATCCGACCGCTTGGCGAAGTAGTTCTCCGCGTCGTTGCCACCGTCGAAGCCGGTCAAGACGTTGTAGGGGTTGTGGCTGTTGTACTTGTGAGAGTAGCTCCGGATCAGAGTCGCCTCGTGCATCAAACCCGCGATGCCCGGCATCAGGCTGCAGATCTGCAGGCCGGGAATCGAACTGGGAGTCCCGATCATCTCGCCCCGCACGTTGGAAGGCGCACGGGGCTTCAGATCGAACATGTCCATGTGAGGCGGACCGCCGAAGAGATTGATCAGCACGACGCTCTTGGCCCGCTGCCTCAGCTCGGTCTGCTGCTGCCTCGCGTGAAGCAGCGTCGGCAAGGAGACTCCGCCGAAGAGTCCCAACCCTCCCACGCTGATCGCCTCGCGACGGGTCACCCCGTCGCAGGCCCGTCGTCGCTCACCAAGCACGCGCAACATCGTCTGGATCTCCCTTGAGCTTCAATCGGTAGATTACCAGCAACCAGCCACCTTTCTCAAGAGGGCTCAGGCTGGGTTGACGTGACGCGACATGACGCGAGGCATCTCGACCTGACGCGAGGCGTATCGAGTCCACTTCACCGGCGTGCGATCCCGGACCCAGTGCGGTACGGTGTCGGCCATCTCAAGTTCGCTCCCGCTGCCCGCTCCCCGCACCTCGGACCTCGCCGTGAAACGCCCTCGCATCGCCGCGGTTGTCACCGAATACCGCCGCTACTCGCACGCCCAGCACATCCTCGACCGCTACCTGTTCGGCTACAGCTGGAACGGTCGTCACCACGTCCCCGACATCGAGCTGGTCTCGCTGTACACCGACCAGCGACCCGACGGCGAGCTGAGCCGCGACCGGGCGAAGATGTTCCCCCGCATGAAGATCTACCCGACGATCGCCGAGGCACTGTGCCGGGGAAAAGGGAAGCTGGATGTCGATGGTGTGCTGTTGATCGGCGAGCACGGCAACTACCCGACCAACGAGAAGGGCCAGCGGCTGTACCCTCGCTACGAGTTCTTCCAGCAGATCGTCGACGTCTTCCGCAACAGCAAGCGCAGCGTCCCGGTCTTCAACGACAAGCACCTCTCGTGGAACTGGGACTGGGCCAGGGAGATGGTGGAAACCTCCCGCAAGCTCGACTTTCCGCTGCTGGCCGGCTCGAGCCTGCCGGTGACACGGCGGATCCCACAGATCGACATGCCGCTGGGGGCCGGGGTCCAGGAGGCCCTCTGCGTGGCCGTCGGCGGAGTCGATGGCTACGACATCCACGCCCTGGAAGCGATGCAGTCGATGGTCGAACGGCGGCGGGGTGGCGAGACGGGGGTCGAGTGGATCGAGGCGGCCCGGGGGGTCGACGCCATCGTCAAGGCACTGGCCGCCGGGTCATTCGAACAGGGTGGCTGGGACCCTCGGCTGTTTCGTGCCTGCCTGTGCCGCAGCCACCGGCTGGTTCCCACCCGCGAAGGCTTCAACCACACGCTGCCGAGCAACGAGCAGATCGAAGGCCTGATGCGCGACCCCGAGAACCGTAACACGCCGGTGCTGTACCGCTACCAGCACAGCGACGGACTGAAGATGAGCATGCTGCTGATCGAGGGGGTGGTCCACGACTTC
>CAUZEQ010000253.1:0-7318 GCA_963578885.1 Planctomycetota bacterium
GTTGCAACTCGAAGAAGGGGTCAGGCCCCGCCTGTGAAACGCGACTGGTGGAGCAAACCCCGTTGTCGGCGGCGTCAGACCCCAGGGTTCGAGTTCTTCAACCCGCCGCAGGCGGGCTAGCCCTCACCGCACCACCGGCAACAACTCGACCCCATCGCGTGCCGCGTTCACCTGGAACCGCAACAGGTAGACCGTGTTCGGAGCCCGACCGCTGGCACAGTAGGGGAACAGGATCGAGTCGTCCTTCTCGAGGATGTAGGAACCGGGGTAGCCATAGCTGCCGGTATCCAGAGGCAGGTCCTTCGTCCAGGTCATCCCACCATCGCGGCTGATCCACGCACGCAGGTTCCGCCACGTGGCAAACGCCACCAGCGTGCCATCCTTCAGGACCACCAGCTGAGGTGCCTTGAACTTGCCGCTCTCGACAATCCGAGCGCCGGAGTCCTTCCAGGTGACGCCCTTGTCGGGCGAGTGGAAGATTGCGCCGTCGGGACGGGTCACCAGCACCAGGCGGCCGTCCTTCAATTCGGCAATCGCCGGCTCGTCGATCGCGTTGTCCTTGCGGACGATCCGGGAAATGACCGGCCAGGTCAGGCCGTTGTCGGTCGAACGCCTGATGGCTCCGGACAGGAACTTGCGGCCTCGGACCTGGTAGTAGGTCGCCCAGAGAATGCTGCCATCCGAGAGCAGCACCGGGCGACCGCCGTGGCCCCGTTCGTAGAAGTTCCCCGGGCTCTTCAGGCCCCGAGGCTTCGACCACGTCTTACCGTTGTCGTCGGAATGAACGACGAACTGCTTGGTGTTCAGCCCGTCGATGTCCTTCTTGAACCCCTTGGGAGCCTCGGTGTAGCCGTACCACGAGGCCTGCACCCCGATCAGGCAGATCACTCGACCACCCGGCAATGTCATCACCGCGTGGGCCCCGTCATCGAGACGGTGGTCGAGAATCGTGAAGGGCTTCGACCAGGTCCTGCCGCCATCACTCGAACGGCAGGCCATCGTGCGGCCGCCGGTCGGAGCCACGAAGTCCAGAGGCCAACCCTCGGCTCGCCAGTTCCTGGCCAACTTCGGCTCGATCAGGCGAGGCATCGCAAACGACGAATGCCAGTAGCCCGACGAATGAGTCACCAGCAGGTCGCCGTTGGACAGACGGTCGACTCCACCGGGCCATCCAATGAAGTCGCCGATGCCCTTGTACGCATCCGGCCGGTTGTGACGGGCACCGGTGACCTTCAGCCGAGCCTCACCGATCGAAAGCGGCTTGGCGGCATGTGCCGGAGACCCCCCGACACAGCAAACCAACAACAGCAGAACCGGTGCCAGGCAGAGATCGGTGATCCGAATGCGGAGATGGGTCATCGGTACTGGGTCTCGTCGACTGGGGTCAGTGAAGGTCGCCAGATCGTACCAGAGCCCCGATGGCGATTCGACGCGGACGTGGAGGCGAGTTGCCGCGAGTCCAAGAGCCCCGCTACGGACTCAAGGCCGGCAGGTCCCGCTGCATCAGGAACTCGATCTCCTCGATCCGCACCGTCACGCTCCGCGGCGGATCGAACCCGATCTCCAGCGTGCACGTCCCCCTGTGCATCGGCGGCTGATCGAAGAAGAAGACCGTTCCCTTGCGCAATGTCGGCTCGATCCGCTTTCCATTGACCACGAACTTCAGCGTCGCATCGACCTTGGGCGATAGCGATGTGCGAACGATCAGGCGACCACGCCGCGGGTCCTGCCGGCTCGGCTCGACCGGCACATCGTCACCGATATGCAGCGTGAACCGAGACGGCTTTCCCTTCTGGTCCAGTTCGGCCGGCAACGGCTTGTAACCGGTCCCCACCGGCGTCTTCTGGCTCATTTCTCGAGTCACGAAGTAATGCTGGTCGGTGCCTGCCAACCTGGCCGGGTCGTGGATCTCGTTCAGAGCCTGCCGCTTGGGGCCGCGAAACGGGAACGGGCCGTGGCAGTCGTAGTTGAACAGGTAAATCGCATCGACACCGCGGTTCCAGAACGAGGCCGCTGCGGCGCGGAGGCGTTCGAGTGACGCCTGGGTGATCCCCTGCTGCTTCGGCTTGATGTACCCGCGGATGTAGTACTCGAGACCACCGGCCACCTTGCACCTGGTCCCCTTCGCCAGGGCGACGAACTGCTCAACCGGAGCCGTCATGTCCAGGTACCCGCTGTCCATCGGCACGACCATGTCCACCAGCCCGTCACGAATCCACCTCGGCACATCGAGCCCCTGCTCCTGGCACTGGGCCACGCTGGTCGGAACCCGGACCACCAGCCTCAGAGGCTTCTTTCGCTTCCGTCCCAGGTCATCGAGCATCACTCGGATCCTGCCGATGAGGTCGGTCATCAGGTCACGACCCGCCGGCTCGTGACCCTTGCGAAAAAACAGTCCGCTCCGCAGGAAATCCAGCTCGAAACCGTCCACGTCGTAACGGGTGCACAGCTCGGTGATGATCGTCAGCTTGCGGTCTCGCACCTGGGTGTGGGCGTAGTCCATGGCCCACGAGTAGGTGAAGGGGTGCGTGTACCAGTCGGGCACCTGCTTGCCGATCAGCAGCTGACGCCGCTGCTTCTCCCACGTGCTCCTGAGACTCGGCCACCGATCGACGTAGTCCTTGTGCACGTCGTTCATCCGCAGCGACGGGATGAACATCAGGCCATGCTTCCGCGACCGGCGTTGCCAGACCAGCATCGGGTCGAGCTTGCGGTCGATCAGCGACTTCACGTTGCCGGCCACCCGCTTGAAGTACTTGTCCTCGAACTTGCCGTCGGGGACCTGTCGGCCGTCGTAGGGTTCGGCCGAATCGAGCGGGTACCAGAACTGGTCGTCGCTGAATTGAGGGCAGGGCAGGAAGGCGTCGACAGCCGTCCCCGGCAGGTCGTCCACCACCCGAGCAATGTGCTCGGCCGACATCGGCGCGTCGAAGCGATAAAAGACCGGAGTGCCGCAGTCGCTGTTGAGCCACAGGCGAGGTGGCCAGCGGGTCGCTCGGCCCTCGCCGCGATCCGGCTCGGCTGCCACCAGGGGTCCCGACAGAAATGTGGCGGCGATCAGGAGAACCAGCAGGCATGAGACGCGGCGGGCTGATCGTGAAGACATGGCTTGGCTCGGTCGAGGGTCACGGCGAGTATATCGCCGAGCAACCTGGTGGGTCATGCCGCATGAGGTCGACGGCGCAGAAAAATGGAGTCTCGATTCGGTGGAAATCACGTGGGGCGGTGATTATTCTCCGATGGTCTTTTCAAGAGACGATCACCAATCGGCACCGGGTCCGACGCGAGATCCACCAGGGATTCTGAAACAGAAAGAGCCTCATGAGTTACAAGTTGGAGTACATCTGGCTGGACGGCTACACGCCGGAACCGTCGCTGAGAAGCAAGACGAAGATCGTCGACGGCGAACCGGATGACGTGGCGGGTTGTCCCGAGTGGGCGTTTGACGGCAGCTCGACTGAGCAGGCCGAGGGTCACTCGTCGGACTGCCTGCTGAAACCGGTGCGGATGGTCCCCGACCCCGACCGACGAGACGGCTCGCTGGTGCTCTGCGAAGTCCTGAACCCCGACGGCTCGGCTCACGCCTCAAACGTCCGCGGAACCTTCGAAGACGACGGTGACTTCTGGTTCGGGTTCGAGCAGGAATACACGATCATGGAAGGTGAGCGTCCGCTCGGCTTCCCGCCGGACGGCTACCCCGGCCCTCAGGGCCCCTACTACTGCTCGGTCGGCACCGGCAACGCCGCCGGTCGGGACGTGGTCGAGAGTCATCTCGACAGCTGCCTCGACGCCGGACTGGGCATCTCGGGGATCAACGCCGAGGTGATGAAGGGGCAGTGGGAGTACCAGCTGCTGGGGATCGGAGCGAAGCAGGCTGCCGACGACCTGTGGCTCTCGCGATACCTGCTGCACCGTAACGCCGAGGCCTACGGGGTCTGGATTTCGCTGCACCCCAAGCCGATCAAGGGCGACTGGAACGGCAGCGGCTGTCACACCAACTTCTCGAACACGGCGATCCGTGAAGAGGGTGGTGAGGAGCTGATCACGGCGATCTGCGAGAAGTTCAAGGCCGAGCACGACGCTCACATCGTAGAGTACGGCTCGGACAACGATCAGCGGCTGACCGGCCTGCACGAAACTCAGGCCATCGACTCGTTCAGCTACGCGGTCAGCGATCGAGGTGCCTCGATCCGCATCCCGGTCGGAACCGTCCACGCCGGCTACAAGGGTTACCTGGAAGACCGCCGTCCGGCGTCCAACATGGACCCCTACCGGGTCGTCAAGCGAATCGTGGCCACGGTCAACAGCTAGCCGCTTCGCAGGGCAATCACAACAGTGGCCGGTTCCTCGCTCGCGGGGAACCGGCCGTTTTCCTGCGCCGGTGAGCGCCTACCTGGCCGAGCCCTTGCCCCAGGAAGGCTCCTTCAGCCCGCTCTCCCAACCGCTGGACCGGTTGAGCATCTCGGCCAGCCGCTCGGGATGCTCCTCGGACAGGTCGTTGGTTTCTCCCAGGTCACGGTCCAGGTGAAACAACTGCGGTTTCCCACCCATGAACTGCCGATTGTGGATCATCTTCCAGGGCCCGCGACGCACGGCGATCGGCCCCCGGGATCCGCCTCCCCGCCAGAAGAGATCCCTCTCGGGGAGCCCGTCGGTTTCAGCGGTCAGTCGCGGCAGCAGGTTAATGCCGTCGAGTTTCCATTCGGCCTTCGGCCGCACACCGGAGATGGCCATGAAGGTCGGCAGGAAGTCGAGTGCACTGATCGGGTCGTCGATGACCGAACCGGCCTCGATCTTTCCGGGCCACCGCATGGCACATGGCACCCGGATCCCGCCCTCCCACAACTGCCCCTTTCGACCTCGCAACGGCTGGTTATTGGCACCGGTCCTGGTCTGGCCACCGTTGTCGTTGGTGAAGATGACCAGCGTGCGGCCGTCCAGCTTGTTGGAGGCCAGGCACGCCAGGATCTTGCCGACGTTCTCATCCAGAGAGACCACCAGGCCCGCGTACCGCCGCCGCCTTGTGGCGGAGATTTTCGAGAGTGCCGCCAGGTGCTTGGGCTTGGCCTGCAATGGACCATGCGGTGCCGTGAACGATACGAACAGGTAGAAGGGCTCGTCGTGGTGTTCCCCGATGAACCGGCACGCCGCGTCGCCCAGCCGATCGGTCACGTAGCCCGTCTCGGGCGTCGCCCGCCCATTCTCCTGTAGCACCCGGTGAGGGGTCGGCTTGGTCTTGTACGGGAAATAGCTCCGCGAACCCTGCAGGCAACCGTAGAACCAGTCGAAACCCCGCTTGTTCGGGTGATAGGCCGCCGGGTAGCCCAGGTGCCACTTGCCGACCAGCCCCGTGGTGTAGCCGGCGGTCCGCAGCCGCTTGGCTCCGAAAGTCTCGCTAAGCGGCAGCCCCGATTTCATGTAACCGGGTGGAATGTTGTTGTCGTGCCCGAACCGCTGCTGGTAACGACCCGTCATCAGGCCGGCACGAGATGGCGAGCAGACGGCACCGGACATGTAGGCGGCCGAGAGTCGCACCCCATCGCGAGCGATCGAGTCGATGTGCGGCGTCAGCCGCTTCATGTCCGCTCGGGCACCAGGCTGAAATCCAAAATCCGCGTACCCCGCGTCATCAGAAAACAGCACCACGATGTTGGGTCGCTGTGCAGCCAGCAACGGTGCAACCCAACACAACGCAACCAGCACCGCCAACAGGTTTCGCATCGCCTCTTTCTCCTACCTTCTGCCCCGCATCACCCGCTTCACCTGAAAACTACTCAACGCACTGCGATAAAACCGCACGTCGCTGAGGCTGCCGTTGAAGTGATCGTGCTGACCGCGGCCGACGGTCAGAGGCACCTGGTTGCTGAGATCGAACTTCGAGGCATCAAACTTCGACGACTCGGCCACCTTCTTCCCGTCGACATACAGCCTCAGCCGAGTCGGCCCCTTGACCGCCGCCAGGTGAACCCATCCGGATGGCAACTCGACGTCCGACGTCGCGCTCTTGCCCGCCTCGATCGACTTGACGCGGCCCGAGGGCAACACGCCGGCAAACAGCCGGCCGCGAAAGACGGCCATCGACCAGGCCCGGCGGTATCTCACGTCCGGCGTGGTGTCGATCCGGCCCAGCGATGTCCACTTCTGGCCGCCATCGAAACGGAACACCTCGCCCAGCGGCAACGTGCCCGAGTACATCATGCCGTTGTAGACGGCCAGCGGCATCGACTCCTTCTCCATCGCCAACCGACCCACGAAGGCCCACGTCGTCTTGCCCGCGGCCTCCTCCATCCGAAACACGCTTCCGGTCGGCCAACTGCTGACATGCAGATCGCCCCGGTAAACGGCAAAGCCGTAGGTCTGAGTGTTCTTGCCGACGATGCCCAGGTGCTCCCAGCCGTCGCCGTCGTAGCGGTAGACGCCCGCCTCGTCGAAGCCACTGGCGTAAATCGCGCCGTTGTAAACCGCCAGGCTCTCGACCCGCTTGCCCTCAAACGTCCCGCAGTTGGTCCATTTCGTGCCCGTTTCGGAACGGTCGTAGCGGAACAGGCCGGGCGAGTACATCGCCGAGACGTAGAGTTTGTTCTTGAAGACGACCGAGCCGTACAGCGCCTCCGCCTCGCCCAACTTCCCGACATTCTCCCAGGTCTTGCCGCCGGTGTACCTGAAGACACGGCCGCCCTTGTTGAGGTTCGGCGACTCCGGCAGCGACGAACCGCCCAGGCGGTACTTAGATGTGCCGGCATAGATCTCGCCACCAAAGCTGCACAGCGTCGACACGGCGTTGCACGTGTCGGGGGTCCCCAGGTCGATCCAGCCTCGCTTGCCGTCAAAGCGGTAAACGTGGCCGGCTTCCTTGATCCCCGGCTCGCAGGTGCCCGCGTACAGTTGACCCTGGTGCACCAGCAGGCTGAAGACGTACATGTTGTTGCCGGGTCGACCGTGATCGGTCCACGACGTCTCGACCTGGCCATTGTCGATACCGAAGTGCACGTGCCGGTAATTGGCCGACGTGTTGGTCACCCCGACGTTGTTCTTGATCGAGAGCTCAAAGCCGCGACGACGCGAGGGGTCGAACTTGCTGAGCACGTCGCCGAGCACGTCATCGAGCGACTCGTCGGTGTGGACCCAGGCGGAGATCGAGAAGGGCCCGGTGCCGGGGTCAAGACGCTTGCTGTCGGCAGCTTCGAGCACACCGGTGCGACCGTCGAACGTCGCAGCGGAGCGGCCGTTCCTCCTCGCCCCCTTCTCGCCATAACGGACTCCACGACCGGTAAGGTGCAGGCCGTTGCCTGACGAATCGCGCGAGTCGCGTTCGAGA
>CAUZEQ010000254.1:0-7311 GCA_963578885.1 Planctomycetota bacterium
TGCTGGAGACACCTTCCGGGCGGCGGCTGTCGAGCAGTTGACGATGTGGAGCCAGAGGCTGGGGTGCGAGATCGTGACCGGAGCCGCCGGCAGCGACCCGGCCAGCGTCGCCTACAGCGGATGCGAACGGGCGATCGAGGCCAAAGTCGACTGCCTGGTGATCGATACCGCCGGCCGACTGCAGACGGATCGGAACCTGATGCAGGAACTCGAAAAAATCCATCGCGTGATCGCCACCAAGGTCCCCGGTGCCCCTCACGAAAGCCTGCTCGTGCTCGATGCCACGACCGGACAGAACGGGATCAGCCAGGCACGGAACTTTACCGACATCGTCAATTGCTCGGGGATCGTGCTCGCCAAGCTCGATGGCACCGCCCGGGGAGGCATCGTGGTGCCGATCCGCCAGCAGATGGGCCTGCCGGTCAAGTACGTCGGAGTCGGAGAAGGGATCGAGGACCTGGAACCGTTCGACGCCGACCGGTTCGTCGAAGCCATGTTCTCGATCGACGGCTGAAGCGGACGCGGCAATGGGGGCCGATCACATCGGAGCAACCCGCCGGGTGCCAACGTCAACCGTGGCCCTGATCGACGCGTCGAAACTCGCCCTGAGTAACCTCGACTTGACCTCCGCCGAGGCCGGATCGTCCCACAGGTTCTCGAATTCCCACGGGTCGGTCTCCAGGTCGAACAACTCGCCGATCTCGTGGCCGTGGTACACCACCAGCTTGTACCGGCGGTCGCGGTACATCGTGCCGAAGGTGCCCTCAGAGGACGTCTCGCCGGAAACCTCAGCGGCGGTCGGCGTATCGGGAGACCCGCTGCCGATGAATGACGAATCGAGCGCGTCGTAGTACTCGCTGCGAACAAAGTCACGGTGGAATTCGGGCGAGACCTGCCCGCACAGCAACGGCAGCAGGCTTCTGCCCTGCAGCTGCTCGAGACCCCCGGCTCCGGCGACATCGACGATGGTGGACGTCTTGTCGAGCAATTCGACCAGCGCGTCGCTCTGGACACCGGCCTGGACGTGGCCGGGCCAGCGAAAGATCAACGGCACACGCACCAGGCCCTCGTAGAACCGACACCCCTTGTACAGCAACCCGTGGTCGCCCAGTGACTCGCCGTGGTCGCTGGTGAAGATGACCAGCGTGTTGTCACGTTGGCCCGTCGCGTCCAGGCAGTCGAGCAGCCGGGCCAACTGATCATCGACCTGGGCGATCATCGCGTAGTACAGCGCCTGCACACCGCGTCCGTCGAAGGTGTCCGGATGAGCCGCCACGGTCTGGAAGTCGACCTCCGACAACGCGGCCTGGGCCGCCAGATCGGTGTCTCGGAAATGAGGACCCGGCATCAAGTCGCGATCGAACCGATCGGCATAGGCTCGAGGCGGGATGAAGGGAGGATGCGGGTCGTAGACGTTGACGCTAAGCATCCAGGGGCCGGATCGTTCCTCGCTGACAAACTCGATCGCCCGCTCACTCGCCCACGCCGTCTGGTGCAGCTCCGCAGGCACCCGGTCCGCGTCGGCACGCAACTCGTCCAGGTCCCCACCCTGGCCGCGAACCCACTCGGCATAATCGTGGCCCGCCGGCCAATCGTCACGAGGCGCGTGGCTGAACTTCCAGTAGCGGTACCCGTCCTCGGCCAGGCGAGGCTCGGTGCGGTGCCCGGCACTCTGCAGATGGAACTTCCCGATCAGACCGCAGTCGTATCCCGCGTCGGACAGACGCTTCGGGACCAGAGTCGGATGCCCGGCGTAGTTCTCGTTCCCGTTCCGGCAGTTGCGGGCGCGGCTGGGATACAAACCGGTCAGAAAGCTGGCCCGGCTCGGAGTGCAAATCGGACTCTGGCAGTAACAGCAACTCAACGCCGTGCCGTCGGCGACCAGTGAATCGATCGCCGGAGTCTCAACGTGAGAGTTACCCAACGCCGCGATGGTGTCGAATCGCTGCTGGTCGGTGCAGTACCAGAGAATATTGGGGGGCGAGGTCATCGAGAGAGGTGAGTCGCTACCGGGGAGTCGCTACCAGGGAGTCTCAAGCAAATCGACGATCCGCCGCGCCATCCGGTCGATCATCTCCTGCGACGCGGTCGCCATCGACTGGCCCGTCTCAGGCGAAAACCTCGTGTCGGTCATCAACGTCACCGCCGGGCTGTCGTCGGCCACCACCTGCTGAGCCAGGATCTGCTGAGTCCTGGTGTCGGTCCAGGTCACCTCGACGGCCAGTTGAAGCTGCAGTGTGCGGGGGTCATCGTTGCGCGTCTCGCCCACCACGTCCTTGTACAGGGCCAGCACGCGGCCGTTGAGACGGGTATCGGCGTTTGCACCCGCGACAATCTTGTAGGGCAGCCGTCGCTGGATCTCCTTGTGCACCGCCTCGGTCAGCCTCAGACCCAACCACCGCCGATCGTCCTCGCAGGTGAACACCGGCACCGCAATCGAACGGACCTGCTCGCGGTGCAACGGGCCGACCATGTACTGGCAACCACTGCCCACAGCGATCACGACCGCGGAGAATACCAGCAGATGCGGACACCAGAAGGTGATACCGCGGAACATCCTCGAGAAACGTTGCGACGGAAGAAGCGTGCGAGAAGTCATGCGGTGGTGCTGGGCCGGGTTGTCCTGAGGCCAGGAGAATCCCTGGTCGAAGGGGCGGTGCCTAGTTCTGAGGAATCACGCGGGATGCCGGCGGAGGGATCGGCTGCGGTGTTGGCTGCGGTGTTGGCTGCGGTGTTGGCTGCGGTGTTGGCTGCGGTGGGGGTTGGGTCGAGTTGTCTGCGGATGCGGGCGGTTGGGGTTTGGGTCTGGAGGGGAATGCTTCGGAGAAGTCGGCCGGTTTGGGTGTCGCTGGCGTTACGGCGGCGACCGGCAGCGGGTTGCCGGCGGCCCGCACTTCTTGGGCCATCCAGCCGCCGTTGGCGTATTCGGGTCCGAGGTCGATGAGTTCCTGTCGAGCCCTTTGAGCGTGACTGGTGCCGGCGAAGCGGGCGAGAATGCGGTTCAGGTACACCGCCATCGCCTTGGGCAGGTTCTTCTTCCTGTAGAACTCGACCCGCTGCCATTCTCTTTCGGCCCGAGCCGTCTCGATATCGGCCAGCTCCGCCTGCAGCCGCTCCTTCTCCTTGATATCGGGGAACAGTCCCAGCGTGCTGGTCTTCAGCTGGGCGGCTTCATCCAGGGGTGTCTGGTCATAGTGCGAGCCCTGGTAGCCCATCAGTCGGACGTGGGATCCGAGCAGAAAGGCGGGTTCGAGGTAGGGGCTGTTGGGGTAGAGTTTGCGGAGGTTGGTCAGGATCCGATCGGCTTCCCGCGAGTCGCCTCGTTCGAGATGCGTGGCTGCCGCGAGCATCAGGGCGTCATCTGCGAGGTGGCCGGTGGGGTCATTCAGCCAGATGGTCTTCAGTGCCTGCAGGGCCTGGCCCCTGGTATCGAAGACCGGCCGGGTGCGGTCCGAGACGTTGGGGACCAGCGGCAACCCGGCAAACCAGCCGAAGGGGGTCCCCTGGGAGGTGGTCGACGCCACAGCGGTGGCTCCGTCCGGGCGGATCTGGGCGGCCGCTTCGAAGTCCTGGGTATCGAGCCAGTAGCGTCCGATTTCAAAGAGCCTTTCGCTGGCACGATCGATGTGACGGGTCGACGGGAAGTCGACCATCAATTCGGTGTAATTGTCTTGTGCCGCGGAGTACTTCTTCTGATGGAACCGGCTCTCGGCCAGCAGGAACAGCGATTCCTCACGGAATCCCGCCCTGGGGTCCAGCAGGTTGGGGTTGAGTGCATCACCCATGCGGCGGTCGTCGTCGAGTTTCTTGAGGAACGTCCTGCGGGTCCGTTTCGAGAAGTCGAAGAACCGGGCGACTCCCTGTCCCTTGAGGTCGACCAGCAACGCTTCGGCCTCGGCATGCCGACCCGACTCGGCCAGCTTGCTCGCCTCTTCGAACCTCAACCGCTCACCGCTGGCCGGCCCGTTGTCGGCATCGGGATGCCGATCGCCGTCGACGGTTGTGGCGTCCCTGATTGCCGAGTAGGAGTTGCTCAGTGGAGCTGTAATCATGTTGAGGCCGCCGATTTCGAACGAGCGGCAGCCCGCGGAGGTGCTCAGCAGGCAGACCGCGACCAGGGCCGCGGCGTGGCCGACTTTGGATTTCATGGTCATCCCTGACGTGCTGGCAGGCCGCTGCGGGGCGGCCGAAAAAATGGAAGCGGATCGGGCTCAGAGAGGCAGGTAGCGGAACATCTTGGGGCGACGCTCCAGGACATGGCAGATGGCCGGCGTCACCACTCGACGCAACTCCGAATACCGGTCCATCGGCAACTCGGGGACCGCGTCACTGGGATCGGCCAACCGAGTCAACAACGACGCGGTCTCGGCCGTGATCGTAGGAGAATCGAACTCCGGTCTCCGGCAGTTCGAACAGATCAGGCCTCCCGAGGAGACCCAGAATGCGAATTGCCGCTGTGATTCTGGAGGGGATTGTGGATCGTTTATCACCGGGGTCTCGCACGCCACGCAGCGATCGACGGCCGGCATCTGGCCGATTTCACGCAGCAGGACCATCTCGAACCGCAGCAACACCGGACGGACATCGACGTCCTCGGCAAGCCGCTGCAGAGCAAGCGTGGCCTGGTCATACAGTACCGGGTGAGGGTCGTACTCTTCGGTCAGCCCCGACAGCAATTCGGCCACGTAGTAGCCGGCATAGAGGCTGTTGAGATTGCGGCCCGGGGGCCGGAATCGGGAGATCAGTTTGGCTTCTGTGAGGAGATCGAGGGCGTCGGTTGATTTGCGGAGGAACACTATCTGACACGTCGTGAGCAGGTCAAGAGCAGCCTCGAACGGCCCCTTCAGCCGACGACCTCCCTTGGCCACCGCAGCGATTTTTCCGAAGTCTCGAGAAAACAACGTCACCACGCGACTGGATTCGCTGAAATCCGCAACCCGGATCACCATCGCCTCGGTCTTTTCCATGAACGACACCCGGGACAGATCTAGCACATTCCGTCGCCCGCGCGAATCCGTGCTACACTTGCTCCGATCACGGCTCGTGATGGACTTCCCACGATGAACCTCACCCGCGCCGCTGTCCGCCCGGCGCCGGCATCGGTGTCGCAGCGCGACCGCAGCCTGGCCCGGGTGGCCGCCTGGACCATCGAGCAGGGAGTCGCCGTCGATGAGATGGTCGAGACGATTCGACGAGCCGTTGTCGTCGCACTCCTGGAGTCTCGGTCCCCCGGCCTCGACCACCCCGAACTCGCCGATCTCACCCCTGTGCCGGGGGACATCGCCGAGGACCTTGGCCGAGCATTCCGCGACGTCGAAATCGGCGAGTTGGCTCAGAGGCTACTCGAATGGGAAGTCCGTGACGCATCCTCGGACATCCGCGAGATTCCTCTGGCCGAAACCGGGCTCCCGCTGGTCCTCGCTCCGGCTCAAACCGCCCGCCGCAACCGCGGCGCCTACTTCACTCCAGTCCCACTGGTCCAGGCCCTGGTCCAACGTGCCCTGGCCCCCTGGCAAGACGACCCCGCCGCGCTCTCGACGCTCACGATTCTCGACCCCGCCTGCGGAGACGGCCGGTTCCTGGTCGAGGTGGCTCGCCAAATCTGGCTCCGACTCGAAGGAGCCGGGTCCCCCGACCCCACGCTCCGTCGACGGGTGATCGACCGCTGCCTGTTCGGCATCGACAACGACCCGCTGTGTGTCTGCCAGGCCCGGGCCGCGTTGTGGCAGGCTGCCGGGCTCCCGGGTGAGCCTCCCGAGGGACTGCTCGCTCACCTGGTCACCGCCGACGGACTGCTCGACGAGACCCCCGGCGAGGAGAGCCGCTTCGACCTGGTCATCGGCAACCCGCCGTTCGGGTCGTTTTCCGGTCGTGGAGCACTGCCGCTGGACCCCCTGCTCAAGCAACGCTACCTCGAGGCGTGGGGCGGCAGCGGCTGGGAAACCCTCCACGGGATGTTTCTGAAACGAGCCCTCGAGCTGGCCAACCACACGCTCGCACTGGTCCTCCCCACACAGGTCACTCACCTCGAAGGCTACGCCGAACTCAGGACAGCGGTCACCGACAGCATGTCGTTGCACGAAGTTGAGGATCATGGTGAGGCGGTGTTCAGGGGCGAGGCGGTCACTCCGGTGGTGACTCTGATCGCACGCCGGGACCGGGCCGGAGCAGCCAGTTGGGTCGAAACGAAACTGCCCGAGTGGGTCAGAGGCGTGCGGAGTCGAGGCGAGAGCCTGGGTCGGCTGGTGGGTGATCCGGGTGTACACACCGGGAACTGCGCACGGCGGCTGGTGGTCGAAAACGAATTCGATGACGGCGATTGTGTCGGGGTGCTCGAGGGACGACAGGTGCACCGCTACAGGTGTGAGCCGCCGGCCAGGAAGCTGAGGCTGGATTACGAGGCGGGCGAGGGTGAGTACTTCACGATCCGGCCGCTGAACACCTACCGTCGAGCTCGGTTTGTGATCCGGCAGACGGCCCGGTTTCCGATCGTCGGCCCGAAACACACGACCGAGTACTTCCGCAACTCGCTGCTGGCTCTCTTCGAACCCGACAACGGCTACGACATCCGCTACCTCGTCGGACTGCTCAACTCACGGCTCCTCCGCTACCTCTATACCACCGCGGTCCGCGAATCGAAGCAGGCGTCGTTTCCGCAGGTCAAGGTCGGCTCGCTGCGAGACCTGCCGATCATCTGGCCCGATCTCGACGACCTCCAGCAACGGGGGGCCTACGAAGCGATCGTGGCCGGCGTCGGGCGTCTGCTGGAATTGCACCGCGTCGTGGACTGTCTCACCCACTTCGGCGGGGATGACTCTCCCCCTTCTCAGGAGTTCCTTCAACTCGAGGAACACATCGACGAATGCGTGATGTTGATCTACGGCCTCGACCAAGCCGCTCGGGAAGACGTTTATTCATCCAAGAGAGGTCGGTAGGAGACAGGGAACAGGCACTCGTCGCCTGGCCCATGGCCGAGTCCGCCGAAGGCGGACTTGGTCACAGGCCAGGCGAAGGGCGACGGGCGGACTCGGCCATCGCCCGTTAAAGCACAGAACCCGTCCGACGAATCGGACGGGTTCTGCGACACTCCGGCTCCGGATCGACTGATAAGTCGACCCGGTTGAGTAACCTGGGTCTGCCCGGATCTGCCTGGGTCAGGAGGACCGGGCCAGGCGGCCTAGAAGACATCCAGCTTGAAATGGTTGCCTCGGTGATACGGCCGCTTCATCTGGTAGAAGTTGTGCCAGCCATCCTGCATCACCGGGATCCGCCAGGTCGGCGAGTATCGGTAATACAGGTGATTGAAGCTGC
>CAUZEQ010000255.1:0-7301 GCA_963578885.1 Planctomycetota bacterium
CAATTCGCCAAATCGTTCGAAGGCCCAGGCGGCGCTGACTCGCGTGGTGTAGCGGTTGATTCGCCGGGATCTCTCGAGAAACGGTCCGGCGTCGTCTTCTCGGCCAAGCTGGACCAGCACCAGCCCGAGTTGGTAATTGGACTGGTGGTGGTTGGGGTCGCGAGAGACGGCTTCCCAGTAACAGCGTGCGGCGACTCGGGGCTGGTCCCGGGAGGCGGCGAAGCGTCCCAGGGCGGCCCAGACGCCGGGGTGGGTCCTGGCGGACTCGGGCAATTGGGCAAACCACTTCAGGAACCCCGGATCGTCTCCGGCCTGCAGCAGCAAGCTGGCGAGCATCGACTGGGCTTCGGTCAGGTCCGGGTTCAGTGCCACCGCCTGGTAAAGCAGTTCCAGGGCCAGTTCGAGGTCCTGGTCCCGCAGGGCGATCCAGCCCATCGAGATCAGCGGTGCGGGGTCGAGGGGATTGCCGTGGTGAAATCGCTCGACGATCCTGGGTTCGACGATGCTGCCTTCACCGACGGCCAGGATCTTCAGGTGCAGCGGGTTGAAGTCGTCCTGTCGACAGATAGTGATCCGGGGCGTGATGGCTTCCCAGCTTCGTGAAGCGACCGAAAGCAGGTAGGCCAGCCGGTCGTTGGCGAGCCGGTGCAGGGGATCGCGTTCGAGTACGCGGCGGTACTGCGCTTCCGCGGCGGACATGTGGTGGTGTCGGTCGATCAGCAGGTCAGCCGCCTCGATGCGGGCGGCCTTCCACATCGGGCCGCCGTCGTCGGGGTGCTGCTCGTAGAGTTCCAGCGCCCGGCGGGTGTCTCGGAGTCCGGCGGCGGCCCGCGCGGCCAGCAGGATCCCTTCGGGCCGCCGGGGTTCTCGGGCGAGCACCGATCGAGCCCACTCGTCCGCCTCGTGAAACTCCAACTCGTCCAGGGCTAACTGTCCGAAGTGGAGTTCGATGGTCGAGCGGGAGGACCAGCCGATGAGTCCGCCAGCGACGAGCAACAGGGTCAGCACCGCCGGTGCGATCCGGGTCAGGAACCGTCTTGGTGGAGTGGTCACGGCCATGAAAGGGCCCGCAGGGGTGTGAGACCGGCCTCGGCAGGTCCGACTCGAACGCCGCACCGTTAGAGAAATCCTCAGGGATCATCGTAACCGGTTGGTTTCGGCCGAAACAATGGGGTTGTCGGCCGGGGGGCTCGTGGAGGATAGTCTAGATCGTCTTCCCCGTTTCCCGGCGGCATGTCCGTGACCGATTCAGCCAGCCCGCGGGTCCGCCGTGCGTACCGCCTGTTGCAGTGCAGCGTCTGCGGCGTGCTGATATTGGCCCTCGCGGGGGCCGTGGTGCTCAAGGTGCAGCCGGTCCGCGAGATGTTTCATCCGTGGCTGGCGATCTACGTCAAGGAGTCCGGCCACGAACAGACCGGCCACTTCTATCTCTACGACCCGACATTGGGCTGGAAGAACGTGCCGAACCGGACGGCCACGACCCGCGGCCACCGGTTGTCGATCAACAGCCTGGGGTTGCGTGACCGGGAGTACAGTTACGAGAAACCGGCCGGGACCCGGCGGATCCTGGTGCTGGGCGATTCGTTCACCTGGGGCTACGGAGTCAGCGACGAGGAGGTATTTACCGAGGTGTTGGAGCGTCGACTGCAGTCCCAGGGCCGGAACTGGCAGGTGATCAATACTGGCGTCTCGGGCTGGGGGACCGGCCAGCAGTACCTGTTTCTCAAGAGCGAGGGGCTGAGGTACCAGCCGGACGTGGTGGTGCTGGCCTTCTACCTGATCAACGACCCCAAGGAAGTGCGGCTCTCGGACGTCTACGGACTCTCCAAGCCGGTCTTCCTCGACACCCAACTGACTCTCGGCAATGTCCCGGTCCCGTTGCCCTCGCGGCCCAAGTCGGGAATCGAGTCTCCGGTCGAGAATCTCGAGCTGGTGGTGACACTGATCGAGGCGATCGAGCGGGAGTGTCGGCGGCATAATTGTCGACTGGTCGTGATGAAGTTCGGCGTGTTTGTCGATCCAACGTTTCAAGGGCTTCAAGAAGTAGATGAGATGTTCGAGGCCAAGTTGTCCCGATTGCGGGACCGGGTCGCGTACCTGGATCTCGACGAGGAATTCCAGGAACGCAAGATCCGTACCAAGTTCCTGGTTGCCGGGAACGAGGACAACCACTGGAACGACTTTGGCCACGAACAGGTCGGGGTCATTCTCGGCGAATTCCTGGACCGGCAGGATTGGCACGGGCCGGCCGAGACTTCGAAGCGAGAGATTATCGAGCAGCCCGCCGGCAAGGGGCGGTGATTGGAGACGGGAACGTGAGTCGTGAATCAGGCAGGACCGGTGTGGCCCGGCGGGGTGCAGTCAACTGGCAGGTGATCGCCCTGGTGCTGGGATTGGCCTCCGCCGTGGTGCTCGGATTGGTGTTCGAGCGGTGGCGGACCAACACGCTGCGGGAGAATCGCTTCGCCGCTCCGCGTCGTGAGAAGGTGGGCCGGTTGACGATGTGGTTCGACGAGCAACCCGAGGAGGTGTTCGACATGTGGCAGGCGACCGGGCCCCACAGCAACCTGAGGAAACAGGACTACGCCGATCCCCAGACCTGTCGGCAGTGTCACAAGAAGAACTACGACGCGTGGTTTGAGCACTCGCATCGGAAGATGAACCTGCCGGCGTCGGCAGAAACGGTGGTGGGAGATTTTTCGGGCGAGTCGTCGATCGACTACCTGGGCGGGAAGGCGACGTTCGAATCGACGACTCAGGGTCACCGGATGACCTTGGTCCGGGACGGGCACACCCGGGTGTACGGGGTGGAGGAGACGATTGGTTCGAGGTTCTTCCAGTACTACTCGGGGCGGCTGGTTGAGGGGCCTGAGCCGGCCGCACACCCGATGTACCAGGCCGCGTTCGTGTTGCCTTTTGGCTACTGGATCGACCAGGAACAGTGGGTCCCGGTGGTGCATGTTTCCAAGGAGGTGGCCGACGGGCTGCGCGACGATCCGTTCGAGGTGCCGGCGGCGGCCGAGGACGGCAAGGACTACTTCAGTTACCACCGTCACTGCGCCAATTGTCACAGCACTTTCGCGCTGGGCGACCTGATACTGCGCGCCTTGCCCCGCCTGGGCCACTACTCGCCCGAGACCATGCACTTTTCCATGCCCGGCTACATGGCCGATGCCCACCCCAAGTTGTGGCCTACCGGTAAGCGGTCCTTTGATCTCTCGAAGGGCGAGATGGCCGTCCTGATGACGGCGGTGGCCGAGTTCCACGCGTCGGAGCACGCGGTGACGATGGGAATCAGCTGTGGGGCCTGCCACCTGGGTGTGAAGGAGCACGCCGAGGGCCGGATGAAGAAGCCCCCCTTCTTCCCCAACAGCCCGCATCTGCACGTCGAGTTCCAGGACGAGGAGAAGAAGCGTGACATCGAGTTTGGCGCCACCTCCCGTACGATCAACGCCGCCTGTGCCCGTTGCCACAGCGGTAAGCGGCCCGAGTTTGGTGCCGGGATGTCGACCTGGAATTCGATCGAGTTCACCGACGCGCTTCGGAGCCCGTGCTTCCAGGAGGCCAGCTGTGTCGACTGCCATGAGCCTCACCAGGCGATCGGCAAGGCCTGGACCAAGACGCCCGCCCAGGACGACGCCTCGTGCCTGAAGTGTCACCAGCGATTCGCCGACGACACGCTGCTGAAGGCACACACGCATCACAAGGTCGGATCCAGCGGCAGCCGTTGCATGAACTGCCACATGCCGCGTCTGAACGAGGGCCTGCAGGACATCGTCCGCACGCACCTGATCTACAGCCCGACCCACTCGGACATGATCGAGTCGAACGAACCCAACGCGTGCAACCTGTGTCACACCGACAAGCCGATCGACTGGACGCTCGAGCACCTTGGCAATTGGTACAAAGCGGAGTTCAACGCCGAGAGCATTGAATTCAGCTACCAGCCCAGGGAACAGCCGGTGGCGATCGGCTGGTTGAAGCATCATCGCGAGGCGGTGCGGTTGGTGGGCGCCGATTGCCTGGTCCGCACCCAGGCGGACTGGGCGCTGCCCGAATTGATCGGCGCACTCGACGACGACTTTCTGGTCAACCGGCAATTCGCTCGGACCGGAATCGAAAAACTGGTGGGCCGCTCACTGAAAGCGACCGGGTACCGGTTCTACATGACTCGAGACGAACGAAAACAGCCGCTGGTGCGGATCCGCAGCGAGTGGCTGAGGCTGGCTGGTCAGGCCGGTGATGAGAAGGTCGGCGGCGAGGAGTGAGCGGGTCGGGGTGTGGTGTGGGAGAAGGGTGCATGCGGCGCAGCCGGAGGAGAGTGGTGCTGGTGCTGGCCCCGGCCGTCGTGCTCGGTGGCTGGTGGCTCTGGGGGTCGGGCCCGGCTCCGGACCGCCCACCCGATCCAGACAGGGATTCGCCGGCGGCCGGGCCGCGGGCGATCGGACAGGGACGGCTGATTGGTTGGTGGCCCAAGCCGCCGGATCACCTGGCCGGAACCGCTGAGGTGACCTCCGATGAGGCCTCCAGCAACATGCATCCCACCGACTACGCCGGTCCGGATCGTTGCAAGAGCTGTCATGCGAAGAACCACGAGGCCTGGAGTGGACATGCCCATCGTCTGATGAACTCGGTGGCCAGCACCGGGACGGTCCGCGGAGACTTTTCAGGAACCAGTGCTCTGCATCATCTCGGCGGCCGCGCGACGTTTTTCAGCGACCGCGAGTCGGCCGGGGGTGAAGCCCGCTGGTGGATGAGGCTGGTGCGGGGGGAGGTCGACCGGACCTACCGGGTCACTCAGACGATCGGTTCCCGGTTCTACCAGTACTACGTCGGCCGTCTCGCCTCGGGCCCGGAACTGACCGGCCACCAGTACTACACCACCGACCACGTGTTGCCGTTCGGATACTGGCTGGATCGTCGGCAGTGGGTGCCGGTGGTGCATGTGCACCGCGAGTTGCCCGAATTGGACCGCGAGGATCCATTTGCCGGGTCGGGCAAGTTGCAGCGATTTTCGCCCTATGCCCAGGGCTGCAACGGCTGCCATACCACGTTTGCTCTGGGCGACATGTTCACCCGCGAGCCTCTGAGGCTGGCACGGCATGCACCGTGGCAGATGCACTGGAGCCTGGCGTCCTACATCGAGGGGCACCGGAGCGAGTTCTTGAAATCGGAGCCGGCCGGGTCGGGTGAGTCGCTGCTGCGGAGGGCCGCGTTGATCAGCGAGCAGGAGCTGCAGCAGCTGGGTCGCGAGCTGTCCGGCATGGATGCTCGACAGTACGGCGTCACGCTGGGGATCAGTTGCGAGGCATGTCACCTAGGCAGTCGGCGTCACGCCGAGGATCCTCGACAGCTGCCCGGGTTTGCTCCCCGCAGTCCTCACCTGCTCGCCGAGACCTCGGGAGCGGAGATCGACCCGGGCCGCAACCACACGAACGTGAACTGGGCCTGCGGCCGTTGCCACGCGGGGTCGCGGTCCGAGTTTGCCGCGGGGATGGGGACGTGGAATTCGATCGAGTACACCGACGCGACCCGTGGAGCGTGCTATTCGAAGTTGAAGTGCATCGACTGCCACGACCCTCACCAGGGTATCGGCCGCCGCTGGACGCGGACCCGGGCCCAGGATGAGGCGGTCTGCCTGGGGTGTCACCAGCGGTTCGGAGCCGAGGCGGCTCGGGCCCGACACACTCGCCACGCCGCCGGCTCGGCCGGTGACGGTTGTCTGGAGTGCCACATGCCGCGGATCAACGAGGGTCTGCAGGACGTGGTGCGGACCCACACGATTTTTTCGCCGACCCACGCCGGGATGCTCGAGTCCAATCACCCCAACGCCTGCAACCTGTGTCATGTCGAGAAATCGATCGACTGGACGACCGGGTGGTTGCAGAGTTGGTACGCGACCGATGCAGATCGATTGGACCTGGACGGGGTGTACGCCGACCGGGGTGGTGCGGTGGCGGTCGGCTGGCTGGAAAGTGACGACGAGGCGGTACGGCTGGTCGGGGCCGACGCGGTACTCAGGCAGCGGGCCGGCTGGTCGCTTGAGCTACTGGTCGGGAGACTGGATGACGAGTTCCTGATCAATCGCCAGTTCGCCTCTCGGGGGATCGAGGAGTTGTTGGGGGTGGACCTGCAGGAGCTGGGCTACCGGTTCCACGGGTCTGCGACCGAGCGTCAACCGGGCCTGCGTCGGGTGCGCGAGCTGCTGCTGGGCGGTGCGGCTGAGGGGGCAGAGGCGGTGGAGGCGGGGAGACGATGAGCAGCCGGGCGGAGACGGGTGCCGGAGAGGGTGCTGCGGGGGTCGGCTGGCGTCCCGGTTGGATTCTGGCTCCGGGCCACGACCTGGTGTGGTTCCTGGTCCTGCCGGCTGCTGCGGTGCTGGTCGCGATGGGGTGTCATCACTGGTTGCCCTACGTCGCCCTGGCCTCGGTCAATCTCTGGGTCACGATCCCTCACCACTGTTCGACCTGGGTGCGGACCTACGGATTGGCAGAGGACTGGCAGCGGTGGCGGAGTCGGCTGTTGCTGGGTCCGGTGTTGATTGGCGGGATCGCGATCCTGGGCCACAATTGGGCTCCAACCACGCTGCTGCTGCTGGTGACGATGTGGGATCACCAGCACAGCATCATGCAGCAGCACGGGTTTGCCCGGATCTACGACTTCAAGGCGGGCACCGGGACACCTCGCACCGGCCGTTTCGACCTGGCACTGAACTGGGTGTTGTACGGCAACATGTTCCTGACGGCTCCGCTGTTTGTGCAGTACTGGGTTCGCGAGTTGTTCACCTGGCGGGTCCCGATCGGTGTCGAATCGGTCCAGGCGATTCAGGGCTTCAGTTGGGCGGCCACGGCGGTGGTGCTGGCCGCCTACGCGGTGCACCTGGCGGGTTGTCTGAGGCGAGGCGACGGGGTGAACCCGGTCAAGCTGCTGTTTCTGTTGGCCAGTTACGGGCTGTGGTACGGCACGGCCTGGCACACCGATTCGATCCTGGTCTTCGGGATCGCTCATCGGCTGATGCACGGTCTGCAGTACATGGTGATCGTGCGGATCTACCTGGCGAGAAAGGCTCGGGATCGCGGCGAGTCGGGTGGAGGTTTGGGATTGAGTCTTGCCGGGCGGGGCGGTCTTTGGCGGTTCGTCGGGATCAGCCTGCTGTACGCGTTGGTCTTCCAGTTGGTGGTGGGGCAGCCTCAGCCGCTGGAGTCGTTTGGTTTTGGGGTCTTCGAGTTCAACTCGGTCTACGACGCGATACCCGAGCTGGGCGTGGGCCGTTTCAGCGAGCGGCAGATGTACGAGTTGTT
>CAUZEQ010000256.1:0-7232 GCA_963578885.1 Planctomycetota bacterium
CCGAGTCTTGCCGCTGCCGGCTCCGGCCAGGACCAGGACCGGTCCCGAGGTCGCATGGACCGCCTGGATTTGCGAGGAGTTCAGTCCGTTGGCCATGCTCTGTCCGTGGAGCAACTGTTCAAGGGAGGCGGGTCGTCCGCTGACCTGGCCGGGCGGCAAGTCGACAGGTTAACGGCTGGCATCCATGGCGAACAGGCGTGCCGTTCGCATTTGCAACCGGCCGCGACAGACGGCATAGTCGAGTCCGCCTCGCTGTACCGGCACCCGGAGATTCCCAGATGTACCGATGCTCACCGCGTCTTCTCATGCTCACCGCGTCGTTGTTGACGGCGGTGTGTCTTGTCGGGTCCGAGCGGGTCCAGGCCCAGGGGTTTGTGCCCAACTACGACGAGGCCAAGGTGCCCGGCTTCAAGCTGCCGGATCCTCTGAAGCTGCTTTCGGGCAAGCCGGTCAAGACGGCGAGGCAGTGGACCGAAACGCGGAGGCCACAGGTGCTGGCGCTGTTCCAGGAACACGTCTACGGCAAGGCTCCGGGTTGTCCCTCGAAGATGGTGTTCCGGTTGGTCGAATCGTCGAAGAAGGCCCTGGGCGGCAAGGCGGTTCGCAAGCAGGTGCGGGTGCTGTTTGACGGCACCGACACGGGGCCGCAGATGGACCTGCTGGTCTATCTGCCCACGTCCGCTCAGTCTGCGGTGCCGATTTTCCTGGGGCTGAACTTCAATGGCAACCACGCGATTCACTCGGACAAGGCGATCCTGCTGGCCCGGTCGTGGCATCGCAACAACCCGCGGGACGGGTACGAGAACAACCGGGCCAACGAGAAGTCTCGGGCTCTGTCGGCGAGCCGCTGGTCGGTGGAACGGATTGTGGCGGCGGGGTTCGGCGTGGCGACCATCTATTGCGGGGACATCGATCCGGATTACCACGACGAGTTCCAGAACGGCGTGCATCCTCTGTCTTACAAGGATGGCCAGAAGGCTCCGAGGGCGAACCAGTGGGGGACGATCTCGGCGTGGGCGTGGGGCTTGAGCCGAGCGGTGGACTATTTCGAGACCGACAAGCAGATCGATCACAAGCAGGTGATTGTGCTGGGTCACAGCCGGTTGGGAAAGACGTCACTGTGGGCCGGAGCCCGGGATCAGCGATTCGCCATCGTGATCTCCAACAACTCCGGCTGCGGCGGAGCGGCCCTGTCACGACGGGCGTTCGGGGAGACCGTGTGGCGGATCAACAACTCGTTCCCGCACTGGTTCTGTGGCAACTTCAAGAAGTACAACAACAAGGAAGCGAGCTTGCCGGTCGACCAGCACATGCTGGTGGCGTTGATCGCACCGCGACCGGTCTACATTGCCAGTGCCACCGGTGACCGCTGGGCCGATCCTCGCGGCGAGTTCCTCTCGGCGGTACACGCCGACCCCGTCTACAAGCTGTTGGGGACCGAGGGCCTGGGCACCGACAAGATGCCCAAGGCGGATTCGCCCGTTGTTGGGCGGATCGGCTATCACCTGCGGACCGGCAAGCACGACGTGACCGACTACGACTGGCAGCAGTACATCAAGTTCGCCCGCAAGCACCTGGTCAAGTAGGGGTCCGCCGCCGGGTTCCATCGCAACCGCCGGGGTCAGACGCCCCGCCCGTGGCGGGGGGCCTGAACCCTTCTCGACAAACATGGTGCTCTGCGGCACAGAAGGGGTCAGGCCCCGCCTGCGGTCCGTGGAGGGTGGAGCCGACGCTGTTGGGGGCGGCGTCTGACCCCGGCGGTTGGTGAGACGTGCCCCTCCCACCCGCTCACTTCGGAAACGCGTGCCCGTCGTCGATCGTGGCCATGGCGTGGCTCAGCAGCTTGATGTCGGCGGCGGCCGAGGCGGGGGCGCGGGTGACCGGAGACTTCTCGTTCACGTCGACGGCGACGTGGAACAGCCGGCCGTTGTTGTAGAGCTTCCAGTTCTGCGTGCGGACAAAGAACCGCTTGACGCCTCGCTCGGCGTAGGCCCATCGACGCGGATCCTTCAGCCGCCGGGACCCATCGAGCAGCCCGGCGAAGCTGTGGCCGTCGATCCGGGTCGCCCCTCGAGGGGGCTGATGTCCTCCGGCGAGTTCCCTCAGCGTCGGCAGAAAGTCGCTCATGTCGACCAGCTGATCGGTCGTGGTGCCCGGCTTGATCCGGCCGGGCCAACTGGCCAGCAGGGGGACGTGGGTGCCATCGTCGCTGAGGTTCCCCTTGCCGCCGGGGACCAGCTTGCCGCCGATGCGGCTGGAAACCGGGCGACGAATGTACTTTCCGTTTTCGGCCTGGTGCAGCGACCTCTTGGCCGTGCCGTTGTCGGTCGTGAACAGCACCAGCGTGTTCTTTTCGAGGCCCAGCTTGCGGATGGCCGTGGTGATGTGTCCGACGTGAACATCCATCTGGGCCATCATCTCGGCGTAGGTGTCGTAGTGGTCCTTGCCGGTGGCGTAGGGGACGGGTGATTCGAGGTCGTCGGTGACGTCGTGGCAGAGAGCCATCGAGAAGAAGGCGAAGAAGGGCTTGTCGGTGTTGGCCGCCATGAAATCGGCCAGGTAGCGGGTGTAGACGGTGGGGCCGTATTGCGTGACCGCGTCGGTGCGGACCCTGCTGTTCTGGAAGACCAGGGGCTGGTGATAGCGGGGCCCCTCGTGCCAGCCGAATACACAGTAGTCGTCGAACCCCATCCGGTGTGGCTGTCGCAGGTCTTTACTCAGCAGAGCCAATTGCCACTTGCCGGCGATCGCGGTGCGGTAGCCGGCCGAGCGGAGTGCATGGGCCAGGGTGTAAGACTCATCGATTCTTGGATAGCTGCCCCATTTCGGGTTGCCCTGGTGACGGGGGTAGCGGCCGCTGAGCAGGCAGGTCCGCGTGGGGTGGCAGACGGGCATCGCGTAGCAGTGAGTGAACTTCAGGCCTGTGGTTGCCAGCCGATCGATGTGCGGCGTCTTGTAGCTTTGTCCGCCATAACACCCCAGAGTTTCGCACCCCACGTCATCGGCCATGATCAGCACGATGTTGGGGCGAGGCCCGGCAGCGGATGCCGGCACCGGGTTCCAGACCACGAGGGCCGAACACAACATGAGGGCCAGCCTGCAGAATCGCATCATGTCAGTGGTGGCTCCAGCTAGTTGTCCTGGACGGCCTGCAGGAAGTGCCACAGGGCGTCGAACTGTTTTCGGGCGTCGCCGTCGAGCAGGTTGCCCACGGACGTCGTCTTGCGATCGGGTGAGAAGCGGGGCATCTTCGAGTGCGGATCGAGCCTCAGGGGATCGAACATCCAGTCGAGATAAAAACCATAACGCAGGCGATCTCGGACCCGAGAAAAGTTGACTCCGCGGTTGTCGAAGGGGGCCAACGCCGGTTTGCGGCCAACGCCGTGGCACTGCAGGCAGTTGAACCCCCCCTGCTTGAGTGTGAGCCTGGCTCCGATCTCGGCCAGCGTTCGCTCGGGTCCAGGACCTGCTGCGGCCTCGATCGAGACACCGTGTTCGGCGGCCAGGCCGCGTGCCAGTCGATCTCCCCACGCGCCAAAGCTCGGCATGCGGGCTTTCAGCCAGGGCCGCGACGGGTGCTTCAGCCGACCACCCAGCAGCCGTGCCGCCCAGCCGGTCTTCAACTTCTCGCCCGCCCATGTCAGGTCGGGCAGCACGCCGGGCAGCATCCCCAACTCACTCTCCTCGGCAATGATCTCACGACGCGGGCTGACCGCCGTGTCGCGGTCGTGACACGCCGCGCAACGCAATCTCCGCATCGCATCGGCGACAAACTCCAGGGGCGAGCGGCCCGGTGAACGGTCGGGGCCCGACGCCAGGAAGGCCGACAGGTCGGCCCGCTGTTGCCTTGAGAACCCGTAGACGGGAACCCGCCCTTGGCCCGCGGCCTGACGAGGTGTCTCGGCCAGGCAGCCGGCGGAGGTCTGTTTGCCGAAGGTGAGCTGGACGGGGTCGAGCGGCTTCAGCTTGTCGACCTCGGCCAACTGCGACCCGTGGCACGAGAGGCAGCCGCGCGAGACGAATTGCTGCTTGCCCAGCCCGGCGTTGCCCCGCGGCTGCAGGCGTTGTTTCAGTCGCCCTCTCGAGCGTGCGTGGATCAAGGCGACCAGGTCCTTCGTCTCGGTCTCGGTCAGCTTGAAGTCGGGCATCCGTGATTGAGGATGGAACTGGTGCGGCTTGGCCAGGAATCGACCCAACGAGCCGGGAGAGTACTTCGAGGCGGCCATGTGCAGCGACGTGCGGTCCCAGTCGTCGGCCTTGGCGGCCGGGGCAAACGTGTGGCAGGCGATGCAACCCAACTGCTCCCAACGCCGCTCACCTCGGGCGACATCACCGGCCGGCGGGACCACCGTCTCGATCTCGAATTGAGTCAGGTAGGCCAGCACGTCCCGCAGCGCCTGGATCTCGGTTGCCGATGTGCCGAACATCGCGGGCATGCGGGTGTGATTCCGCATCGCCGGGGGGTTGGCCATCCAGTGAGTCATCCAGTTGCGATTGAATCGGAAGGTGGCGGCGTCGAGTGAGATGGCCGGCCGGGTCGGGAGCTTGGTGCCCTGGGCCGAGTGGCAATGGGCACAGCGATGAGTGGCGAACAGCGAGCGGCCGCGTCCGACGGCCGACCACCGGGCCAACTCGGGATGACGGACGCTGTGCCACAGGACTCGCGATGGGATCAACTCGCGAGCAAATCGCGGGCTCTGCCAATGCAACCTCAGCTGCGCCAGCCCGCGGCCGGGTGATCGGTACTCGAGATGCAGCTCGTTGAGTCCCGCGTTGAGCGCGACGGCGACCGATCGGCCGCGGGTGCCCCCGGGCTGATCGAGCACCACATCGCCGTTGATCGAAAGTGTGACGTCGCCGGAGCCGTCGGCCGAGAAGGTGTAGGTGTCGGTCAGCTCGACATCGAGCAGTCCCTCGAGCGAGGCGGTGAACGCGCCGGGAGTGAGTCGGGGCGAGATGCTGTCGCCGGGCTCGACGGCCAGGGCGGCCAGCCGTGAGACGCGGGCGTCGTGCAGAGGTCCGGCATTCGCGGCCAGGACCAGCCCGGCCTTCAGGTCCTTGCGGGGCGGCCCCATCCGCACGCGGGGGACCGGAGCCCCGGCGGGGTCGAAGCCCAGTGAGGCGAGGTGAGTGGGGCCGTTGACGACGTTGATCGTGTGCTCGATCTGCCCGGCGACCGGGGTGCCCTCGGCGGTGGCGATGTTGTAGTGGACCCGCATCTGCATGCAGGGCTTCATGTCGGCAATGCCCAACAGCACAGCTCGGCCATCTCGAGAAAGTTGCACGCCGGTCACCTCGACCCGGTCGCGTCCCTGCGTCCCGTCACTGACCTTGTAGTCGCGTGACCCGTACGAGGCGGCTCGACGGTAGTTCCATCGCTGGATACTGTAACGGCCGGCGTCGGTGGCCTGTTTCTTGTCGAGTGGCCTGGGGAAGCGGATCACGAGTCCGGAGGGTACCGCCGAGAGACCCTCGGCGATGTCCAGCGGCTTGCCGGTGGCGCGGATGCGGTACAACCCGCCCGGGCGGGTCTTGTTGCTCGACCATCCGAACAGCCCGCAGATATACAACTGGCCGTCATCGGGGTGAAAACGGCCACGGTGGATGCCGGTGGGCAACTCGGGCAGCGGCAGCCTGGTGATGCCGCCCTGGTGGATCTCGCCGACACGCTCGTGGACGACCCGCCAGATGCGGCCGGTGCCGTACGAGAGGCTCAGCAGCGAACCGCGGGGCAAGGCCCACTTGTCGCTTGTGACCCAGACCGGGGCACTCGGGCTGCGGTCCGTCTGCTTGTGGATCCAGCACAGCGGCGGGTCGTAGCTGGTGTCCTTCTTGCCAGGCACATACGACATCATGTTGCCGTAGAACCCGCCGCGGCGGATCCAGTTGATCCGGTTCATCGGCGTCCAGTGACCTTCCTGGTCGGTCGAGATGAAGCTGCCGTCGTCGTTGAGCGCCAGGCCGTTGGGGGCACGGAACCCGTTGGCCAGGACCTGGCTGGTCGAGCCGTCGGCCGAAACGCGGATGACCGAACCGTGCTGCGGAATCACCGCCGGCAATGCGTGCCGGGCGCCCTTCATATAATAGAAGTTGCCCCGCTTGTCGGTCTGCAGGTCCATGGCGAACTCGTGGAAGTGCTCGGTGACCTGGGCGTCGTTGTTGAAGTTCTCGTAGAAGTCGGTCTCACCGTCGTTGTTCAGGTCGACCAGGCGAGTGATCTGGTCGCGGCCGAGCACGTAGATCCGGTCGTCGACGATCTTCAGGCCCAGCGACTGAAACAGCCCGGCGGCGATCCGTTTCCAGGTCAGCTGACCGGCTGTTTTGCCCGAGTCGAGCGATTTGCCGAGTCCCGAGACGATCCAGACGTCACCCTGCCAGGTGCAGACGGCCGCCCGCGAGGCGTCGCTGAAGTAGTCGAAGCCTCCCAGCCTCATCCAGCTTCGCCACGGGTTGCTCGTCGGCAGAGTGATCTCATCGATGGCGAGCGGATCTTTATCATCAGCATCACCGCGATTCAACTTTGTGGTGACCGTTTGCTTCCACTGCGTGGGGCCACCGTCGGCCAGGTCGTCCCAGGCCCGGCGAGGTGGTGTCTGCCGCAGGGTCACGGCGGTGGCGAGGGTGGTCTTGCCCGGGCTCCTCCAAGCCAGGACCGAGATCCGTTGCGGAGCCCTGGATGAGGGGATCTTCAATCGCAGGGCCTTGCCGGAGTTCAGCCAGCGGGAGTTGCCCGGGCCGAGCACGATGGCGGCCACAACCGCCTGGGACTGCCAGTCGACGGTGGTCTGTGGCCGGGTCGCTCGACGCGGCCCGATGCGGACCTGGGCCTTTCCATTGAATTCCAAGGCCAGCCCCTTGTGCCCGGTGACGAGTCGGCCACCCTGGTTGCTGCCGGCATACCCGCCGCCGATCACGTTGCCCACCGCGCCGGGCACCTGTCCGCTCTTCGAGCCCTTCTCGTCAAAGCTCCAGCGTGCAACTCGTGAGGCCGGGATCTCCTCGTCACGCGACAGCCTCAGGATCTCGGCGTCGGAGAGCGTGCGCTGGAAGAACTGGACCTCGTCGAGAGCCCCCTTCAGGGGAGTCATGAAGTTCGTGGCGGTGTAGCCGAGCCGGATGATGTGGTTCGTGTCGTCGGGCGACTTCAAGGGCTTGGCACCGTCGGGTTTGCCGTCGAGGTAGAGCCGGGTGCGGCCGGTCTTGTGCGAGTAGGTGACCGAGACGTGGTGCCA
>CAUZEQ010000257.1:0-7230 GCA_963578885.1 Planctomycetota bacterium
AAACCAAGCCCGATCCCGAAGGACTCGCCAAGGCGCTCCACGACGAACTGCTCAAGACCTTCAAACCGGCCTTCCTCGGCCGCCTGACCGTCCTGCCCTACTACCCGCTCAGCGATGACGTGATGAAGACGATCATCGAACTGAAGCTCGGCAAGATCGTCCGACGGGTCAAGGACAACTACAACGCTTCGCTGAGCTACACGTCCGAGTTGGTCGAGAACGTGGCAGAGCGATGCACCGAGGTCGACACCGGGGCCCGCAACGTCGATCACATCCTCACGCGGACCCTGCTCCCGGAACTCGCCGCCGAGTTCCTCGCACACATGGCCGAAGGCAACGCCATCCGCAGTGTCGAGGTCAACGTCGACAAGGACGGGAGCTTCCAGTACGAGCTCTCAGACGACTGATCGTCTGCCCGAGGCAGCTGATGAGTGTTCGGTCTGCGCTTTTTCCAAGATTTCACGCAACCGATTCGGCAACACGGCGAGAATCTCAGTAACAGGAGTGCAAACAGGTGACCTGGCCGAGACGAATCGAAACCTCACACTGCCAGCCACCTCAGCTTTGCAACTCGCTGCCGACAATCGACGCTGCGAGACATCGCAACCCACGACACACCCAGGAACTCAAAGAAGGAGACAGACAATGGCAGCCTACATCAAGTTCGACGGAATCGACGGCGAATGCAAGGACAAGGACCACAAGAACTGGACCGACCTCGGCAGTTTCGCCCAGGGCGTTTCCAAGCCCGGCGGCGGTGCCACCGGAGCGACTCGCCGTCGCGGCGACGTGGTACTCGAAGACATTGTCTGCACCAAGGAGATCGACAAGTCGAGCCCGAAGATTGCCGAGAGCGTCTGCAAGGGCAAGGTCTTTCCGAAGGTCGAGATCCACATCACCGCGTCCTACACCGACGCGGGCCGAGTGACCTACTACGCCTACGAACTCAAGAACGTGCAGGTCACAAGCTACAACATCAGCGGCAGCGGACAGTCCGAGGATGTTCCCAGCGAGGACTTTTCTCTGAACTACGAAGAGATCAAGGTGACCTACACCGAGTGCGACGAGAAGGGCGGGTCCAAGGGCAACATCGAGTACTCCTGGAAGGTGGAAGAAGGCGAAGCGTAGCCAGCCTGCTGACAACAATCGACGCTGCGAGACATCACAACCCACGACACTCTCAGTAACCCAGAGAAGGAGACCCACAATGGCGGCCTACATCAAGTTCGACGGAATCGACGGCGAGTGCAAGGACAAGGACCACAAGGACTGGACCGACCTCGGCAGTTTCGCCCAGGGCGTGTACAAGCCCGGCGGTGGTGCCACCGGAGCGACTCGCCGGCGAGGCGACGTAATTCTCAGCGATATCAACTGCACCAAGGAGATCGACAAGTCGAGCCCGAAGATTGCCGAGAGCGTCTGCAAGGGCAAGGTCTTTCCGAAGGTCGAGATCCACGTCACCGCGTCCTACACCGACTCGGGCCGAGTGACCTACTACGCCTACGAACTCAAGAACGTTCAGGTCAGCAGCTACAACATCAGCGGCAGCGGACAGTCCGAGGATGTTCCCAGCGAGGACTTTGCTCTGAACTTCGAAGAGATCAAGGTGACCTACACCGAGTGTGACGAGAAGGGTGGGTCCAAGGGCAACATCGAGTACTCCTGGAAGGTGGAAGAAGGCGAAGCGTAGCCAACCGGTTGGCGGCGGTGGACCCCGGGGTCCACCGTCGGGTCGCAAGAGCAGGCCGACTGGGCCGGCTCCTGCGTCTCGCCGTCACACCAGGCAGACCCGCGTACAGTCAGAACACTTCGCACTCCAAAGACCAGTACTTCCGAGGTCCGCTCGATGGCACTCCTCCAAGAAAACCGTGCCCTGGAACTGACAACGCCGCTCGGAGACAACGAGCTGCTGTTGAACCGCTTCCACGGCTCCGAACATCTCTCACGGTTGTTCAAGTTCGAGCTCGACCTGGTTTCGGACAACGACGCGATCGCGGCCAGCGACATCGTCGGCCAGAACGTCACCGTCTGCCTCAGGCTCACCGACGAATCACCCCACTTCTTCAACGGCTTCATCTCCGAACTGGTCGCCGGCGACGCCGAAGACGGACGCCGCAACTACCGCGCAACTCTCGTCCCCTGGCTCTGGTTCCTCTCGCAAACCGCCGATTGCCGGATCTTCCAGCAGCAGACGGTGGTCGAGATCATCGAGAAGGTCTTCGGAGACCTTGGTTTCAGCGATTACGAAACGTCTGAGATCAAAGGAGAGCACAAGCAGTGGGACTACTGCGTGCAGTACCGCGAGACCGACTTCAACTTCGTGTCACGCCTGATGGAACGCGAGGGCATCTTCTATTACTTCAGGCACGAGGACGGCAAACATACTCTCGTGCTGGCCGACCAGGTCGGAGCGTACAAGGACTGCGCAGAGAATGAGGTCGACTATCCGCCATCCCGGAGTCGCGTGGCGATCGCCGACCACATCATGAGTTGGTCGCATCGGTTCGGCTTCGTGCCGGGCAAGTGGGCCCAGACAGACCACAACTTCGAGACTCCCAGTACCAACCTGATGACGAATTCCAACAGCGTCGTCAGCCTGCCGGGAATCGACAAGTACGAGGTCTACGACTATCCGGGTGAATACCAGCAGAAATCCGACGGAGATGCTGAGGTCAAGCTGCGGATGGAAGAGGAGGAGGTCGAACACGACACGATCAACGCCACGAGCCTCTGCAAGTCGTTCACACCCGGTGGCAAGTTCACGATCACCGGTGACCGTGCCGGAGGCGACAAGAACCAGTCCTTCGTGATCACGACAGTGCATCACACGGCCAACGAGCCCCTGGCCTATGAAACCGGCGGCCCGATTGGTCACGACTACAACAACTCGTTCACCTGCATTCCCGATTCGGTCGTCTTCCGCCCCGCTCGAGTCAGCCCCGAGCCGATGATCTCCGGTGTGCAAACCGCCGTCGTGGTGGGACCCAAGGGCGAGGAGATCTACACCGACGAGTACGGACGCGTGAAGGTGCAGTTCCATTGGGACCGCGAGGGCGAGAGTGACGAGAGCAGTTCGTGCTGGATTCGAGTCGCCCACAACTCGGCCGGCAAGAAGTGGGGCTTCATGTCGATTCCTCGCATCGGACAGGAAGTCGTCGTCGACTTTCTCGAAGGCGACCCCGACCGACCGCTGATCGTCGGAAGCGTCTACAACGCGGAGCAGATGCCCCCCTACGAGTTGCCCGCCAACCAGACGCTCAGCTACATCAAGACCAACAGTTCCAAGAACGGCGACGGGTTCAACGAACTCCGCATCGAAGACAAGAAGGACAAGGAACAGATCTTCTTGCACGCCGAACGGAACATGGACGTCCGCGTCAAGAACGACTCCAACGAACGCGTCGTCGCCAATCGCCACCTGATCGTCGGCATCGGGGACAACGGTGGAGAAGGCGACCAGGTGGAATTCGTTCACGGCAACAAGCACCTGGGCGTCAAGAACGACCACGTCGAGAAGCTCGACAAGAACATGTACCTGACGGTCGCCGAGAACCAGGAGACCGTCGTCCAAGGCGACGTGATTGAGAGTGTCGGAGGTGACGCGCACCTGGACATCGGGGGGGCACAGTCCGAGCAGGTTGGCGGCGACATGTCACTGACCGTCGGCAGCAACCTGGATCAGAAGGTCGGCCAGAGCTCGGCTCTGGAAGCCGCACAGTCCATCCACATCAAGGGCGGAATGGACGTGGTGATCGAGGCTGGCCTGAGCCTGACACTCAAGGTGGGTGGCAATTACGTGAACATCGGCCCAACGGGCGTCTCGATCCAGGGCACTTTGGTCATGATCAACAGCGGCGGGTCCGCCGGAAGTGGAAGCGGCGCCAGTCCCTCCTCGCCTTCCGGCACCACCGATGTCGAACTGCTGGAGCCCACCGAGGCTGACGACTCCAAGACCGGTAACAAGTCCTGCTGAGACAAGCGAAAACAACGATGGCCGAAAATGACCTCCAGGTCGTGATCGAAATCACCAGTGGGACCTCGTCCGGACAAACGGTCACGGTCCCCCCGGGCCACTCGTTGCTGGTCGGACGACTCGACGAATGCGACATCACCATCCAGGACGATCCCGTGGTTTCTCGACGACACTGCCAGGTCCAATGGCTGCCGCCCATCCTCGGCCTGACCAATCTCAGTGCCAATGGAACTCGACTCAATGGCGCGGACATTGAGTCCTCTGAGATTCACGATGGAGATGAGATTCAGATCGGAAATGCGACCGTCCTGGCCATCCGCCTCCACGCGGACGACCCGGCCGAGGGACCCGCTCAGTCCGAGCACCCCCCGGCCGACGTCGTGGAAGAGGCTCCTGCCGCAGCCGCCGGCGGCGAATTGACTCCGGATTCTCGACAACCCGACCGGCCTCCCGTGTCCTCTGACCACAGTGGCGAAGCGACTCCGGCACCCGGGTCGCTGCAGGTGGTGCATGGCCCCGCCGCCGGGATGACGGCCCCGCTGGCCGCCGGGAAGCCACTGGTCATCGGCAGCCAGGCCGACTGTGACCTCGTGATCGAACAGGATCGGTCTGTTTCCCGAGAACATTGCCGGATCGAGCTGGTCCCTCCCGACTGCCAACTGCACGACCTCAGCAGCCATGGCACGATGGTCAACCACCGTCGCGTCGACGAAATCGTGGGGCTCTCCGATGGCGATGAAATCGAGATCGGCCACAATTCCGTCATCCGCGTCTCCCTGGCTGACTCTGGCTCGACCCCCGATGCCGAGGGATCAGCGTCTCCGGTCTGCCAGGTCACCTGCCAGACCGGGCTGGTCCTGACCACCTCGGCCCCGGACAACACGGCCGGTCTGTGGGCCATGGCGCAGCGGCTCTCGAGCCTGAGCCCACTGCATGCGATCGTCGACTTTGCCCGCGGTGGAAGCGCATTGCCCGAGGACTTCACCGATCCGAACTACCTGCTGGATTGGCTCTCCGCCGAAATCATCGCCGAGCACTCTCCGGTCCTGCTCTCGCCCGAAGACCGCGACCGACTGCCCGCGGCCGTACAAGAGGTGACCGGCAACGACGCAGCAATGCTGATCTTCTCTCAGTCGCCCACCCCGGACCTGCATCAGCACCTCCGCTCACTGGCCACCTTCAACCCGGCCACCGGCAAGAAGTCTCGAACCGAATCGCTGTTCGCCTACTGGTGGCCCAGCCTGCTGCACCAGATCCTCCAAAACAGCCAGCAGGACGTGGTCGAGGAGATCATGACCGGGATCGACGGTGTCCTGATCGAAGCCCCCGACGAGGGCGGCTGGTGCATCTTTGCGACCGAGGAGTTTTCACAGAAGTTCGAGCGATTCGAACTCGTCAGCGTCCTGCAGGAATCACCTCCCTCGGACAATACCGCCGATTAGACGGCCCCAAGAGCATCCCTCAACGGAACAGGAACCAGGCCATGCCACCTGCCGCTCGCATTTCCGACATGCACGTCTGTCCGATGGTGACACCGGGCACCCCGCCAATTCCCCACGTGGGTGGTCCCGTTTCGGTCGGCTGCCCCACGGTCCTGATCGGCGGTGTGCCCGCTGCACGAATCGGAGACATGGCGATCTGCGTGGGACCGCCCGATTCGATCGTGATGGGCTCGATGAGCGTCCTGATCGGCGGATCCCCCGCGGCGCGGATGGGCGACTCGACGGCCCACGGCGGAGCGATTACCGTCGGCTGCCCGACCGTGCTCATCGGCGGCTGATTCGAGACCACTCCTGACTTCGAGGCTCCCCCGCTAGTAAGCAGGCAGTCGCTGAGAGACTCACAATGGGCGGCGAACGAACTCCAGGACCGATCTTCAACGATCCCCTGTTTGGTCAGTGACTCGATACCGGCACATCGGTTGTCAGTTCGACACCCACGCCCGGCCCGATCCGCCGAACAGAACGGGTCTCGGAAATGCCGCTGGAGGATCGCTTTACCTCTGTGCTGCATCGCACCCTCCCGCTGCTGCCGGCCGAATTCCAGAACGAGTTCGCCATGATGATCTCTCCGGCCGCCATCGCGATGGTCGCCGGAACCCTGGCCGTGTGGGCAGGATCTCACTACTTCGGTGTCGGGTTCATTGCCGATGCCGTTATGGTGGCTGTCGGCTTCGCCTTCCTGGGTCTGCAGGTTGTCACGGCCGCCGAAGACCTGGCAGCAGCAGTCGGATTGACCTATTCGGCCAGGTCGAATTCGGACCTCGACCAGGCCGCCCAACACCTGGCGAATTTCATTGCTGTCGTCGGCGTTGCCGTCTTCTCGGCACTGGTGATGAAGGGAGCCAAGCGAGTCGCGCCCAAGGCCAAGAAACTCGTTTCCAACGTCAACGTCGTCGCTCGCAGTGGCATGACCCAGATGCACTTCCGGCTCTTTCAGCTTGTCGCCCAGCAGGAAAACCTGATCATCGCCGTGCGGAATACCAACGTAAAGTCGACTCCTCTGATCCGAAGGGGCTTTCCGGCCAAGCCCATGGCTATCAAGGCGAAAACCAGCAAGAAAACCGGGATCGTCACGGTCGATCGCACAAACGAGAAATGGAGGGCACACCGACAGGCAGCCCATGAAAACGGCTACGCGATCGTGGACACCGACGGTGTCGCCAGAACCCGCTGGGGCAATGTGCTGGAATTGTCCGAGAATCCCGGCTGGAAACTCGAACCCGGCCAGATCATCGACACCCGCTCAAGAAAACCTCTGGTGGGTGACTACGACCTGCTCGGAATCATCGACCCCAAGAACCCCGGGCAGAATGCCGCCCTGGCAGCCGAAAACCAGGTCGTGCTCCAAAACTGGACGAATCCAAGAACCCGGGAGATTGCTGCGAGACTCAACAACGGAATGGACCAGCCGCGGGTGATGCACGGAGGTCACGACCAATGGCGAGGTGCAAAACTCGATCTCTCGGACGCTGATGGAAGCACTGTCTTCATGCCCGATGGAGAAGTCTTCACCCTGAACACCGGAGAAGACGTCGCAGCCTACTACGCCGGACTCAAACGCCGCGGCCTAGGTGGAGATGTGGAACCGTCGATGACGCCCGAGGCGATCAAGGAGTGGAGACGCAACAACACTCTCCGACTACTCGAGTAGCACCGGTTGCCTCGACCTGGCCTGGGATCTGACCGCTCAACCGGGTTCAGAGCAGTTCGCGGATCGGCGTGCCGTCGGGGATCAGCGGCACCGGACGGCCGCTG
>CAUZEQ010000258.1:0-7208 GCA_963578885.1 Planctomycetota bacterium
CTGGACAGCAACCTGGCCGTCGACCACGGAGCTACTCGTGCCAACGTCCAGACGACCATCGAGCGGGGCATCGTCAACGGACGCGGTGTGCTGCTGGCGGTGGGGGCTGGAGGCGACTTTCCGATGCTGACGCTCGATGAGCGTCGAGACATCAGCCGCACGATCGTCGAAGCCGCCGACGGCCGCGTCCCGGTGCTCGTCGGAGCACAGGGCACGAATCTCGACGACATCGTCGCCATGGCCCGCTGTGCCGAAGAACTGGGGGCCTACGGAGTGCAATTCGGGCCGGGGTACTACTACGAGTCGAGCGACGAGGACTGCCTGAGACTGTTCACGGCGGTGCACGAGGCGACCGAGCGGATCGCGATCATGATCTACAACACCCACTGGGAGGGCTACGACATCTCGCTGGACCAGTTGGAGAAGCTGCTCGAGTTGCCTCGCTGCGTCTCGATCAAGTGGTCCTCGCCTCACAGCGGCACTTACCTGCGTGGGATCGACCGATTCGCCGACCAGGCGGCGATGGTCGACAACCAGGGCCTGCAGGTGATGAACCACATGCTCGGCGGCACCGGCTTCATCACTCACCTGGCCACGATCTGGCCCGAGTACGACCTGGGGACCTGGGACCTGATGGAGGCGGGCGACTACGTGGCCGCCCAGGCTCGCATCGTGGCGGGCAACTGGCCCTGGCAGAGTTTCCGGGGCAAGATGTGGAAACGCTCCGGAGCCGAGAGTCCGGTGGTGAAGGCGGCCCTGGAATTGTGCGGCCGACCGGGCGGACCCAGCCGACTGCCGACCCGCGAGTTGACGTCCGAGGAGCGTGGTGAGTTGCGAGGGATCCTCGAGCGGATTGGAGTGCCCGATCTGGTCTGAAGGCCGGGGTCTGACGCCGCCCACCAACAGTCTTGCTCCACCCACCACGGCCCGCAGGCGGGGCCTGACCCCTTCGGCCGGACACCTCCCACTTTGCCAAAAGGGGTCAGGCCCCCGCCGACGGACCGCTAGAGCCGAAGCCAACCTCAACCGACGCGGGCGTCTGACCCCAGCGGCGGGTGACACGGGGCAAGCGAGACCCTACTTCAAGCCCACGCAGTACAAATGCCCGCGGGTGCGGATCACCATCCGGCCATCGGCGATCGCCGGAGTGCCAACAATCGGCTCGCCCATATCGTTCTTCGACAGGATCTCCAGCTTGTCGGAACTCTTCAGCACCACCATGTAGCCGTTCTCACCGGCGATGTAGATCTTGCCGTCGGCATAGATCGGCGACGCGAAGTACTCACAGGTGTTGTTGATCCGCCGGGGACCCCACAGTTTCTTTCCGCCGACGATCTCGAAACCGGTCGCAATTCCGCCTCCCTTGACCAGCAGCATGCGGCCGTCGACGACCAGCGGCGAGACGATGTGGTCGATCTGCGAGGCGGCGTGCTTCCAGAGCACGTGCGTCTTGGTCACGTCGCCACGGCCTCCGGCTCGCACCGCGTGGATCGACTGATCACCAGCCTTCTCGGAGGGGGTGTCGAAGGTGGCTCCGGCAAAGTTACTCTCGCTGAGAAACGCCTTGTCCAGCTCGATGCCCTCGAGCACGCCATCCTTGTTCAGGTCGCCCTTGTCGAACGTCCTCTTGAAGAACGCCTCGGGGATCTTCCGCTTGCCGACCATCGCCTGCATCTCGGCCTTGGACAACTTGCCGTCGCCATTGCCACCGCGCCCGACCTCTTCTCCCTTGGCATCGGCCGAGGCGAGCCACTGGTTGGCGATCCCACCGCTTTGCAGCGAGACGTAGATCGTGCCGCCGAAGGTGACCGGAGTGGTCTTGATGTTCCGCAGCAGCGTGCGGGCGTGCCACAGCCTTTTGCCTGTGTCGGGGTCATAGCCGATCAGCATTCCCGTGCCGGCCACGACAATCTCGTCGCCCTGGCTGCCCTGGGTGATGATCGGATGCGAGTAGTTCACCGCCTGGTCGCTGCGATCGTCGGTCCACAGAGTCTTGCCGGACTTGGCATCGAGAGCGTAGAAGGCGGGGTGCAGATCGTCGTCCTGGACCAACAGCACCTTGCCCTTGTGCAGCACCGGCGACATGGCCGGGCCCCAGTCGAAGATGTAGTAAGGCACGGGCAACTCGCGATGCCACTTGATGTCCCCGTCCCGGGCGTCCAACGCCACCATGCCGACGTAGGCGTGGTAGAAGTAGACCCGCTTGCCGTCGCTGGCCGGAGTCGTCGCGGCCAGGCTGTTGGTCTTGTGCACCTTGATCGCATCACCCATGTCCCACTGCTTGCCCCACAGAAAACGACCGCTCTTGGCGTCGTAGGCATACAGCGCCACGTGACCGGGGTCACCCAGGGCCGAAACAAACACGCGGCCCCCGGCGATGATCGGACAACCGACTCCGTCACCAATCTCCGCCGACCAGAGCACGTTTTCCGTCGGAGAGAACTTGACAGGCATCGCCGCCTTCGACGTCGAGATCCCGCTGCAGTTGGGGCCGCGGAACTGAGGCCAGTCGTCGGCCTGGGCCGAGGCAATCGCCAGCACACTTACTGCCAAGACTGCAGTCATCAATCGCAACATGATCTCGATCTCCCGGTCACTCTTTGAGGGACTGGCCCTGGTCCGCCGTAGCCAGTTGCCGATTATCCTATCCACGTCCGATGCCCCTCGCCACGTCCAGCGATGTCGGGGGGCGTCTGCCGGCCCTATCCCTTCAATGCCCCGACGCTGATACCCTGCACGAAGTACCGCTGAAACATCATGAACACCGCCAGCATCGGCAGAAACGCCACCGTCGCTCCGGCCATCGCCAGGCCCAGGTCGAACTCGCTGAGCGTCGTAACCAGCTTCGAAACCCCCACCGGCAACGTGTACATCTCGGGTCGGTTCGTCACGATCAGCTGCCACAGGTACTCGTTCCACGCCCCCATGAAGCTGAAGATCGCCACCGCTCCCAGGGCCGGCCGCGACATCGGCAACACGATGTGCCAGAAGACCCGCCACGGTCCCGCACCGTCGATCCGAGCCGCCGCCAGTAACTCGTCGGGCACCTGCATCATGAACTGCCGGACCAGGAAGATCCCGAAGGGGTAACACAGAAACGGAGCGATCAGGCCGGGGTACGAGTCCATCCAGTCAAGACCGACGACCATCAGGTACAACGGGATCAGCGAGACCTGTCGAGGCAGCATCATCGTGGCCACGACCAGCCAGAAGGCGATCCGCCGACCCGGAAAACTCAGCTTGCCCAACGCGTATCCCGCCAGGGCACTGGTGAAGACGGCCGAGACCGAGACCGACACGGCGACCAGCAGGCTGTTGAGCAGCCAGCGTGAGGCGGGTCGTCGACCACTCCAGGCACCACCCTCCTGGCCCCCAAACAGCTTCTCGTAATTGGCCAGCGTCGGATCCTCGGGGAACCACTCCGGAGGCGTCTTCATCGCGTCGCTTTGCCGCTTCAGCGACCCGGTCGTCATCCAGTACAACGGCAGAATCGCCGCGGTCGCCGCGACCAGCAGCACCGCCCACGACACAAAACGGCCCAGGCCGGGCAGGCGCCTTGAGATCAACGGTGTATGAGCGGGTTCGGGCATCGGTTCTCAATCCAGCCGCGTCTGCCGCCCCAGCAGGCGGAACTGCACGATCGCAATCGCACCCAGGGCCACCAGCAACACGCTGCCCTGGGCCGCGGCGTAGTCGAAGTCGTACATCGGCGTGAAGGCGGTCTCGTACATCCCGTAGACAATCGTGCGAGTCGAATGGGCCGGGCCGCCGTTGACCGTCAGCAGCAACACCACCACGAAGACCTGGAACACGCCGATCGTCTGGGTCACCAGCACGAACAGCGACGCGGGTCGCAGCAGCGGCAACGTCACGTGCCAGAATCTCCGCAACGGACCCGCTCCGTCGATTCGAGCCGCCTCGTGCAGCTCGGGAGGAATCCCGCCCAGGGCCGCCAGGAAGATGATGATCGGCTGGCCCAGGCTCCAACTGATCACCACCACCGCCAGCGACGCCAGTGCCGTGTCGGTCCGACCCAGCCAATCGACCTCCACGCCCAGTAGCGTCCCGGTCATGTAGTTCAGCAACCCGTACTGCTGGTCGAAGATCCACATCCAGACCATCGCCAGGCAGACGCCTCCAGCCACCACCGGTATGTAGAACGCGAACCGGAAGAACGAGCGGGCGAATCCCCCCATCGGGTAGACCAGTGCCGAAATGCCCAGGCTCAAGGCCCACACGGTCGGCACCACCAGCACCACAAAGCTGCAGGTGTTTCGCACCGCCGCCCAGAACGTCTCGTCTTGGAACAGCCTGCGGTAGTTGTCCAACCCGATAAAGCGAGTCTCTCTCAACTGCACATCAAAGAACCCCAGCGCCAGGCCGTGGACGAGCGGCCAGAGCACGAAGGCGACAAAGGGCACACCGGCCGGCAGCAGGAAGATCCAGCCGCCACGTCTGAACCTCGGGACCGCCGATTCGATCGCCACGCTGCTCATCGAACAGTCTCCCGCCCCGCCGACCCGATCCCCTCGGCAGCCGCCACCTGGCCTCTCAACACACCCTCCGCCTCACGCTCGAAACCCGCCAACGCCTCCGCCGGTGACTTCAAGCCCAGGAATGCCGCCTGCAGGTACGGCGGCAGTCTCTTGCGAATGTCGTAATAGCTCGGCGACGTCGCCCCCATGTCGGCCACCGGGCAGCGTGCGGCCAGGTCGAGCATCCTGGTCACGTCCGGCTGATCGGCGAAGATCTGCCCCACGCTCTTGCGACCCGGCAGCATCTGCGAGGCGCGTGAGTACTGTCCGACCGTCTCGGTGCTGGTCAGGAACTCGACAAACCGCATCGCCGCGGCACGTCGGTCGGGGTCCGGCTGTCGGAAGACAACCAGTCCGTTGGTCGACACCGGTAGGGTCGTGGCGACGCCCGGCCGCGTCGGCGGCAGGGTGTAGAAGATCTCCATGTCGATCTTCCCGTCGCCGTTGAAGTCGGCGGTGACCTTGCCGTCGCGAAGGGCATTCTCGTACCCGCGACGCATCGAGACGCCGCTGGGAATCGCCACCGTGCGGCCACGCCAGAACATGTCGTAGAACCCGTAACCGGCCGTGGCCACGTTGGGCTGGATCCAGCCCTTCCGCTTTGCGTCGACTAGCCACTCTAGCGCCGCCACACCCTCGGGTGAATTCAACGCCACCCGCGAAAAGTCCCGCCCGTGGTACACCTCGGCCCCGAACGCCCAGAAATACTGCAGCACCCGATAGTCACCCTGCTCGCTGGCACACTGCATCCCCAGCGGAGTCACCTTCTGGCTGGCCACCGCCTGAAGCGCCGCCTCGAACTGGTCCCAGCTTGCCCAGCGAGGATCCTCGAAACCCGGCAGCAGGTGGCCCAGGCCCTGAGCATCCCAGCAGGCTCGATTCAATGCCAGCACCTGCACCCAGCCGCAAAGCGGCACGGCATGCAGTCGCCGCAAGCCGTCGGGGCCGGGTAACATGGACGCCTCGAGCATCCTCGGCTGGAAGTCCTCCTCGATGCCCGCAACCACTTCATCCATCGGTTCCAGCACACCCTGGTACCAGAATCCACTGGTGCGGCCGACGTAGTCCATCAGCACGTCCGGAGGCCGCCCGCCCAGCACGCTGATTGGCACCTTGCGAGGCAGGTCCTCCCAGTTCAGACACTGCGTGCGAACCACGATGTCGGGGTTCCTGGCCATGAAGCGGCGGGCCAGGTACCGCTCGAAGTCGCCCACCTCCTTCACCTCGTCCCCGAGTTCGGGGACCTGGATCACCATCGGCTGGTGCCAGTACTCGACGATCACCCGGCCCTGACTGTCGCGGACCGGCCGCGGCCGGCCGCAGCCCGAGAGGGCCGCCAGCCCCAGGGCACCGGTGCTCGCCAGCCAGCCACGACGGGTCAGAGGCAAACTGGTCACAGGCGGGCTCCCGTTTCAGGATGAAACAGGTGAGCCGCCTCGAGTTCGATACCGACACGGCACGATTGACCGGTCTCGAACTCGCCATCGCCCTCGATCCGACACAGCAGCCGCGGTCCTCCGACATCCAACTCGACCAGGTGTTCGGCTCCCAGGTACTGCGAACCAACGATCGTCGCCTCGGCCGTGCCGTCGGCAGATCCGACCGACTCACCCAGCCGCACACTCTCGGGCCGGATCCCGAAGTCGACGACTCGATCGCCGTCGAGCCGATCCGCCACCTGGGCCAGTTCACCCACCAGCGGCATGCGGAAGTCCCCGGCCACCAGTACCGGCCGACCCGCATCGTCCTGGACACGGCCGCCAATGATGTTCATCGGCGGGTTGCCGATGAACTCGGCCACGAAGCGGTTGGCCGGCCTGAGATAGACGTCCCGCGGCGTTCCGACCTGGTGGATCCGCCCGTCGCGCATCACCACGATCCGGTCGCCCATCGTCATCGCTTCGACCTGGTCGTGTGTCACGTAGACCATCGTGGCACCGAGTCCCTTGCGGAGGCTGACCAGTTCGGATCGCATCGAGACTCGGAGCCTGGCGTCGAGGTTGCTGAGCGGTTCGTCGAGCAGAAAGACCTCGGGGTTGCGGACGATCGCCCGGCCCAGAGCCACGCGCTGGCGTTCGCCGCCGCTGAGTTGAGCGGGGCGGCGTTCGAGTAGCCCGTCGATGCCCAGCGACCTGGCCGCTTCGCCGACCCGCGTCTCGATCTCCTGCCGGGCCACCTTCCGCATCTGCAGCCCGAAGGCCATGTTGCGAAAGACGTTCATGTGGGGATACAGAGCGTAGTTCTGGAAGACCATCGCGATGTTGCGATCCATCGCGTCGACATGAGTGACGTCACGGTCTCCGATCGAGATCGTTCCGGAGGTGGGCTGTTCGAGGCCGGCGATCATTCTCAGCGTCGTCGTCTTGCCGCAGCCGCTGGGACCGACCAGCACCAGCAGTTCCCGGTCCTCGACCTCCAGGTCGATCGCGTCGACGGCAACCACGTCACCGAAGTGCTTCGAAACCGACTCGAGCCGCACGCTGGACATCCGACGGGGTGCTCCTGGTCAGAACGAATCGCGCGGGACAGGCGGTCCTAGTAGGCCAGTGCGTATCCGTCGCGTCGAGGATCGGCTCCGGCCAATCGCGCTCCGCTTTTGGGATCGATCAGCACGCCCTGTCCGCCGCCGACCTGTGCCGAGAAGTCGCCGATGTCTTCCAGGCTGTGACCCAA
>CAUZEQ010000259.1:0-7112 GCA_963578885.1 Planctomycetota bacterium
GCAACGCGTTGTGGTGGAAGAAGCGAAACTGCGTGGCCTGTCACACCTCCGGGTCCTACGGCGTGATGCGGCCGGCACTCTCGAGCTACCTCGGCAAGCCCGACCCGGCGATCCGCAAGCGGCTGGTTGCCGAGTTGGCCAAGACGAAGGCCGAGAAGCTCGAGAAACTCCGCAGCGGGCTGCGGCCGACGCAGGTGGCCTACATCGCCGGTTCCCTGGCCGAGTGGGACAAGCATGTCACAGGGAAGCTGTCACCCGAGACCGATGAAGCGCTGCGACTGATGCTGACGCTGCAATCAGAGAACGGAGCCTTCAACAACATCGGCTGCTGGCCTCCGTTCGAATCGAGTGCCTATCACGGAACCACGGTGGCGGCGATGGCCGTGCAGGCGGCTCCGGGGTGGCTCGAGAATCTCAAGGACAGTGACCTCCTGGCCCGGGTTGCCCGCACGCACAATTACCTGAAGACCACCAAGCCGCCGCACGACTACGGCAAGGTGCTGCTGCTGTGGACCTCGACCCAGGTGCCCGGCCTGATCGACTCGAAGCAGAAGAAGAGGCTGATCAAGATGCTGCTCAAGCACCAGCAGGACGACGGCGGCTGGTCGATTCGTACGTTTGCGACTCCAGAGACCTGGGGCGATGGCAGCCGGGCTCAGAAACTGAAGGACGAGCTCGAGTTCACCAACCCGCCCAGTGACGGTCATCAGACCGGGCTGGTGCTGATGGTCCTGCGTGATGCGGGGGTCTCGGTCAAGAAGAAGTCGATCCGCAAGGGAGTCAAGTGGCTGCTGAAGAACCAGAGGCAGTCGGGTCGCTGGTGGACCCGGTCGCTGAATACCGACAAGTATCACTTCATCACCTTCAGCGGCAGTTGCTACCCGCTGCTGGCGTTGGGCAAGTGTGGTGTGCTGCCGATCAGGATCCAGGTGACCAAGGCTCCCTAGAGCGGCCCGTTCGGTCGTGATCACCGAACACTGACCGCGACACCGGTCCCGGCGACCGGTCCGCCTGTTGGGAAACGCTCTACGTGAAGCTGTTCGAGTTGAAGGGGATGGTGAGATGGCAGGGCAGTGCAACAGGACCGGACCCGCTGCGGTGACCTTCTTGGCGCTGGGGCTCTTGCTCTGCAGCGTCGTGCAGGTCGAGGCCGACCAGCCGGGTGGTGCAGAGGTCCCCGACATCGGGTCGCGGCGTGAATTGATGATCGACAACTTCCTGGTCGATCGGCTGAAGGGCCAAGCCAGGATGCGGCTGCACAATCCCATCCGACGCGAGATTTCGCTGCTTCACGATGAGGACTGGGAAGGCAACGCCTGCAATTACTACACGGTGTTCCACGACCCCGACTACGGCGGCAGCGGTCGGTACCGCATGTACTACCACGCCTGGCATATCCCTGAGGACGGCAACCAGTCTCACCCGCTAAGAATTGCCTACGCCGAGAGCGACGACGGGATTCACTGGAAGAAGCCTCACCTGGGCCTGTTCGAGCACAAGGGGTCCAAGCAGAACAACATCGTGCTGGCCTCGATCAACGGTATGGAGGCACATGATTTTTCGGTCTTCAAGGATCTCAATCCGAAGGTCAAGCCCGAGGCGAGGTACAAGGCGGTCGGCTACGGTCGCAAGCCCGCGGGCCTGTACGCCTTCAAGTCGCCCGACGGCATCCACTGGACGCTTCTGAACAACTCGAAACCGGTGATGACCGGGCATGCCTTCGACACTCAGAACATCGCCTTCTGGGATGCCGGAATCGGAAAATATCGCAGCTACATCCGCGACTTCGACGGGGACATCCGTGGCATCAAGACGGCCACCTCAACGGACCTCGTGCACTGGACCAAACGCGAGTGGCTCGAATACCCCGGCGCACCGGTCGAACAGCTCTACACCAACCAACTGCGTCCCTATCACCGGGCTCCGCACCTGCTGATCGGTTTTCCCGTGCGGTATGTCGACCGCGGCTGGGTACCAGGAACCCGGCGACTGCCCTCTCTGAAACTGCGAGAGCAAAGGTCGCGGACCAATAAGCGGTACGGCTCGGCCGTGACCGACACGATCCTGATGAGCAGTCGTGACGGTCGGAAGTTCCATCGGTGGAACCAGGCCTTCCTGCGACCGGGCCTCAGGACTCGCCACAACTGGGCCTACGGCGACAATTACATGGCGTGGCAGATGGTGGAAACCGATGCGATCGAGGACGACAGTCCGCGGGAGCTGTCGATGTACGCCACCGAGAGTTACTTCACGGGGAAGACGTCGAGGCTGAGGCGGTACACGTTGAGGATCGACGGGTTCGTCTCGCTGTTTGCTCCACGCGAGGGAGGCGAGTTGATCACTCGAGTGTTCCGCTTCCGCGGCGATCGGCTCGAACTCAACGTGGCCACCTCGGCGGCCGGTTCGGTCCGGGTCGAGATCCAGGACGCCGCGGGTAAGCCGATCCCGGGCTTCGAGTTGGCCGAGTCGCACGAGGTCTTTGGCGACTCGCTGCAGTATCCCGTCGAGTGGAAGTCGACTTCGAGCGTGTCTCGACTGGCCGGGAAGCCGATCCGGCTACGAATGGTCCTCAGCGAGGCCGACGTGTATGCGTTGAAGTTCTCGACCACCACCAAGCCGAGGGCGGCCCCGAAACCGCAGGTCTCCCAGGCCGTGCAAAGCCGCTGCATCTCGATCCTGCAGGGCGGTTTGCTGGGCAAGGAGTTCTGGCCGTCGATTCATGCGGCCGAGGGCCTGACGCTGGGAGGTCAGCAGCAGGCGGTGATCAAGTTCCTGCAGCCCAAGCTCGATCACGAAACCGATTTACAGAAGCGGTGCGGGCTGGCTCGAGAACTGGTCAGGGCGGGGTCTCGGAAGCATGTCGCCGAGATGGTCAGGATTCTCAAGGGCAAGGATCCTCATGGTCACGTTCACGCAGCCGAGAGTCTCTACAAGGTGCACGGGTGCGGGAACGGGCTGGAGTTGGAAGGGGCATGGAAGAACAGCGAGAACATGATCCTGAGACTGATGGCGGCTGCCGCGTTGGCGAGGTCGGGGCGAGTCGATGCGTTGAGCTTCGTGCGCGAACAGCTGGCCAACAGCGACCACAAGATCTCGCGGATCGCCGCCTGGATCGTGGCACGGGTCGGTGATCACTCGGACGTCTCCAGGCTGAAACGAATGGCCGGTCCCGTGGCCGACCCGCTGAGCCGCTGCTATTTCGATCACGCCCTGGCACTTCTTGGCGATGCCGGGGGACGGCGGTCGTTGATGCGGAACCTGGGGTCCGACAGTTCCGACATCCGCACATATGCTGCCGTGTTTGCCGGAGAGGCCAGGATGACCGAGGCGATTTCGACCCTGGTCGAGCTGCTCGATGACCCGCATCCCGACGCCCGCTACCGATCGGCCCAGGCACTGCTGGAACTCTCGCGGCCCCTGCCGCCGTCCCGGTTTCTGCTCAGAAGAGCTCCCACCGACAAACCGGGCGTCCTGCCGGTCTCGGTCCGAGTCGACAACGCCCACCTGGTGCATACCACGCAGTTGCTTCCCACGAGCGGGGCCGGTGACGTGGCCGACCAGGCCCGGTCGGTGCTCAAGCAACTCGATTCACTGCTCTCGGAATACAGGACACCCAGAAGCCAGCTCGTGAAGCTCAACGTCTACGTGACCGGATCGCATGTCCGCCCGCTGGTCGACAAGACACTCGCGACCTGGTTGCCTCGAGGTTGTCGCCCGGCGGTGGCCCACGTCGAAACGCCGCTGGCCGATCCCAAAGCCCAGGTCGCAATCGATGCGGTCTTTCCTGCACACCGGGTGAGTTCCACGACCGGGGTGGGGTACCGGCTGCCAGCAGAAGGTGATCGCCAGCATCGGTTTGCTCGATCGAGCGTCTTGCCTCGCGGCGAGGTGGTGTATGTGTCGGGCCAGGCCCGTCCGGGTTCACTTCAGGAAGCGACGACGGCGACGATCAAGGGGCTGTTTGCGACCCTGAAATTCATGAAGGTCCGTCGGCAGGACATTGTCCAGATCAAGTGCTTTGCCGCTCCGATCACCCAGTCGAGGAAGATCCTCGAGGCGATTGCTGCGATGTTCCCTGGTGAGACGATTCCCCCGGTGAGCCTGGTCGAGTGGAAGAGCGGGTCGTTGCCGATTGAGATCGAGGTTGTGGCCTGGCGGAGTGGTGGTGGGTCAACGGCGGCCGTGAGTTATTCGACTCCGCCGGGACTGTCGTCCTCACCAGTCTTCAGTCGTGTCTCGACCATTCACAGCCCGCAGCGGATTTACGTCGCGGGGTTGTATGCCCCGTCGGGGCAATCGGACGAGGTCCAGGTGACGTCGGTGCTCGAATTGCTGGCGGCGAGCCTGGCGATGCACGGTTCGGATTTCCGCCACATGGCCAAGGCGACCTATTATGTGTCGACGTCGGCGGCCAGTGGGGAACTGAACCGGTTGCGGCCGACGCACTACGACCCCAAGCGACCCCCGGCGGCCTCCAAGGCGATGGTCAGCGGTGTCGGATTCGAAGGCAGGTCGATCCTGGTAGACATGATTGCCACCGGATCGGGTTCCCGCTGACCGCTGCAGCCTCAGGCCACGTCCACCCACGTCCCGATTCGGTGTGTCAACAGGCGGAGACTTGAGATGAGCCGACTTGAGATCGCGTGCGTTGTCTGGTTGGCCGGTCTCGGCTGTGTGGGGGGAGTCGTCGCATCGGACCCGTCCGAGCCAAAAGCACCGCGGCCCCTGTCGCCCTCGGCAAGTGCCCGGCAGTTGCGGTTGCCCGAGGGGTTCCGGATGGAACTGGTGGCGAGCGAGCCGGTGGTGGTCGAGCCGTCCTCAGTGGCGTTTGACTCGCGGGGCCGGATGTTCGTCAGCGAGATCCACGGCTTCAATCTCGAGGGCGAAATCGATGTGGCGGAATTGAACAAGACGGGCAAGATCGACCGCTCGGTTCGCCGGATTCGCTGGGAACGTGTTGGGGGTCGCATCGCCGTAGAGGCCAGGCGGGGTCAATACGGCACGGTCAAGTTGCTGCTCGATTCCAACGGCGATGGCCGGATGGACAAGGCCCAGGTGTGGGCCGATCGGCTGCCGCCGTGCTATGGCCTGTTGCCGTTTCAGGATGGCCTGGTGGTGGTGTGTGCCCCGGACATCCTGTTCCTGGCCGATCGCGATGGCGACGGGCGTGCTGAAGTCCGCCAGACGTTGTTGACGGGGTTTCGCCGCGAGTTCATCGAACGGGGGATCAACAACCCTCGCTGGGGACTCGACAACTGGATCTACGTCGGCTCGGGCGGTGACGGCGGGACGATCCGCGGCCCGAAACTCAAGACACCCCTCACCCTGGGTCGCACCGACTTTCGCATCAAGCCCGACGGGTCGGCGATCGAGCCGGTCACCGGAACCGTGCGGACCTTCGGCTGGGGCATGAACGCGATCGGGGATCGATTCACCACCGCCGGCGGCACTCCGGTTTCGGCCAACCTGCCGTTGCCGTATCGCTACCTGGGCCGCAACCCCTTCGTGGCGTCTCCGGCGGTGGCCTACACCGCATCGAACTACAACCGCGTGTTTGGCGTCAGCCCGCCGCACCCGTGGCGAGTGGTTCGAGGCCGGGACCCCAACTGGGTCAAGTTCTACGGCCAGCGAGAGACATCCGGCGGGTACTTCACCAGCGGGTGCGGGACCGAGATCTACCAGGGGCGGCTGTTTCCTCGGGAGATGGTCGGCCAGCTGTTCTGTTGCGAGCCATCCAACAACGTGATCCACCGCAGCGTGCTGACGCTCGAGGGCTCTGCCTACCGGGCCCGGCGGATGGCCGACGAGGCCGGGTCGGAATTCCTGGCTTCCGGCGATCCCTGGTTCCGACCGGTCAACCTGCGGATCGGACCCGACGGGGCGATGTACATCGTCGACATGTACCGCGAGATCGTCGAGGACTACTCGGCGATCCCCCGCTTCCTCCAGCAGCGATACGGCCTGGCCGGTGGTCGCAAGCTGGGCCGGATCTGGCGACTGGTTCCGGAGAAGGCCAGGCTGCGGCCGGCGATCGCCTGGCACGAGGCGTCAGACGAGGTGCTGCTGAAGCAACTGGGGGACGAAAACGCCTGGCATCGCTTCACGGCACAGAGGCTGCTGATCGACCGGGGCGGTCGCACGGCTGTCGAAGGCCTGGCGAAAATGGTCCGCAAGGCCGGCAGCGTTGCCGGACGGCTGCACGCGCTCTACACCCTAGACGGCCTGCGTGCTCTGGGCCCCGCGGACATCACCGCGGCGCTGGCGGATGCCGACGCGGGTGTGCGGATGCACGGGCTGCGACTCTCGGAGCGGATCCTGCCGGATAACGCCGAGACGGTCGCGGGTCTGTCGAGGCTGGCGTCGGACCGGGAGCCTCGCGTGCGGTTGCAGGCGGCATTGACACTGGGCGAGTCGAAGACCCTGGCGGCGGACTCGTCGCTGCTGGCACTCGCCCGGCGATCGGGACAGGAACAGTGGATGTCCTCAGCGATTCTCTCGGGATCCCGTGACCGTGCCGGAGTCCTGCTGGGGGGGCTACTGGCCGAGAAGACCCTGGGGCAGGGGCGTGAACTGGTCGGTCCCCTGTCGGCCACTCTCGGAGGACGCCGGCGGGTGGCCGAGTGGGGACCGGTTCTCGCAGCGGTGGTCGCGCACGATGCGGCCGTCAAGACGGCCTGCCTCGAGGGGCTGGCCGCCGGAGTGGCCGGCAACGCCGAGCCGCTCAAGGGCGTCGAGACCGCTTGGCAGCCACTGGTGAAGCTGGTGGCCGATCGATCGCCGCCGGTCCGGTCGCTGGCCATCGGGCTGGCATCACGGCTGGGTTTCGGCGATCGACCGGAGATTCGTCGAGAGATGAAGCGGGCGATTGCTCTGGCAAAGGACCCCGGCGCTGCGATTTCTGATCGCCGGGCTGCCGTGCGGCTGCTGGCATTTGCCTCGTATGACCAGACCGCCTCCACCTTCGCCACACTGCTCGATCCGGGACAACCGCTGGACCTGCAGTTGGCGGCTGTTTCGGCGATGAGCGGATTGGCTGACCGGAAGGCGGTCCTGGCCATGCTGGCCGGATGGAGTCGATACACTCCTTCGCTGCGCAAAGACGTGCTCGATGC
>CAUZEQ010000260.1:0-7112 GCA_963578885.1 Planctomycetota bacterium
CCGCCCTTGAGCTTTTCGCCGTTGGGGTCGATGTAGGTCCGCCCGGTCCGCTTGGCCCCCTGCCTGACGTCGAGCACGTGGATGTTGAAGATGAAGGCCCTGTCGCTGAGTGCCTTGAACCAGTGGACGTTGTCCTTGTAGTCGCTGACCGAGGAGTGGCCTCCGGGTGTGAACGTCTTGTCGATCGTGGGCCGGATCACGTATTCCTTTTCACGGTCCTCGATCCGGTCGTAGTGGCGGCCTCTGAGCTTGCCGTCGAGGATCAGGAAGGCGGTGGCCATGTTGTCGTGACCGTGAGGCACGACCGAACGGCCTTTCTTGAGTGCGAAGATCTGGCGACCGAAGACGTACTGGGTCGGCAGGCCCTCGATCTTGGGGAACTGAAACCTCAGGCTCCGCGCCCCGCTCTCGGAGAACTTGGCCCCCTTGGCCAGCTTGTCGAAGTCGACCATTTTCAGCAGCTCGGGCAGTTCGACCTTGTCGAAGAGTGCCTCGACCTGCTTCTGCCAGTCGACCTGCTTGATCGTCTTGTTCTTGACCGAACGGGCCAGGTCGTTGACGTCGGTCAGCCACTTGCGGGTGATCGGCTTGACCTCGGCGGCGAACAGGTCCTGGTTGGCCAGGTCCTCGAGCAGCGTGTAAGTCAAAAGCGCCCCGAGAGTCTTGGTGGTGAAACCGCGTCGAGTGAGTTGCTCGGTCATCAGGTCGGCCTTCGTGTGTGAGGTTGCGTGGCGTCATCGTAGTCGGCAGCCCCCCTGCGCTGCAAACTTGTTCCGCGGCGTCGGGCTTGATGACGGGCGGTCGACCGGCCAGAGTCTGTTGGATCCGATTGCCTGTGTGCTGGTTGGGGAGCCGGTTGAGAGTGCGTCGCATCTGCGTATTTTGTGGTTCGAAGAGCGGGAGCGATCCGGCGTACGCCGAGATGGCCCGGGTGCTGGGTCAGCGGATGGCCGAACTGGGGGTGGGGCTGGTCTACGGCGGCGGCGGGATCGGGCTGATGGGCGTGGTCGCCGACTCGGTGTTGCAGGCCGGCGGAGAGGTGATCGGGGTGATTCCCGACGGTTTGGCTGTCGAGGAGGTAATGCACCAGGGGGTGGCTGACATGCGGGTGGTGCCCGACATGCATCTCCGCAAGGCCCAGATGCACGAGTTGTCCGATGCCTACATCGCCTTGCCGGGCGGCGTGGGGACGTTCGAAGAGTTGTTCGAAGTGCTGGCCTGGCGGCAATTGAAGATCCACTCGCGGCCGATCGGAGTGCTCGATGTACGAGGCTTCTTCGGCCCATTCCTGCAGACGATCGAGACCTCGGTGAGCGAGGGCTTCATGACGGAGAAGAACCGTCGCCTGTTCGTCCTGGAAACCGACCCGTCGCTGCTGCTGGATCGACTGCTGGCGATGGTCGAGGCCGTCTGAGGTGGCACGACCGTTGCAATCGACATCCCAAGCCGCCGTGCCGGCGATTTGGGGCCTGTTGCCGTCGCTTGAGGGGGCTAGGCTTCGGTTGAAGCTGCCCGGCGAGTCATCTCGCCAAGGGCCCAAGCACTGGAGGTGAGACGATGCTGGTACTGAGTCGAAAACGAGACGAACGGATCATGATCGGCGACGAGATCTCGTTGCTGGTCGTCGACATTCGCGGCGACAAGGTGAGGCTAGGCATCGAGGCTCCCAAGGACGTCGCCGTCCACCGCAAGGAAGTCTACGAAGCGATCCAGCGCGAGCAGGCCCTGGAAGAGGAAGTGGTCGCAGTCGACTGAGCGGCTACGGCTTTCGGGGCCGAAACGCCAGCGACGTCTGGATGGCGAAGTTGCAGGTGCACCCGGAACTGGCCTCCGGAACCAGCAACAGGCCTCCGGCCGGGATCATGTTGATCCAGCAGCCGGGTCGCGTGGTGGTGGTCACCTTGCGGTACGTGTTTGACTTGAGGTCGAACATGCTGGCGGTGCTGTCGCGGAAGAAGACGGTCGAGGCACTTGCGGTCAGCGTGCCGCAGCCTCGACGGTGCTTGTTGTTCCAGCCGAAGCCCTCGATCCGCTTGCCGGTCTTCAGGTTCCAGGCAAACGGTTCGCAGTAGAGTGTCGAGCCGACGATGACCGGGTGATGATCCTGTTCACCGTGCGAGCCGCCGATCCGGGTCCCCTGTTTCTGGCTGGCCGCCCACAGCCGGTCGCCCTCGGAATCGTCGAAGACCTGGATGTCGTACCAGACCCGCGACGTCTTGGGGTCCTCGCCGTCGTTCCGCGACCCGACCACGATCAGTCGGCCGTTGCTGGCTGCCAGGTAGACCGAGTGCTGGATGGCCGAGAAGTCGTGAGGCCGGCTGAAGCGGACGCTGCCGGTCTTGAGGTCCAGGGAGACGAGCCTGGCGCCCTGGGAGAAGAGCTCCTTGGGAGTGGCCCGGCCGGTGGCCGAGGTGACCGTCTGCTTGTTGTCACTCTCGATCAGGCTCACCGCTCCGTTGGCGATCGCGATGGCCGGGTTGGGCAACAGTCCCGCTCCGGTGTGGTAGCTCCACAGGTGTCGGCCGCTGCGGCGGTCAAACGCAAACAGGTACTCGCTGCCGACCAGTGGCCGGCGGTCGTAGTAGGTGCCCTCCTGGATTGCCTCGCGAGAGTGCTTGCGTCGCGACGCGCCCGGTGACACCGCCGAACCGACCAGCGTGTCGCCGACGACGGCCAGGTAGCCCCAGTCCCTGGGTTTGCCATCAGCGGCCGGAGGAACGGAAAAGGTCTTTAGGGTCTTGCCGGTGTCGCCATCCATCCTCAGGCACTTTTCCTGGGTGGCGATGTAGATCGAGTCGGAGGTGGCGGCCAGATAGCTGCAGTCGCGGAAGGCTCCGATTCTCAGCGAGCCGGGCACTGGTTTGTTCCACAGCACCGTGCCGTTGTACCCGTCGACGGCGATCACGCGGTTGTTGCCCGGCACGAACAATCGCCCGGCCACGAACAGCGGGGCGACCGTGCGGTGGTGCCGGTCGATCATCTGGCGGGGTCCCGGAGGGCCGAACCACTGCAGCTCGAGTGGACCGGAGACGTGCTGGTCGTCGCTGCAGACGGTGTTGGCCGCGTCGGCGTACATGTGAGACCAGTGTCCGGCTCCTTCGAGCGGGCCTCGTCGGGACAGCACCTTGCCGCTGGCGAGTTCCACGACCAATCCGCCCCAGGGTCGGATCAGGCGGGACGCGGTCTTGAGAGTGGCGGGCTGGGCATCGCCTGGCACCAGCGCGATGTTGAACAGGCCGTCGACGTAGGCGGGTGCCCGACCCGAGGGAGCGTGGATCGGGGTCACCCGTCCGGCCAGGCCGTGGGACCAGACGGTCTTTCGAGCCACTGCAACCTGTTGAGGTGTTCTCAGCAGCACGTGGATCTGGATCTCGGTGTGGCGTGCCAGTTCAAGTCCGGCCGCCGCGTTGGTGCTGCCCAGTACAACGGCGTATCCCTTGAGGTGGCCGAGTTGCTTGATCAGCCGCGTGGTCCACGCTGCGGGCGGGGAGGTTGGGGTGTCGGGCCGAGAATCGTGAGTGACGGGTTCGGGGACCGGTCGGGGCCCGAACGCGGTCACCTCGCCTGCATCGGTACTGACCAGCAGGCAGCCACCGGCGACGGCCAGCGACCAGGCACGTCCCTGGACCTTGGCCGACCAGGTCCTGGCTCCGGTACGGCGGTCAAACGCCGCCACGTGCCCGTCGGCGCCACCGATCCTCAGATCCGAGGCTCCGACGAATGCAAAGCGGTAGTCATCGGGCAGGGTCGAGAGTTCCCGGCCGACTCCCTTGCCGCGGCGTTTCAATTCGGCGACGAAGCCCCCGGCCGGATCACGACCGGTGGCCACAAACAGGCGTCCCGAGCGGCGAGCGAGGTAGCCCTGGGCCGAGACGGTGACGCGGTTGGCGGCCAGGCGGTGGCCGTCATTTACGCGGAAGGCGACCTGGTGCACGCCCTGGTTTGGGAAGATCCCGGCACAGCAGTAGGCCACACCCTGCTCGACCAATACCCCGGTCCGGATGGGCCAGGCACTGATCAGTCGTCCGTTGCCGGCGATCACCCGCACGTCGGGGGCGGCGGGTTGTTTCCAGATTCGCCGACCGTCGGCCAGGGCGACGCAGTAGACGTGTCCGTCGTCGGATCCGAACAGCACGCGGTCGCCGGCGATGGTCGGTGCCAGGCGGACCGGCCCCTCGGCGGTTACGCTCCACACCAGGCGGCCGGTGGCCAGTTCGAGACAGCGGACGGTGTCGTCGGCCGAATGGCCCAGCACGACCCGGCCTGCGGCAGCGACCAGGTGCGGAGCCCGGTCGTAGGTCACTCGCCCTCGCAGAGCCTGCTTGCGGTGCCAGAAGTCCTGGCGAGCCGGATCGGGCCAGGCGGGGACCGGCCTGGGCACCCGGTGAGTCCATTGCCGGGTCAGCGGCAGGCGGAGCGGTTGGCCCGAGACTCCCGTCCGCTGGTTGTCTCGATTGAACGTCGGCCAGTCGACCACCCGGGGTGGTTCGGCCCTGATTCCCGGAAAGCGATCGGATCGCTGGTCGAACAGTGACTTGATGTCGGTCTTTGAAAGAGCCTTGTGCCAGAGGCTGGCGCTTTCGAGCAGCCCGTTGAGCGGGTAGTACTCGTTCTGGTCCTCGTAGGCACCCAGGGCGACGACTCCACTGGGAGGGTAAGCGATCGGGCCGGATTGAGTCTTCGATTCGCATTGCAATTGGCCGTCAACATACAGCCGCTGCAGTCGGCCGTCGTAGGTGCCGACCACGTGGTACCAGTGTCCGGTTTCGAACAGGCGAGGCGATTCGAGGTAGGTCAGACGACCGGTCTTGGCGGTGCAGAGCGCGAAGGCGAATCGCGAGCGGTGCTGGCCGAGCAGCCAGCCCTTTTCGTAGTTGCCGTTGTCCTGCAGCACGCTGACGAACCCGGTCCATTCGCCAACCGAATCGACTCTCAGCCAGGCCGAAACTGTCATCGCCGTGGTGGGCAGGATCGCAGTGGCGGCGGTGATCGATTCGGCGACGTGGAATCGCTGGCGAGGTGACTTCTGCCCGGTCAGGCGGATGATCTCTGAAGGGCCGGGGGCGGTCTTGGAAGTGAATTGCAGTGGGCCAGTCACTTGGGCGGTCAGTGGTCCGGCGATGGGCTTGATGCTGCGATCGGTGAGGTGTTTTCGGTCGAACTGCCAACGAGCCACAGGTGGTGGGGTGGCGGCCGGCAGCGGAGCGACTGCGGCCAGCAGCAGACAGGTGGTCAGGAGTCGAGTCACGAGTGGCGTGTCAGGCAAATCCGGGTGAAACGGGTGGTCCAGTCGATTATGGTACCGCGGACGGATGGGACGTGAACAGATCGAGGCAGGCTGGGGAGCGTGGGTGGAGGGTCATGAGGGTTTCGGTTGTCGTGCCGGCGTTGAACGAGGAGCCGGGAATCGCCGCTGCGGTCTCCTCGGCGCGGTCCTTTGGTGCAGCCGAAGTGATCGTGGTGGACGGTGGCAGCCAGGACGCGACGTGCCGAATTGCCGCTGAGGCGGGGGCAGAGGTGTTGTCGAGTCTGCCGGGCCGGGCGGTTCAGCAGAACGCGGGAGCGGTCATTTCCAGCGGCGAGGTGCTGTTGTTCCTGCACGCCGACTGCCGATTGCCCTCAGGCGGGGTGGAGCAGATCGAGGCGGCACTGGAGGACCCGGCGGTGGTGGGTGGTTCGTTCCGGCAGCGGATCGAGGACCGGGGGTGGTTGTACCGATGGCTCGAGCGAGGCAATGCGTGGCGAGCCGGTTGGCGTCAGGTGCCCTACGGTGACCAGGGGCTGTTTGTGCGGCGTGCGAGTTTCGAGGCGGCAGGCGGATTTCCCGAGGTCCCGCTGATGGACGACGTGATGCTGGCGAGATCTCTGCGGCGACTGGGCCGACTGAAACTGGTTGAGGGTCCGCTGGAAGTGGATGCCCGCAGATGGCAGCAGCGAGGGGTCATTCGCCAGACGCTGAGGAACTGGTGCCTGTTGACGGCCTGGCGACTTGGTGTTTCGCCCGAACGGCTGGCTGAACACTATCGACGTCACGATAGAGATGTGAGCCTGGTTGGGGCCAGCCACGATCGACATCGGTCGCCATGAACTGGCAGCTGTCGGTAGGCCCGAGAAGCGATGTGGCAAAACGGGGTGGCTGGAGGAGTTCGTCCGACGTGACAACTCGGGCCATCACCTGCTGATGGTCTCGCCCATGAGTACCTGTGAGACAGATGCGACACAGGTCAGAGGTCTTTGGTCTTGCAACGAATGTCCTCGGCACCGTGACAGATGAGCAGTCGCGATTCTTGCGGAGCGACCTTCAGAAAGTGCTCTTCCACTTTCATCATCTGGCTCGGCCAGCAGTAGGTGAAGTAGACATCTGCGGCGAGATGTTCATCGAAGTAGCTCCCGGTTGTGACGGTTGCGGAGAGGCCGAAGTCGGTGAGTAGTGACCGTGAAGCCGTGGCCAGGGCCGGGTCGATCTCGATGCCATGGGCTTCAAACCCCAGGCTGGCTGCCAGGCCGACGCCGATCCCCATCCCACTGCCCCACTCGCAAAAACGTCCACGTGGGATGTTGGCCAGGATCGCGTAGAGCGATAAGAAATCGCTGGGAACGAAATCAAAGCAGTCGATCGCCTTGGCGCGACGAAGCCCCTCCTGGACGAATGCGACCGCGGAGTCTGGCACCGGCTCAGGCGAGTGAGCCAGCGGGACTTGGCGGAGTTGCCGGCACATGAGACTGTTGGAATTCGCGTAGTGACTTCAATTGAAATTCAGAATCAGCCTGAAGTGGTCGACTGCGTAGGCCGTGCAACAGCGGCCCGCCACGTCGGGAGATCAGGAACTGGTCTTGATCGCGGAGGGTGACGGTATCTGTTCAAAACTCACCGGTATGAAACAGCCCAGGAGAAATACTCCCAGCACCAGCGAGAGGGAAGAGACGATCAAGGCGGCGCGTCCTGGACCGCTCTTGCGACTGGCGATTCCGCATCCCAGTGCAGCGACTTCGCAGGCGAGGAACAACAGGGCACACAGTGCCGTCATGTCCTCCTTGAAGACCATGTAACAGATGATGGCAATGAGGATCGGCAGGATCAGACCCACGATTGCCAGCCAGAGACCGATCCA
>CAUZEQ010000261.1:0-7072 GCA_963578885.1 Planctomycetota bacterium
ATTCCACTTCGACCTGCTCGGCCTCCTCGAACTGCTCGACGACGTGGAAACCTCTCGCTGGACCGTCTTCCCGACGGCCGGCAACGAATCTGGCGACGAATCTGGCGACGAATCTGGCGACGAATCTGGCGACGAATCCGGCGACGAATCCGGCGACGAATCCGGCGACGACCGCTCGTTCGTCTCGATGACCGCTCGCTACCGCGGCAACCCCGTTTGCCTCAGGCTGCTCTCGATCGCTCCGGATGCGGCGGGACCGGGACTGAGGCTGTTCCCCAACGGCGACCGCGAGCCGGTCTAGGTCTCTGGCATCCACGCCACGACCCCACCTGCTTGACCCTTTCCGAGGACCCTCGTACGCTGCCAACCACTTCACCGGACCGGTTGGACCAGCTCGAGGATCTTCCGATGAGTCGCCTGCTTTGCCGCATCTCGCCGCCGGGGCCTGCCCAGGTGGCCATCGTCGCCGTCGCCTCCTGCCTGGCCACGCTGCTCCTGGTCCCGCTGATTGCTCCGTGGCAGGCTCCGCTGGAGGCTGGAGCCACGGTCGCGGACAGGCTGCCGGGTGCTCGCCCTGAAATCGACGCCAGCCGGTATGCCAGCCTGCAGGCCGCTCTCGATGCGCTGCCAGCCGAAGGTGGCATCGTCAGGCTGCCGCCGGGACACTTCGAAATCACCAGCCCGCTAGTCCTCTCCCGATCCGATGTCACGCTCGTCGGCGCCGGAGCCGCCACTCACATCCACAACGCCAACACCAACGGAGAGCCCGCGCTGGTCGTCACGCACCCCGATGGCGCAAAGGTCAAGAGCGGCGATCGGCTGTGGCGGGTGCGGCTGGCCGACTTCCGACTGACCGGGACTGCCCAGAGCGGTCACGGGATCGTCGCCGTCTGGATCAATGAACTGTTCGTGCAAGGACTCTCGGTCAGCGATCACGGAGGCGATGGGTTGAGGCTGGATCACTGTTACGAGGATCCTCGAATCTCGGACAGCCTGATCACCTACAACAAGAAAGTCGGACTCAACCTGCTGGGCTGCCACGACATCGTCGTCTCGAGTAACCAGTTCGAAGAGAACAACGACGCGGTCAGCTGCACCGACGGCTTCAACCTCTGCATGACCGGCAACTGCATCGACGATCACCTCCGCCACGGAGTCATCATCGAGAACACCTACGGCTCGGTGCTCTCGGGGAACATGATCGAGGAATGCAACGGGTTCGCCGTGATCATGGATCGAGACTGCTACGGCAATACCGTCGCGGCCAACGTGATCGCCCACAACGGCGGTGGCATCGATCTGCGTGACGCACACGGATGTGCCATCAGTGCCAATACGCTGACGATCATGAAGACCCACGCCATCCGGGTCGGACCCGCCAGCGGGCGGATCACCATCACCGGAAACAACTTCTCCAACAGCTACATCGGCGAAGGGGGCATCAAGCGGAGAAAGAACGACGAGGCCGCCGCCGGGTTGACCCTCGAAGCGACCCGCGACATCACCGTCAGCGGCAACCTGTTTTCCAGTGTCAAGCCCCGGGCCGTCGCACTCGATGGACCACCCAGCCACAATCTCCTCTTCGGCGACAACGTGCTGGTCGATGTCACCAGCGATCACAAGCAGATCAAGACCACCGGCACCGTGCTGGTGGCTCCCGCTGCACCCGCCAGGACACCCAGGAAGCCGTAGCCCGCCTCCCGCGGTCCCCAGTCCCCCCTCGGTCTCAATACCACCCCGACGACCCCCGATCTCATGCCATCCCACCCCATCGCCAACCTGCTCCAGCCGCACGACTATTGGATGAGACAGGCACTGGACCAGGCCCGAGCCGCCTTCGAAAAAAACGAGGTGCCCGTCGGCGCGGTGGTGGTGCACGAGGAACGTGTGATCGCACAGGCCTACAACCAACGCGAAGCACTCAACGACCCGACCGCTCATGCCGAGATGATCGCGATCACCCAGGCGGCTGAAGCCCTGGGCAGCTGGCGGCTGTCCGACTGCACGCTCTATGTTACGCTCGAACCCTGCCCGATGTGTGCCGGAGCGATCGTGCAGGCGCGGCTGCCGACGGTGCTGTTCGGTGCAGCGGACCCCAAGGGAGGAGGCTGCCAGTCGCTGTACGCCATCACCAACGACGAACGACTCAACCACCGCTCGGTCGTCATCGGAGGTGTGCTCGAACACGAATGCGGCACGATCCTCACCGAGTTCTTCCAGAAGCAACGCGCGGCGGCGAAAAAGTAGGACCCGCCTGACCACTCGCCATGATCTTCGTGCTCGATAACTACGACTCCTTCACCTACAACCTGGTCCAGCGGCTCGGGGAAATCGACCCGTCCCTGGAGATTCGGGTCGAGAGAAACGACCAGGTCTCGCTCGAAACGATCGCCGAGCTCAACCCCGATCGCATCATCATCTCGCCGGGACCCTGCACACCCGCCGAAGCGGGCATCAGTAAGCAGGTCGTCAACCGCTTCGGGCCCGACGTGCCGCTGCTGGGTGTCTGCCTGGGACACCAGTCGATTGCCGAAGCACTCGGAGGCGAGGTGGTGCCGGCCGATCGGCTGATGCACGGAAAGGTCTCGCGGATCCGACACACCGGTGACGGACTCTTTGCCGGACTCACCAACCCCTTCGAAGCCACCCGCTACCACAGCCTGATCGTCCCCGAAGAATCCCTCGGCGAAGAACTTCTGCCCTGTGCCTGGTCCGATGATCCCGATCATCCCCCAGAGTTGATGGGGTTCCGACACCGCAGCTGGCCGGTTTGGGGCGTGCAGTTTCATCCCGAGAGTTACCTGACCGGAGAGGGCATGACGCTGCTGGGAAACTTCCTGTCCCTGTAACGCTGTAACGCTGTAACGCTGTAACGCTGTAACGCTGTAACGCTGTAACGCTGTAACGCTGTAACGCTGTAACGCTGTAACGCTGTAACGCTGTAACGCAAATAGCCCTTCAGGATGCTCATGCTCACAGTCGTTGAGGCGCTCGACGCCATCACATCGGTTGTTGCACCTGGCCCCGTGGAATCGGTGCCGCTGGCCGAGGCACTGGGCCGGGTGCTGGCCGAACGAGTCGACAGCGATATCGACTCGCCCCCCTTCGACAAGTCGCTGATGGATGGCTTCGCCGTCCGTGCAACAGACGTCGCGACGGGCACCGCGCGGCTGGTCGTGGTCGAGGAAGTGACCGCCGGTGAGGTGGCCGAGAAATCGCTCGAGACCGGACAGGCCATCCAGATCATGACCGGTGCACCCATCCCCGACGGTGCCGATGCCGTCGTGAGGATCGAGGACACCGAAGTCGAGATCGATCAGCAACAGACCCTGGTGAGGATCGATACCAGGCCGGTGACAACCGGACAGGACATGATCCAACAGGGGACCTCGATGAGACGCGGAGATACCGTGATGCCGGCAGGTCGACGGCTCAGACCCCAGGAACTCGGACTGCTCGCCGAACTCGGACAACACACCCTCAGCGTGCATCGCCAGGTCACCGTCGGAGTGCTGGCCACCGGCGACGAACTGGTCGCCATCGACCGGCAACCCCAAGCCGGCCAGATCCGTAACTCGAATGAATCGATGCTCGCCGCACAGGTGCGTGCCTCTGGAGCAGTGGCCCGGGAACTGGGTATCGCTCGTGACAACCCCGAAGACCTCGCGGCGAAGATCCGCGAGGGTCTCGACTGCGACATTCTGCTGCTCTCCGGAGGAGTCTCCGCCGGACGACTCGACCTCGTCCCCGAACAACTCGAAGCCGCCGGAGTCACCGAAGTGTTCCACAAGGTGAAGCTCAAGCCGGGCAAACCCCTCTGGTTCGGGACCTCCAAGGACGCCATCGTATTCGGCTTGCCGGGCAATCCGGTCAGTAGTATGGTCTGCTTCGAATTGTTCGTCCGCACCGCGCTGAGACGACTCGCCGCAACCGATCCCGCAACCCCTTGCCCCACAGCCGCTCGGTTGGCCTGCGATTTCGAGTTCCGCGGCGACCGACCGACCTACTTCCCCGGCCGACTCGAAAACCAACCCGATGGACCACGTGTTACACCCGTCAACTGGCACGGCTCCTCGGACCTCCGCAGCACCGCCGACGCCAACTCCATGATCCACTTCCCCGCCGGAAACCAGCTCTACCAGGCCCGGCAATGGGTCGAAGTCCACGAATGGGCCGGCCGAGCCTGACACCGCACACCGCACACCGCACACCGCACACCGCAGCCACACCGCCCACCGCAGCCCACCGCAGCCCACCGCCCGGGATCCATGGAAGGACCCGCTCGATGTCCACCAGCGAGTCAGCCATCGAGCCGAGCGACGACCCGGCCTCCGCATCGCCGCTGACGGCTCGGACCGCGTTCTCAGCCGGCGGACTCGCTGCACTGCTCACCTGGGCCGCTCACTTTCCGCTCGCCTGGGGCGTACTCGGTTGGCTGGCCCCTGTTCCGCTGATCGTCCTGGTTCGCCTGCCCACTGCACCTCGCTGGATGCTGCGGGCCGTCTACCTGACATCTCTGGCCGGCACGGCAGCCTCATTGCAGTGGATGAGACTGGGCGACGTCTGGTTGATCCCCGCCTGGTTCTCGCTCTCGATCTACCTCTCGATCTACGCCCCGCTGCTGGTGGCAGTCACCCGCACCGCCGTGCACCGATTCCGGATCCCGATCGGCGTGGCGGTTCCCCTGGCCTGGGTCGCCACCGAGTTCGCCAGGGCCCACGTCATGACCGGGCTCGCCTGGTACTTCCTGGCTCACACCCAGTACCGTTTTATCGAGTTGATCCAGGTCAGCGACCTGGTCGGAGCCTACGGCGTCACCGCGCTGGTGGCCCTGGCCGCCACGTCGCTGGCCCTGGCCCTGCCCACGACCTGGCTGATCAAGTGGGGCTGGTGGCCCACTGGGGACCACTCGGACTCAACCCCGTCGATCCGCCAGGCGGTCCCGTCGATCCGCCAGGCGGTCCCGACGATCGTCGCGGCTGTCACGCTGATCGGGCTGGCCATCGGTTACGGCGTCCTCCGCCGCGGCCAGGCCGACTTCACTCCCGGTCCGCGAGTCGCCCTGGTGCAGGGCAACTTCACCTCCTCGCTCAAGCACGACCCCGACGCGTTTGCCAACATCTACCGAGTCCACCGCCGACTGACCGGGCTGGCCGTCCGGAAACAGCCCGACATCATCGTCTGGCCCGAGACCATGTTTCGCTACCCGCTGCTGGATATGGTCGAGGAACTCGATGACGAACAACTCAGAAAGCTGGCACCGGGGATCCGGCCCGAGGACTGGCACAAGCACGCGGTCCGGGAACTGCTGGCCGACCTCGCCGCCGAAGCAGGAGCCGGCCTGATCGTGGGCCTCGAACGAATCGAAGCCGGACCCAAGCGCCTCAGGACCTACAACTCCGCCATCCTCGTCCAGCCCGACACCGGTGAAACCACCGGCTACGACAAGCTGCACCGGGTCCCCTTCGGCGAGTACATCCCCTTCAGCGAAACCCTGCCCTGGCTGCACCAACTCACACCCTTCCCTCCCCACTTCGGGATCACCGCGGGTGAGTCGGCCGCCATCTTCCGACACCGGGACTGGAACCTGGCTCCCTTGATCTGCTTCGAAGACACCGTGCCGCACCTGGTCCGCGGGATCGCCGCCTCCGCCGTCCGCCAGCAACGGGCCCCCGATCTCTTCGTCAACCTCACCAACGACGGCTGGTTCCACGGTTCCAGCGAACTCGATCAACACCTCGTCACCGCCGTCTTCCGAACGGTCGAATGCCGCACCCCGATGGTCCGTGCCGCCAACACCGGCATCTCGGCGATCATCGACGGCGACGGAGTCATCCGCACACCAGCAATCTTCATCGACGGCGATGCCGAAATCGCTCTCGAAATGGCCGCCGGAGATCGCTCGCTGAGCGAGACCGAGCGGGAGGCACGGATGAAGGAGATCGAGGCGCATCGCCGTACGGGGTACGTCGATCCGATGACCGGCCGATGGCGACGTCAACTCAACGCCGTGCTGGTCGACGTCGTACCACTCGACTCGCGAAACAGCTTCTACGTCCGCACCGGCGACTGGTTCGCCGGCTCGTGTACCCTCGCCACGTTGCTGGTCATCGCGGCCGGAATCATCAGCCGTCGGCGGCGACGACGCGAGGCAGCCTGAGCTGCCCGGGGTCAGACGCCGCCCCAAAAGAGGTCTGCTTCCCCCAAAGCGACCCGCGGGCGGGGCCTGACCCCTTTCCGCGAGCCATGATGCTTGAAATCATGCGGTCAGGCCCCGCCACGGGCGTCTGACCCCGTCCCGCTGTCCCGGCCTGTTATCATGGCCTGCTCGGCTCGACTCCCCACGAATCCCGCTCCATGTTCCTCGATCGCGTCACCATCCACTGCCGAGCCGGAGACGGCGGGAGCGGAAGCATGAGTTTCCGCCGCGAGGCTAATATTCCGCGCGGAGGCCCCAACGGAGGCGATGGGGGCCAGGGCGGACACGTGATCATCCGCGCCGAAGAAAACATCGGTAGCCTCGCCGCACTGGCCGGACACCACCACTGGCGAGCAGAAAGCGGACAACACGGACAGGGTCAACTCAAGACCGGCCGCTCGGGACAGGATGCCGTCATCAGCGTGCCGCCTGGCACGCTGGTCCGGGACGCCGGTCGAGGCCACCTGCTGAGAGATCTCGTGGATTGCGACCAGCAGGTCGTCGTGGCACAGGGCGGCAAGGGCGGACTGGGAAACAAGCGATTCGCCACCTCCACCAACCGGGCACCCCGCGAATTCGAACGGGGAGGAATCGGCGAGGTCCGCGAGGTCATGCTCGAACTGAAACTCATCGCCGACGTCGGCCTGATCGGAAAACCCAACGCCGGCAAGTCGACGCTCCTGAGTCGACTCTCGAAGGCCAACCCCGAAATCGCCAATTACCCGTTCACCACCAAGTACCCCAACCTCGGACTCGTCCAGGTCGACCTCGACAACCGCTTCGTCATGGCCGACATACCCGGGCTGATCGAAGGAGCCCACCAGGGCGTCGGACTCGGACACGAATTCCTCAGGCACGTCGAACGCACCCGGG
>CAUZEQ010000262.1:0-7059 GCA_963578885.1 Planctomycetota bacterium
CGCCGGAGGCCTCGGCAGCATCGCCCTGGCCAGCCTGCTCGACCACGACCACGCCCTGGCCGATTCAGCTCCCTCCTCACACACCACCCCCCACGCGTTCGCTCGCGCCAAACGGTGCATCCACATCTTCTCACCCGGCGGAGTCAGCCAGGTCGACACGTTTGACCACAAGCCGGCGCTCGAACGACTCGACGGCAAACGACTGCTCGGCGAAGGCGAAATCGACACGTTTTTCGGCAAGATCGGTGTTCTGAGAAAGAGCTTCTTCCGGTTCCGTCAACACGGCGAGAGTGGCAGTTGGGTCTCGTCGCTGTTTCCTCACCTGGCTCGTCGAGCCGACGACCTGACCTACTTCCACACGCTCGTCTCCAAGAGTTCCTCGCACACTCCGGCCTGCTTCCAGATGAACACCGGCTTCACCCAAGTCGGATTCCCCAGCGTCGGCTCGTGGCTCTCCTACGGACTCGGCTCGCTCAACGACGAACTTCCCACCTTTGTCGTACTCCCGGATCCCCGCGGGTTGCCCAACGGAGCCACCAGCAACTGGAGCCAGGGCTTCCTGCCGGCCCGACACCAGGGCACCGCCTTCTCGACCGGCGGCCCCGGCCAGGCCATCGCCCACCTGGTGACGCCCGACTCGGTCTCGGGCAAAGGACGCCGAGCGGGACTCGAGTTTCTGGCCGAGTTGAATGGCCGATTCGCCGATGCCCACCCCGGCAACGACGAATTGCGAGCCCGGGTCCGCTCGTACGAATTGGCCGCCCGCATGCAAAGCAGTATCCCCGAGATCGTCGACTTCGGCGACGAATCCCAGGCGACGCGGACTCTGTACGGACTCGATGACAAGACCATCGGACCCTCCGCATCCAACTTCCTGCTCGCCCGCCGCCTGGTCGAACGAGGCGTCCGCTTCGTTCAGATCTACAACGGAGGTGCACTCGGCTCACCGCGTATCAATTGGGACGCCCACGAGGACCTGGTTCGCAACCACAGCAACCAGGCCCGCTATCTCGACCAACCTGCCGCCGCGCTGCTGGCCGATCTGAAGCAGCGGGGGCTGCTCGATGACACCCTGGTCGTCTGGTCCTCGGAATTCGGACGCACACCCTTCACGCAGGGCAATCCCGGCAAGGGCCGTGACCACCATCCGCTGGTCTTTACCGGTTGGATGGCCGGAGCGGGCCTGAGGCCCGGGTACCACCATGGAGTCAGCGACGACGTCGGCTACCGCCCGGCCGAAGACCCCGTCACCGTCTACGACTTCCACGCCACGCTGTTGCACATCCTCGGCATCGACCACACCCGTTTGACCTACTACCACAACGGGTTGGCCCGCCGCCTGACCGACGTCCACGGTCACGTCGTCTACGACGTCCTCGCCTAGGAATACGCCATCCACCTGCTGCTCCCGCTTGCTTCGAGCATCCTGACCGTCTTTGCACTGCTGCTGCTCAAGCGTGCCCAAGCCCAGGTCACCACCACGTGGACCACCCTGATCGTGGTCACCTGGATCACCGCCATCGGCTTCTCGCCCCTGACGCTGACCGGCGGCACCATGCCGTCGCTCTCGCTCCTCTGGCAACCGGTCGCCGTCGGAGCTCTCTTCCTGACCGGACTGGCCTTCACATTCCTGGGCGTCAAGATCGGTGACGTCTCGATCGTCACGCCCGTGCAGGGTGTCAAGGTGCTGCTGGTGCCGGCCCTGGCCCTGTTTGTCGTCGACGACGTGGCCGGAACACGCATCTGGCTCGCCGCGGCGATCGCCATGTGCGGCATCTGGTTCATCCAGGCAACCGACGCCACACTCGATCGTTCGAAAGTCCGAGTCTCGATCGGCTGCGCACTGCTGGCGGCCGTGTCGCTGACGTTCTTTGACCTCCTGATCCAGAAATGGGCCCCGGCCTGGGGCGGTGCCGGCTACTTCCTGCCGATCGCGTTTGCCAGTACCGCGGTGCTCTCACTCGGGTTCCTGCCCATCGCTCGATCCGAAGGCCACAGCATCCACTCTCAACTCTGCTGGCCGCTGATTGTCGGATCGCTGCTGATGGGGGTGCAGGCCTTCGGCATGACGTTCACCATCGCCAGCTTCGGCGACGCCACGCGGGTCAACATCGTCTACTCGCTCAGAGGACTCTGGGGGGTGCTCCTGACCTGGACCCTCTCACGACAACTGGGCCTTACCAGCACCAACCCCGACTCCACCCTGATGCTCAAACGGCTCGCCGGTGCTATCCTGATTGGCGTATCGATTGTGATCGCACTGCTCCAGGACTGACCCGTTCGAGTGAATCTCATGAGACGAACATCGACGGCACCCGTTTCGCTCACCGCCCGGCTGATGATCACTGCGGCCCTGAGTGGTTCGGTATGCGGAGTGACCCCCCCAACCGCCCACGCCGCCGATCCCCCGATCGTGGTTCGCAACGCCAAACAGATCTCCGCCGCGACCATCCCCTGCCGCCGAGTCGCACTCGGACAACCCGAAGACTACAAGCCCTCGGTCGTGCAATTGCCTTCGGGAGAATTGCTGCTGGTGGTCTTTACTGGCGAGAGTGTCGGAGGTGGCAAGATCCGCGAAATTACCCGGCTGTACCGCTCGAAGGACCAGGGCTTGAGTTGGTCGGGCCCGGAACTGAAGCCGCATCTGCTGGGCCGCGAACCGTACCTCTCGATCACCCGCAACGGCACGCTGTTCATCACCGGCCACCTGCTGAGCCAGGACATCCGCAACAAGCACGGACACACGCACAGCTACCTGCATCGTTCGGCCGACGCGGGCCGCACCTGGACCAGCATCCGGCTGCAGCCGAAGTCGTTCCGCAAGGGCACCGCCGTGCTCACCGCCCGCAACGTGCTCGAACTTGCCGATGGATCGTTGATGGTCGGCATCAGTGAACACGCTCCCAACAGCGGAAACGTGTTCTGGAAGAGCACCGATTCGGGCAAGACCTGGTCGGAACGGTTCTCGGCAACGTTTGCCGACGTGCCGCCGAAGTATCCGTACACGATCCTGGGCGAGGCGCATCTGTGGCAGGCTCGCTCGGGACGACTGCACGCCATCCTGCGGGTCGGCTCGGCCAACTCGTGGCCGCTCAAGGGCACCACCGACCCCGGCAACAACGACCAGTCCGAACGCATGCTGACCTACACCTCAGCCGACGGCGGACACAAGTGGACCTTCACCGGCGACCTGGGTGCCTACGGCCAGATGTATCCCGCCATCGCACGACTGGGCAACAACCGGCTGCTGCTGACATTCACTCAACGTGCCATCGCCCCGCAGCTGGGAGTCCGGGCAGTGCTGGGCACCGAAACCCGTGACGGGTTCCGCTTCGACATGAAACACGATGAGCTGCTGATCGAATCCCGGACCCCCAAGGGGCTGAAAAGCGGAGGGGGATTCGGACCGACCATCGTGCTCAAAGACGGCACCCTGCTGACCGCCTACACCTACCGCGATGCCAAGAGCATCAAGCACGCCGAGGTGGTCCGCTGGCAGATTCCCGTGAGTCGCTGAGACCCGTGCCCGGCCCATTCAGGCGAGGATCTTCTCGACCACGCGACCGTGGACATCGGTCAGTCGGAAATCGCGACCGCTGTAGCGATAGGTCAGTGCCTCGTGGTCGAGACCCAACAGGTGCAGCATCGTCGCATGCAGATCGTGCACGTGGACCTTGTCCCTGACCGCGTAGAAGCCGAAATCGTCGGTCGCCCCGTGGGTCATCCCGCCCCGTACACCTCCCCCGGCCAACCACATCGTGAAACCGTAGGGATGATGGTCGCGGCCGCCTCCCTGCCCGGTCGGTGTCCGGCCGAATTCGCCTCCCCAGACGACAAGAGTCTGCTCGAGTAGCCCGCGGGACTTCAGGTCGGCGATCAACCCCGCCACCGGCCGGTCGGTCTCCCGCGACGTCTTCTCGTGTTCGCGGACCTTGCCATGAGCGTCCCACTTGTTGTTGACGTTGGCGACCACGAACCGGACACCCCGCTCCACCAGACGACGAGCCAGCAGGCACTGACGGCCGTATTCATCGGTCTCATCCTGCCCGATTCCATACAGTTGCTGGGTCGCTCGACTCTCTCGCGAAAGATCAAATGCCTCCGGACCACGAGTCTGCATCCGAAACGCAAGCTCGTAGGCGGCCAGCCGCGCATCCAGACGACTGTCGTCCTCGCGGCGACGACGGTACACCGCCGCCAGCCGGCGGATCGCCGCAAGCCGCGTGGCCTGGATTTCTTCAGGCACCCTCATCGCCAGGTTTTCGATCGGCTTCTTGACGTCGGGAATCGAGGTTCCCTCGAATGAAGCCGGCAGGAAGGAGGAACCGTGGATCACCTTGCCCGCCAGGTTGCCCTGGTGGCTGATCGAAACAAAACCCGGCAGACTGTCGTTTTCGCTTCCCAGCCCATACAGCGCCCAGGACCCAACGCTGGGACGTGGCAGAACTCCATCCCCGGTCGTCATCTCCCGAATGGCACCACTGTGCTCGATCTGGCTGCAGTGCATCGAGCGGACGATGCACAGCTCATCGGCCTGGCGAGCCAGTTGAGGCATCAATTCGCTGAACCACGCCCCCGACTCGCCGTATTGACGGAATCGGAACGGTGACGGGCGACAGTTGGGCGTCGCGTCCCGGGTGATCCGCGGCAGCTTGATCGGGATCTTCTTGTGCTCAGCCAGCCTGGGCTTCGGATCAAACAGGTCGACCTGCGATGGTCCTCCACCCATGAACAGAAAGATCACGCTCCGAGCCCGGGGAGTGTGGTGAGGCCGACGAGGTGCCAGCGGATTGCGGCTCGCCGCAGCAGACTCCTCGGCCAACATGCCGTACAGCGACAGCAGCGGGAACCCCGCAGACGCACTACGCAGTACCGCACGGCGGTCGACACGTCGTTCAGACAATTCGGCCCGTCTCCGCGATCTCATCAATCTCATCACTCCCGCGCTGTTCCAGACCCGTGACTGCTGTGATCACCGCTAATCGACGTAGATGAACTCGTTGCTGCAGAGCAGGGCCATGCACAGGTCCTGCCAGGGCCCATCGGGACCCCCCGCGGTCTTGCTCCCGAACTCGACCAGCCGACGACGGACCTCCCGAGATTCACTCAGTGTCCGTGACGCCAGTCGACCTTCCTCGGCTGTAGGATGCCGACAAAGCAGCCTCTGATACAGCCGCGCGATCCTCGACCCGTCATCACCCGCGCTCTTCAACAGGCCTGCGACCACCGCCTCGGCCGTCGACAGCACCGCGGGGTTGTTCATCATGAACAGTGACTGAGGTGCCGAGGTGGAATCGGACCGACGAGGCACGACCAGGTGCGGATCCGGACCATCGAAGAGACTCAGAAGAGGATCCGGAGCACTGCGGGTCGGGGCGGCAAACAGCGATCTCTTCGACCCGTCCCATCCACGGCCCGTCGCGCGATGCACCACTCCAGCATGCCACAGCAGCGTGTCCTTCAGGCTCTCGGCATCCAGTCGTTTTCGGTTCATCCGGCCGAGCCAGCTGTTGCGAGGATCACGCCGCTGTCCCGGCTGCGAGGCGATGCTCGTCTGTCGATAGACGCTTGAAACCATCACCTGACGCACCAGGACCTTGACCGACCAGCCCGATTCGACGAACTCCACAGCGAGCCAGTCGAGTACCTCAGGATGTGTGGGAGGCCGTCCGAGCCGACCGAAGTTGCTGGGAGTCTCGACGATCCCCACTCCGATCAGGTGCTGCCAGATCCGATTGACCATGACTCGGGCCGTGAGCGGGTGATCGGGGCGAGTCAGCCAGCGGGCCAGTTCCAGTCGACCGCTCCCGCTGAAGGGCTCTTGAGGATCCGTCACGCCAGCGAATACCTCGGGGAATCCGCGACCGACGACCGGGCCGGGCGCAAGGTGGTTGCCGCGGAGCAGGAGCCGGACATCGCCGATCCGCTTGTGACGGGTTCCCGGTACCGGACCCTCACGCATCACCATCCGGTGGACGACAGCCGAGACCGAGGGTGCCAGCCGATCCCGTTCCGCCACCAGTCCGTCTCGCCGGTGCAATTCCGAAACGTCGAACGTCCACCCGTTCTTCTTCTGGTCCGCCAGCAGCGTGACCTGCCTGGCCTCGAGCGAAGCGATGGACGTTTCGAGCTGCGTCTTGAGTTTCGCATCGGCCTCGCTTGCCCGCTTTCGACGCAACGACTCCAGCTCCCGCCCCACTCGATCCAACTCGCGGGTCTTGCCAAGCGTCTTGTCGAGGCTCTTGATCGAGGCCTCGAGACCGTCCAGGACCGACTTCCGCACTCGCCACACATGCCCAGCAGCCTCGTCGGAGACCAGGGGCTGCTCGAGTCGGCGGCGCAGCCGGGCGCTTCCCTGGAACGTGAACATGTGACTGCTGTAGAAGATCCCGGCCAGGGCGTAGTAGTCCCTCTGTGAGAGCGGGTCGAACTTGTGGTCGTGACACCGGGCACATGAGATCGTCAGTCCCAGGAAGGTCCGGCCGAGCACGTCGAGCTGTTCATCGATGCAATCGGCGACGACCTTCTCCTTGTCGTTGCCCTCGACCAGGTGAGCCAGTCCCCAGATCCCCGTGGCAGTCAGGCCCTCGGCGTTCACCGAGCCGGGCCGGCCGATCGGCTGCAGGTCTCCGGCCACCTGCAGCCTGACGAACTCGTCGTAGGGCAGGTCGCGATTCAACGACCGGATCACCCAGTCGCGGTACGAGCCGATCGAGAAGTTCTCGTTCTTGTTCGCCGCACAGGTCGGGTCGTCGAGCGAATACCTGACGTTGTCGAGCCAGTGCCGGGCCCAGCGGACTCCGAAATCCGGCGAGGCCAGCAACCGATCGACCACCCGCGCGAAGGCTCCCGGGTCGCGATCCGCCAGAAACGACTCGACCTCTTCACGTGTCGGCGGCAGCCCGATCAGGTCATAGGCGGCACGGCGAACCAGGGTCCGCCGGTCCGCGTCGCCGGATGGGACCAGCCCCTTGTCCCAGAGCGTGGCTAGCACCAGGCGATCCAGGTCGGTGCGAGGCCACTGTGAGTGTCTGGATGCCCGTGGTACCGCAGGACGCA
>CAUZEQ010000263.1:0-6980 GCA_963578885.1 Planctomycetota bacterium
CTGATTTCCACCAATTGGTGGCATGAGAGTTGCACTCGAGTGCCCTGAGAGTTGCACTCGAGTGCCCTGAGAGTCAGGCTCTCGCCGAGAGTGGTACTCCAATTGCCGAATCCTAGTGGACGCCGTGATCGGGATCCAGAGGTGTCGGCGGAGAACCTCCGCGGGTGTCGACGTGGTCGCGATCGGAGGCACAAAGAGACGATGAACATGTCACGAAGTCGTTGGTTGGCCCTGGTCTTGCTGCTGGCTCTTTCTCCCGGCACGGCCGTTGCACACGACGCGGCCGAGGCCACGCTCGACGATCCGGCCGTCAAGGCGGACACGGCCTGGGTGCTTGGTTGTTCGGCACTGGTGCTGATGATGACAGCACCGGGCCTGGCCCTGTTCTATGGCGGGCTGGTGCGGAAGAAGAATGTGCTGAGCGTGTTGATGCAGTGTGCGGCCTTGACCGGGTTGATGTCGGTCTTGTGGGTCGTGTGCGGTTACAGCTTTGCATTCGGCAGCAATGTGCTGGGCGGTTTCATCGGCGGGTTCGACTACGTATTGCTGGGCGGCGTGCTGCCCGAGTGGGTTGATGGCGAGCAGGTGGTGCCGCCGCCGATGGAGGGCGGATTGCCCCGGATGGTGCACATGGTGTTCCAGCTGATGTTTTTCATCATCACCCCGGCGTTGATCTGCGGGGCATTTGCCGAGCGGATGAAGTTCTCGGCGATGTGCGTGTTTTCGATCCTGTGGGGCTTGCTGGTCTACTGTCCTCTGGCGCACTGGGTCTGGTCAAACGACGGCTGGCTGAGCGGTGCGAACCCAGACGCGACGTTTCAGCTGCTCGATTTTGCCGGCGGCGCGGTCGTACATCTCAGTTCCGGCGTCGCGGCGTTGGTCTGTTGCCTGGTGTTGGGTCCTCGGGTGGGTTTCGGTCGCGAGGCGATGCCGCCTCACAACCTGACCTACACGGCCATCGGCGCGGCGTTGTTGTGGGTCGGCTGGTTCGGTTTCAACGCCGGCAGTGCCCTGGGCGTGAATGCCCTTGCAGTCAATGCCTTCGTGACGACTCACCTGGCCGGAGCCACCGGTTTGCTGGGCTGGATGGCGATCGAATGGATCAAGGAAGGTCGACCGACGGTGCTGGGCGCCTGCACCGGCGCGGTGGCCGGATTGGCCTGTATCACTCCGGCCTGTGGATCGGTCACACCTCTCTCGGGACTGTTGATCGGGCTGTTGGCCGGAATCGCCTGTTTCCTGATGTGTACCACGGTCAAGAACCGGCTCGGATACGACGATTCGCTGGACGTCTTTGGGGTACACGGGACCAGTGGAGTCCTGGGCCTGCTGTTGGCCGGCGTGCTGTCCTCGCCGGCGGTGACCGGTGATCCCGCGTTCAACGGCTTGATCCACGGAGGCACCAGCCAGATGGTTGCTCAACTGGTAGGACTGTTGGCTACAACGGCCCTGGCCGTGGTGGGCACTCTGGTGCTGCTGCTTGCGATCCGGGCCACGATCGGGTTGCGAGTCGATCCCGACGGCGAGCGTGAGGGCCTGGATCTGGACCAGCACGGTGAAGAGGGTTACATCTTTCTCTAGTCCGACGGTTGTAAATCGAGAATAATCTGGAAGCCTGATTGGGCATCTGACCCGACCGCGTGTTCGGTGGTCGGTCTCTTGGGCAACTCCCGCATTTCCCGCATCTGACACGGCGAGACCGATGAAGAAGATCGAAGCAGTGATCCGTCACTTCAAGCTCGAGGAGGTCAAGGATGCCCTGACCGAAATCGGGGTCCAGGGCATGACCGTTTCGGAGGTCCGCGGCTTTGGCCGTCAGAAGGGTCACAAGGAGCAGTACCGCGGCACCGAGTACACGGTCGACTTCCTGCCGAAGGTGAAGATGGAGGTTGTGGTGGGAGACGACGATGCGGAGCGGGTGATCGAGGTGATCCAGCAGACGGCTCGGACCGGCCAGATCGGGGACGGCAAGATCTTCGTGATTGACCTGGAGAACATGATCCGGATCCGCACCGGGGAATCCGGTGAAAGCGCCCTCTGATTCGAGGCTGACGCGGCATCGGGAGCGGGTCCGGCGGCTGCGGCAGTCGATGCACGAGCGGTTCGACCAGGGTGTCGATGCGGTCGAACTGGTGCAGGCCCTCGCGCTGCAGACCGACGGGTTCCTGGTCGAGCTGTTCGACGAGGCGGCCGAGGGATTTCCAGCGGGCGACTCGCTGAGCGACCAGGGAGCGATCCTGGCGGTGGGAGGATCGGGTCGAGCCGAGTTGGCGCCCGGCTCGGACGTCGACCTGCTGTTTCTCGATGCAGGACATGGCGAGTCGTTTGCCGAGTTCACGTCACAGGCGGTTCGCGATTGCTGGGACGTGGGATTGACTCTGGGCCATGGCGTCCACTCGCTCTCGGGTGCGATTTCCCTGGCCGGTTCGGAGATCGAATTTGCCACGGCGGCGGTGGAGGCGAGGTGGTTGTGGGGTGATCGTGGGCTGTCCGAGTCGTTTCGGCAGGCGTTTCAGAGGCGGGTGGTCGCCGGACGCATGTCTCGGTTTTTTCGAGACTGTCTCGAAGCGCGACGCTCCGAGTGGGCTCGACACGGACTCTCGGCCAGCGAGTTGGTCCCCGATGTCAAACGCTCACCCGGTGGACTCCGCGACCTGCACCTGGTTCGCTGGCTGGGCTTCTGTCGCCACGGCACGACCGACATCGACGAGTTGGTCGAATGCGGTGCGCTGTTGCCTCGAGAACGCGAGGTGCTGGTCGATGGGCACCGGTTGCTGACTTTGATCCGCGTCGATTTGCATCTGGAGGCCGGACGTGGCCAGGACGTGCTGACCCGGGACGAGCAGTTGCGGTTGGCCGAGAGTTGGTCGATTGAGGGCGTTGCGGGTCAGCGGCCGGTCGAGCGGTTCATGCAGGACTACTTCCGGCACACCACCGGGATGGCTCGCGTGGCCGAACGGTTTGCCGAGCGGAACCGGCCACCTCGCCTGGTTGAGACGCTCGCCGACTGGTGGTGCATTCCTCGGCGCGCCGGCCCGTTTCGGATCAACCGCCGCACGATCGACCTGGCCGGCAGCGACCGGGACGATTGGGAGTGGACTCTGGAGAGGAGCCTGCGGTTGTTCGAGGCGGCTGCGAGGCACGGGGTCGACCCGTCGCACGGGTTGCTCGATTCGCTGACTGATGCCGCCGGCGGTTGGGATCCCGAAATCACGCCGGCGGCCAGTTCCCGGTTCCTGTCGGTCCTGGGCCAGACCGGGCACGTTGGGCCAACGCTCAGGCAGATGTTCCACACCGGTGTGCTCGATCAGCTGGTCCCTGCCGTCAGCCATGCGCGCTGTCTGATGCAGTTCAACCAGTACCACAGTTTCACCGTCGACGAGCATACGTTCCGGGCGGTCGAGGCAGCCGAGGCCCTGGTTGATGAGCAGGGACCGGTGGGGGCGGCCTACCGGGCGATCGGCCGCAAGGACCTGCTGCACCTGGCGCTGTTGCTGCACGACTTGGGCAAGGGCTTCGACGAGGATCACAGCGAGGTGGGTCGCCGGCTCGCCATCGAAACGGCCGAGAGATTGGGGCTCGACTCCGCGGACTCGGACCGGCTGGTCTTCCTGGTTCACCGCCACCTGGCGATGGAGCAGCTGGCCACGCGGCGGGACATCTCCGAGCCCGGCCTGGTGATCAACTTCAGCCACATGGTCGGCAGCCCCGAGACGCTGAGGATGCTGTACGCGTTGACGGCCGCCGACATCACCGCCGTGGGGCCGGGCAAGTGGACCGGTTGGAAGGCCGAGCTGCTGACCGAGTTGTTCGATCAGGCGCTGGTGGTGCTCGGTGGCGAACGACCGCGGTTTCGGCTCGAGGAACGGCTCGAAGCGATCCGCGGGCAGGTACTGGAATGCTCGGCCCCGACCGGAGTCGAAGCAGCACCGGATGCAGCCGACGACTGGATCGCCGAGCAACTCGAAGGGCTTTCCGTTCCGTATCTTGTCTCGACTCCGCCGCAGACGATTGCCAACGACCTGGCGTCGGTCCGTCAGCTTCGGGCCGACGACGTGCAGGTTGACGGCGAGTACCACCCCGAGACCGGGACGGTGCAGTTGAGGGTGCTGGTGGGTGGCGAGTATTCGGAGGGGTGTTTTCACAGGATCGCCGGCACGCTGACTGCGCTGAGGCTGGAGGTGCTGGCCGCTTCGATCTCGACCGGGCTCGACGGCGTGGCGATTGACCGCTTTCACGTGGTCGATCACGACTTCGACGGGCCGGTCACCGACTTCCGGATCCGAGACATCGGCGAGGCGATCTGTGAGGGGGTGCGTCGGGAGGTGAGTGTCCGAGAGCTCTCGGAACGGCACCGCGTCTTTGTCGGCTCGAGGCGCGACGAACCGGTCTCGGACCGTCCCACTCGCATCGTCATCGACATCCAGTCGTCACCGACCCGGACGATCGTCGACGTCTTCGCGCACGACCGACCCGGGCTGCTCTACATCATCTCCCGCACCCTGTTCCAACTGGGACTTTCGGTCGAGTTGGCTCGGATCGCCACTCATGTCGACCAGGTGGTTGACGTGTTCTACGTGGTTGACCGGAGCGGCAAGAAGATCGAGGACGCTGTTCGAAGCGACGAGATCATCGGTCGGCTCGAGTCGGCCATTGCTCACCTGCAACGTCACGGTCTCTCCAGAAGTGCCGTAGCGGCAACCGAAGATCCGGGTGTGGACGAGTCGCTCGGCAATGCCCAATAGCCGATTGTCCCCAGAGAACCCCGTTGGGGTTTGGGTTTTTGGAGGGATGTGGGGTGGTTCGGTGCACCCAGTGTAGGCCGCCACGGGCGGCCTACACTGGGCTATGGAATGAAACCCCGTTGGGGTTTCTTGGGGATCGGGTTGTTGTTCGTTTCCTCGTTATGGCAGATGCGAGTCGAGTAGTGTCAGGCCGTCGCTGCTGTGGAGTTGGGCTGAGGCGACCGAGGCGGGCAGCAGCACGGTGCGGCCTGGGGCGAGTGTGTGACGCGAGCCAGCGGCTTCGAGCGAACCGTTGCCGGCAATCGTTGTCAGGATCCGGCAGCGGTTGTCGTTGACCAGTTCGTGATGCCCGTGGACCTGGTGCTGGACGACCCGGAACTCGGGACGCTCGACCCGCGTCACCTGGTGTGTCGAGTTGGCTGCAGGCGGTGACGACGGGGCAATCGGTCCGGCGTCAAAGTCGACGGCTTCGAGTCCGCGTTCGAGATCGATGGTTCGAGGGGTTCCGTTGGGGTCGAGCCGGCCCCAGTCGTAGAGCCGATAGGTCAAGTCGCTGGCCTGCTGGATCTCGGCGAGCACGATCCCTCCGCCGATGGCGTGTACGGTGCCGGCAGGGACGATGACGCACTGGCCGGATTGGGCCGAGAAACTGGCGACGCACGAGTCGATGTCGCCGGAGTCGAGGGCGGCGGTGAGTTGCTCGGCGGTGGTGCCCGGCTTCAGGCCGACCCACAGTCGGCTGGCAGGTTCTGCGGCCAGAACGACCCAGGCCTCGGTCTTGCCCCGGAGGCCGGGGTGGTGACGAGCGGCGACGAGGTCGTCGGGGTGGACCTGCAGCGAGAGGCGGTCGGTGGCGTCGAGGAACTTCAGTAGCAGAGGGAATGCGTCGAGGGGCGCGTGGTGGCCCAGGAGGTCCGCGGGGTGTTCTTCGACCAGCCGTCGCAGTGTCCAGTTGCAGAACGGTCCCGAGTCGACCGTGCTCTGGTGGTCGTCCAGGTCGACAATCTCCCAACTCTCGCTGCAGTCGTCGAGGTGCCTGGAGTCCTTGTCGAGCAGCGAGGCGAGGCGGGTGCCGCCCCAGCGTGCGCGACGGTAGATGGGCTGGAAGGTCAGTGGGCCGAGAGTCGAGCCGGCGACGGTGCGACTGCTCATCCGCCGGCCATCTGCTCGATGGCCTCGGACCGGGTGGTGTGGATCGGCCAGAGTTGATCGAGGTGAGTGACCCGGAGCACTTCGAGGCAGTAATCGGAGACACCGCAGAGTGCGAAGTGGCTGTCGGTTTCTGAGTTGAGTCGGTGCCAGACTCGGAAGACGAGTTCGATGAAGGTCGATCCGAAGAATAGAACGTTCGAGAGGTCGAAGAGGACGCGTGGTGGCGAGGCGTCCCGGGCGGTGGCCAGCAGCAGGTCCTGGTACTGCATCACCACCTGGTCGTCGAGGTGTTCGAGTGAGGGGCCGAAGGTCACGACGGTGACGTCGTTGTCGGAGCCGATCTGGATGGCGGTCTCGGTGGCCATTGTGCTCTGAGCGTCTTTGCGGGCGGGGCTTCTCTGCCATCGTAGCTTCGCCGATCCGGGTGTCAATCTGCGATCGATTCTGCGGGCCTCTGCTGGCTGCAGTCGTGTCCGGTCGTTGCCGAGGGCTCTCTTGACGCTTTCAAAACTCACTCGTAGGATCGACGGCGATTGCGAGAACCGGCTGCAGGGAGGCCGTGTTTTCGTCTCTTGGGCGCCGTAGCCAAGTGGACTAAGGCAGCGGATTGCAAATCCGCCATCCCGGGTTCGAATCCCGGCGGCGCCTCTTATCGCTCTCGCTCGCATCAGACCGCTGCACGTCGCCTAACGTGGTTGGCTTCATGGCTTTGGAGTCGACCGCGTTCTTGCTTGCGCCGTTCACTTCGTCGCTGCCCATCGCAGCGATCCGCAGCGTTTCGCGTCCTGCGTGCTGCGCCTGGCGCTGCACGCCGGGTGACGCGTCGTCGGTTCCGGTTGCCACTCGGGCCGCCTGGGGTGCTTCGTCGCGCCTTGCCGCAGGCAGGGCTTCAAGCGCGGCCTGCACGTCGTGCAAACGGGTATGCGCGTACCTATCGACCGTCAGTCGGCTGGTTGAATGCCGGGCCAATTCCTGCGCGACCTTGACCGAGGCGTTGCCGGCCACGATGCCGGAAATGTATGTGTGTCTAGCTGAGTGGAAGTCAGCCACCCGCCCGGAATGGTCGCGGTAGCACAGGAAGTC
>CAUZEQ010000264.1:0-6944 GCA_963578885.1 Planctomycetota bacterium
GTGACCACACCGACCCAGCCGACATCAAAGCCCAGCCGGCCTCCTCGGATAAAAAACGTCTTTCCCTTGGGGACCCAGGGACCGCTGAGAGCCGCCTTGCTGAAGATGGTCCCCTGGGGAGAGCGGGTGCGGATCCAGGCTGAGATCGTGAAGTCTCGTGACAACGGGATCTGCCCTCGTGTCGGGGCCCGCGAGGTGGTCAGGACCGCGATCGCGGAAGAGCCGGCCGCGTCGGTCGGCTTGCCGGTCTTGCCATCGACCACCTGCACCACACCCGTAGCGTCTCCGGCAACCTGCAGCACCAGCGGCCGCGTCGAGGGGCCGACCTCGATCACTCGTTCGAGCACCTTCTGGGTTCCGACGGTGATCAGTCGAGGCTGCTCGCGGACCCGGGTGGCTCCGACCGTGTATTCCAGCACCACTCGCTGGCCCTGGCGATGGAGGCCTTTCCAGTGTGCCCAGCTTCGGGGCAGGGGTCCGTAGGCGACCCGGTCGACACTTCGCAGCCGTGGATCGCTGAAGCCACCCGTCTCGGGATCGGCCCAGCCGGGTGCATTGGGATTGCCCAGTTGCAGGTCGCCGATGATCCGGGGATGTGCACCGTGTTTGCCATCCAGGGCGATGCCGTGCCAGTCGATCAGTCCTCGACCGGTCCAGAACCCGGCGTAGCGCAGTGTGTCGGTTTCGAACAACGCAAAGGCGTTGCCCTGTGCCGCTCCACCGGGTCCCTGATCGAGCCGGATGGCGATGCCTTTTTGAGCGATGTTCCCCGGGGCGGCTTCGATCGTGGCTCCCAGGAACGCTCCGTAGTCCATGTCGATGTAGGGCTTGCCGGTCGCGGGAATGCCCCCGTCCTGGGCTTGAGCGTTGTACGAGACGAAGGCCGAGAGCGTGATCGCCAGCAGTCCGAGGCGAAAGCCGGGTGGGCTGGGGGGCGAAACGGTGTTCATCGTGGGTCGGCTCGCTGCAGGCAATGGTCAGTCGGCGGTTGCGAGTCCCGCTTGCAGGGCATCGAGATGCCGCTGAAAGTGATCGGCGAGGACTTCGGTGTATGTCTGTTGGTGGGTCTCGAGCAGGTCGTGGAGCCTGGGTCCGAGTGTAGTGTCAGTCAGCACCGATCCGAACGTGCAGTGCAGGATCTGCCGTCCCAGCCCCGTGAATCCCTCGCCTGCTGGGATTTCTGACCACAGACCCAGGTACTGGCGTTCGAGTTCGACCGGGTCGGACAGCTCATCGGCCGGCGGGGCCGAGTCGAGGTTGGCCGAGAGGTGATAGGTGGCGCGGTCGGTTTCGAATTGACCGCGAGAGAACTCGATGATCTCCCGAAACAGCCCCACGTCGTGTCGGGCGGCGACGCGGAGTGCTTCGAGGTAGCTGGTGCCGGCCGTCTTGACGTGGTAGCAGCCTCGGGTGGCCCGGGCCAGCATCGCGTAGATTGCGAGTTTGTCGGAGCCGGAGTGGAGGCTGAGTTTGTAGGGGCCGAGGTGTCGGGCGAGGGCGGCGTGGTCCTCGAGCGAGCGTTGGAGTTCGCAGAGGTCGCCCTTGAAGTCGATACCCTTTTCGAAGTCGCCGACGAAGCGGGGGGCGAGGCTGATCAGGCGGATGCCGTCGGTGAGGCAGCGGTCGGCGATGATGTAGTGTTCGGCCAGGGTGGTGGGGTGGTCGGTTTCATCGACGGAGAGTTCGATCTCGTAGTCGCGACCGGCCAGCCCCTGCACGGCGGCGATGTGGCAGGCGAGTTCGATGGCATGGTTAATGGCCCGGCCATACTTGACTCCCGCTCTGAGGCACGCCTGCTCGGTGCATACGATCTCGGCCCCGGTTTCCAGAGTCAGCCGCCGGCCGTGGTACTCGCCCAGCCAGGTCAACTCGCCCTGGACCTCGGCGAACTTTTCCCTGAGTGTCGACTCGTCGTACCCGTCGGCCTGTTCGTCGACGTGGTCCGAGGGGTCGATGGTGAAGAAGGTGTAGCCGGCCGCCGCGGTGACATCGGCGTCGGCGGTGGTCTTGAGATGGTCGGCGTCGGCGCCGATCGGACCCGACCAGCCGGCCTGTTGGGCCGCTCCCAGCGCGTCGTTCATGACCTCTTCGGGCGTGCGGTTGGTGCGGACCATTTCCCGGATCGACTGCTGGGGATAGATCGGCAGGATGCCCTGACCGGATCGTTGCATCGCGAGCACGTGGCCGGAGGTGGCCAGGCCGATGCGGTCACCGAAGCCGAAGCTGGCCCCGGTGCCCAGCGTCTGGCAGGGGGCGGTGGTGACATTCATCGAGGCTCGGCCCGGCTAGTAGCCTGTTGAAAAACACAAGTTTGGGAACGGGACGGGGTCAGACGCCGCCCACAGAAAGTCCCGCTCCACGCAGAACGGCACGCAGGCGGGGCCTGACCCCTTTTCAACCAGTACTCGTTGCAACTCGAAGAAGGGGTCAGGCCCCGCCTGTGAAACGCGACAGGTGGAGCAAACCCCGTTGTGGGCGGCGTCTGACCTCAGGGTCCGAGTTCTTCAACAGGGTCCTAGGCGATGATCTTGTGAGCGATCTCGCCATGGACGTCGGTCAGGCGGAAGTCTCGACCCGAGTAGCGGTAGGTCAACCGCTCGTGATCGATACCGGCCAGGTGCAGGATGGTGGCGTGCAGGTCGTGGACGCTCATCCGGTTTTCCACCGCGTGCATGCCCAGCTCGTCGGTCTGCCCGTGGATCATGCCTCCCTTGATGCCTCCGCCGGCCAGCCAGATCGAGAACCCGGTGGCGTGGTGGTTGCGTCCTTTAGCTCCCTGGGCGGTCGGGGTGCGGCCGAACTCGCCGCCCCAGATCACCAGGGTCTCCTCGAGCATGCCTCGGCTCTTGAGGTCCTTCAGCAGTGCGGCGATGGGCTGGTCACTTTTCCCGGCGTCCCGCTTGTGGTCCATGATGTTTCCGTGAGCGTCCCAGGGCTGGCCGCTGCCGTAGAACAGCTGGACCATGCGGACACCTCGCTCGACCAGGCGACGGGCGATCAGGCAGCCGTCGGCGAACTGGCCCGAGCCGTAGGCGGTGCGGGTGGTCTTCGATTCGCGGCCGATGTCAAAAGCCTCCTGGGCCTCGAACTGCATCCGGTAGGCCATCTCGAGTGAGGCGATCCGGGCGTCGAGCTGGCTGTCTTTGTCGCGTTGTTTGAGGTGTTCGCGGTTGAGCTTCTGCATCAGGTCCAGCAGCCGACGCTGGGAGTTCCGGCCGAGCTTCTGGTTGGTGAGATGTCCGATCACCTTCTTGGGGTCGAGCTTCGAGTTGTTGATGTGGGTGCCCTGGTAGATGCCGGGCAGGAAGCTGTTGGACCACAGTGCCGGGCCCACGACCGGTTTGCCGGGGCAGAGCACGACGAATCCGGGCAGGTTCTGGTTCTCGGTGCCCAGGCCGTAGTTGAGCCACGAGCCCATCGAGGGGCGGATCGGCTGCTGCACGCCGCTGTTCATCATGAACAGGCCCGGTTCGTGGTTGGGGGTCGTGGTGAACATCGAGCGGATGACGCAGATGTCGTCGATGCAGGTGGAGACGTGGGGGAAGAGATCGCTGACGGGGATGCCGGCCTGGCCCTGCCTGGTGAACTGGAACGGCGAGGGCATCCACTTGCCACCGGGGCCCTTCTTGCCGGCCTGGCGGGCCAGTTCGGGCTTGGGGTCGAAGGTGTCGACGTGCGAGGGGCCGCCGTTCATGAACAGGAAGATGATCCGCTTGGCCCGGGGCGTGTGGTGCGGGGCCTTGGCGGCCAGGGGGTTGGATGAGGCGAGGGCGACCTGGGGCGCTACGGGAGTCGTGGCGGCGGTGGCACGGGCGGATTGTGAGTCGAGGACTCCGGCGAGTCCCAGCATGCCGAATCCGGCTCCGGAGGTTGACAGCATCCGGCGTCGGCTGATCGGAGGCAGTGGGGCGTCATGCGTCATGAAATGGCGTCCTGGTCGTTTCTTGTTCTACGTGCTGCTGAAGATCGGGTCTCTCGACACTCAGTCAATATAAGTGAATTCATTGCTGCCGAGCAGGGCCAGTGCGTACTGGTGCCATGGCGAGAGCTTATCGGTTTCCTCGGACGAGGACTCCACCTGCTTGAGGAACTCTGCGCCGATAGCCAGTTCCCGCTCACTCGGATTGCGGGCAAACAGCAGCTGGTAGGCGCGCTGGATTCTCTGGGAGCCGCCATCGGGGACATCCTTTTCGAGGCGTTTGACGAGCGTATCGGCCTGGCGGTTCATGAAGCCGCTGTTGAGCACGAAGAGTTGCTGCAGCGGTACGGTGGTCGAGGAGCGGCGATCGCTGGTGATGTTGGGGTCGGGGAAGTCGAAGAGGCGGAGCAGTTCGTTGAGCTTGTGTCGGGAGACGAAGCCGTAGATTGTGCGTCGGTGGTTGTTGGCGTCTTCGAGCTTGCTCGAGGGGCCTCCGAAGCGGGTGTCGAGGTTGCCCGAGACGGCCAGCATCGCGTCTCGCCACGGTTCGACCTCCAGCCGCCGCCGGTTCATCCGCCACAGCAGTCGGTTGTCGCCATCGACAGAGAAGTTCTTCTGGTCAAAGTCGGCGGCGCGGGCGTAGGTGGCCGAGAGCAGGATGGTGCGGTGCAGCCACTTCAGCGACCAGTCGTTTTCGACCAGTCCGACGGCGAGCCAGTCGAGGAGTCTGGGGTGAGTGGGTCGTTCGCCGAGCGAGCCGAAGTTCGACGGCGTGCGGACCAGCCCGAAGCCGAAGTGTCCGGCCCAGACGCGGTTGACGATCACACGGGCGGTCAGCGGGTTGCGGGGGTCGGTCAGCGAGCGGGCCAGTTCCAGCCGACCGCTGCCCTTCGCCTCGAAGGGGGTTCGCTTGCCGGCGGTCAGGATGGCGGGGAAGGCCCGGGGTGCGACGGCACCGAGGTTGGTGGGGTCCCCGGCGCGGTAGATCTGCAGGTCCTTGCCCGCGGTTTCCTTCAGAGCGTGAGCCACGTGGATCTGGATCCCCGCGGCCGACGTCTTGAACTGCTCGAGCGAGGCTCGCTTCTGCTTCAACTCCAGGGCCGGCTTGTCCCTCAGCAGCCCCGCGGCGTCAGCGGCGGGGATGGCCAGCAGGCCGGCATCGAAGAAGTGTTCAGAGAGTAACACCGCGTCGGCTCGGTCCTGGGCCTGGGTCTCGGTGTTTGTGGCTGCCGCTTTCTTCGTCTTGCCGGCCCTGGCGAGGATCGCCTTGGGGATCGGGGTCATTTCCAGCCGGGCACCCGAGAACACGGCGTGGTCGCTGTTGATCGGGTTGTCGTCGGGGTGGTCGGCACCGGTGGTGACCAGCGTCAGGAACTTGGCTTCCGGCGGCACGGGCACGTTGAAGGAGACGAACTTCCCGTCGGCCTTGAGCGGTTCGGGCAGCTCGCCGCCGAAGTAGTACTGCTTGTCGTTCTCGACCACCTTCTGCTTGCGGCCGTTGACGTACCCGGCGATGACCGCGTCGTAGACCTCGGGCTTGTCGTGCGGCTTGGACAGGATGACCGCGGTGTGAATGCTGGAGACGCTCTGGCCGAACATCTCGTCGTTGATCCCGGCGCGGTCGACCTTGAACAGGAAGGCCTGGTCGGCGGGCAGCAGTCCCGCCTTGCGGATTTCGTCGAGATCAAAGGTGATCAGGGCGTTGGCGTGCATGCCGATGCCCTGCTCGGTCCGCTTCAGGTTGCCAGGGGACCGCTTGCCGATGGTGCGGATGCCGCCGTCGGTGTTCCAGCCGTCGTTGACGATCTGGCCGTGCTTGTGGCTGGAACTGCCGATGTGGATGAAGTGAAAGCGGACCCCCTTTGAAATCTCCGCGACGTTGCCCCAGCCGTAGTTGATGCGGTCGACTCCCAGGCTGCCGGCATCGGCGACACTCTTGAAGCGATCACTCGAGACGGCCGCGTCCAGTGACGTGCCGGTCTTGTCGTCAAACAGATTGCCCAGCGGGATCTGGCCCGGCTCGACAGAGGCTCTCTGGCCCGGCTTGACAAAGGCCACGTCGGCTCCGAACTGGTCAAACAGCTGCTGGTGACGGGGCATCCGGGCTTGGACCGCCTTGGCAATCGCTTCGCCGGCCTGCTGGACCGCTTCGCGGAGTGCCTTGTCGCCGGAGAGGTTTTTCTTGGGGTCCTGGGTCTTGATCAGCTCGAACCAGCCGGCCAGGTGAGGCCGCTGCTTGCTCCGGTTTTGGTCGTACAGGTACTTATCCCAGCGCTTGATGAGTTCCTTGCTGAGTTTCAGCTCCTTGGCCACCTTCTCGAGCAGTTTCTTGTCCTTGGGCTTGCTGATGCGACGGTTGTGGTAGATCCATCCTGCGACGACGTAGTCGGGGATGCGGTCGACCAGAGAGGGCCGCAGCAGTCGGGCCTGGGCGTCGAGATAGCGGTCGATGTCCAGTTGCTGGTCCTTGACCGCCTGGTCGGCCTTCTGCTTGTTGGCGACGACCTGTTGTGAGACGACCGGGCGTTCCTGGTACTGGGAGCTGGAGAAGATTCCGACCAGCCCGTAGTAGTCTTCCATTGTGAAGGGGTCGTACTTGTGGTCGTGACACCGGGCACACGAGACGGTGATGCCGAGCAGGCCGCGGGTGAGCGTATCGACGCGGTCGTCCCACTCGTCGGCGAGTGCCTTGGCCTTTTCTCCGTTGTCCTGGTAGTAGACCGGTCCGATGGCGAAGAAGCCCAGCGCGGCCAGCCGCTCGTGGCGGTCCGCGTCGTCACCCACCAGGTCGGCGGCGACCTGGTTGGCGATGAACTGGTCGTAGGGCATGTCGGCGTTCAGTGACCGAACCACCCAGTCGCGGTACCGGTGTCCGTGCGGGTAGCGGCGTGCCTTGAAGGTGTGGGCCTGGTCCTCGGCGAAGCGGGCGACATCCAGCCAGTGGCGAGCCCAGCGTTCGCCGTAGTGACGCGATGCCAGCAGGCGATCGACGACATGCGCGAATGCGTCGGGTTGCTGGTCGTCG
>CAUZEQ010000265.1:0-6914 GCA_963578885.1 Planctomycetota bacterium
GCCCAGCGTGACGAGCGGCCCGGGGCACCAGGCTGTGATCGGTCAGGCCCGGGATCGTGTTCACCTCCAGCACCCACGGATCCCCCGACTCATCGACCAGCAGATCAACCCGCACCAGGCCACGGGTCCCGATCGCCAGGCAGGCCTCCCTCGACGCCGCCAGCACCAGCTCGGCCGTCGAGCCAGCAACCGGATCCGGAAAACTCAATTTCGTCCGCTCGTCCTGGTACTTCGCCTCGAAATCAAAGAACCCACGCGGAGTCTCGATCAGGGTCGCAGGCAATGGCCGGCCGTCGAGCCAGCCCACGGTCCATTCCTGGCCCGCGATCGCCCGTTCGACCAGCACCCGAGATCCCAGCCGGAATGCCAAGTCCAGTGCCTTGCCATACTGTGCGGGAGTCTCGACCAGGCGGACACCCAGGCTGCTGCCCTGGGCATCGGGCTTGACCACCACCGGCAGACCCCACCTCGCCACAAGCCCGGCTGGCACCGCCGGGTCGTACCCCCGCTGCAGGGTGACCGCTGCGGGAGTCGGCACGCCTGCCGATTCGAAACAGGCCTTCGCCCGGGTCTTGGAAAACGCCCGCCGCGACGCCTCAACACCACAGCCGGTGTAGGCGACGCCGCGGTCCCAGAGCTCCGACTGGATCCGACCGTCTTCTCCCCCCGGACCGTGCAACGCCAGCAACGCCACCTCGTCGGGCCGCCAGTCGCAATCCGCAACCCGAACCACCGCCGGGTCGAGCTCGCGGACCTCAAAGCCCAGCTCCCTTAGTGCCAGGCTCACCGCCTCGCCACTGGCCAGGCTGATCTCGCGTTCCGGCGAGTCGCCTCCGGCAAGTACGCTGACTCGAGACGCAACGTGGTTGGAGGTCGAGTCGAAGTGGTGGGCTGGAATCGGCACGCCAGCGTCTTACCAGATGCCGATTTCGAGCTCCAGATCAACACCAAACTGCGTGGTCACCTGGCCACGAGCCCGCTCGATCAACTCGAGCACGTCGTCGGAGGTGGCTTCGGGGGCGGTCACGATGAAGTTGGCGTGTCGGTCGCTGATCTCGGCCCCGCCCACCGATTCTCCCTTGAGCCCCGCCTGCTCGACCAGGCTGCCGGCACTGATGCCTCGAGGGTTCTTGAAAATGCAGCCGGCCGACTGGTGAGCCATCGGCTGGGTCGCCTTCCGCATGATCCACAGCTTCCGCATTCTCTTGAGCGTTTCGTCGACATCGCCCGTCGCGAGAGCAAATGTGCACTCGATCACGACCAGTTCGTTGATGCTGCTGTGGCGGTAGCCGAACGACAGTTCGTCCTCGCTGCGAGTGAACTGCTCGCCGCTGGACGTCATCACCGTCACGCTCTGGACACTCTGGCCCACGTCACCGCTGCGACCCCCCGCGTTGCCTCGCAGGGCTCCTCCCACCGTGCCGGGGATGCCCACCAGGGTCTCCAGCCCGACCAGGCCGGCTCGGACACTGTGAGAGATGACGTGCGAGAGCAACGTGCCGGCTCCGGCGGTTACCGTCGTACCCTCGATCGTGATCTCCCCAAACGCCTGCTCCGACAGCCGCAAGACCACACCCCCGATGCCCTCGTCTCGCACCAGCAGGTTCGAACCGCTGCCCAGCACGCGGCACGGCACACCCGTCTCGTGGCAACACCGGACCACCGCCGCCAATTCGTCGATCGACCGAGGCTCGACCAGGTACTCGGCCGGACCACCGACCTTCAACCAGGTCCATTCCGCGAGAGAACGATCGCGTTGTGTGATGTCACTGAAATCAGCGAGTGAACTCATGTCGAACCCGGTCGATGTCGCCGGCTCCCATCGTGATCAGCACGTCCCCCGGCCGGGTCTCATCGTCTAGAGTCGCAACGAGGTGGTCAAGAGAGGGCACGAAGCCGCAGCGGGTCCCCGAGCCCCCCGCCTCGATCCGCTCGGCCAACTCGCGGCTGACCGACGCCGACCGATCGTCGTCTTCGCGAGCTGCAAAGACCGGAAGCACCAGCACCAGGTCGGCCAGCCCCAGGCTCGAAACAAACTCGTCAAACAGCTCCAGCGTTCTGGAGACCTGGTGAGGTTGAAAGGCACACCAGAGCCGACCCTCACCCACCATCTCCCGAGCCGTCTCGAGCGTGGCCCGTACGGCGGTGGGATGATGGGCATAATCGTCGACCACGGTCACGCCCCGCCACGAACCGATCCGCTCGAACCGACGCCGGATCCCCGAATACCCAAGCAGCCCCTCGCGAACCCCCTCCGGGTCGACTCCCAGCTCGCACGCCATCGCCGCCGCCGCCAACGCATTGTCGACGTTGTGACGACCCGGCACAGGCACGGTGATCTCGGTGAGAAACCGCCCTCGGTACAGCAGCCGAAAGCGGCTGCCCCAGGCCGTCGGGCGAATCTCCGCCGCACACCAATCCGATGTCGGGCACCGGCCGAAGGTCTTCACCCGAGCCGTCGCCCGCCGTGCCGCGACCGCCGCCCAGCGACAGTGCTCGGCAACCAGCAGCAACCCCGAGCTCTCGATCGACGCCGCGAAGGACCCGTACGCCTCGATCGCCTCGTCCAGCGATCCATAACAGTCGAAATGGTCCGGTTCGATCCCGCTGATCACCGCAAGCCGAGGTGCCAGGTCCAGAAAGCTGCGACGGTACTCGCAACTCTCGACCACCAGCAACTCGCCGCTGCCCGCCCAGCCGCTGCAGCCCCGGTCGATCAACTGCGCCCCGACGACCGCCGACGGCGACAGGCCGGCCGATTCGAGCAGCGTGGCGGTCATCGCCGTCGTCGTGCTCTTGCCATGCGTCCCGGCAATCGACACCCCGATGCGATCCGACATCAGCCGACCCAGCATCTGGCTGTAGGACAACTCGACGATTCCCAGCTCCCCGGCTTGTTTCCGCTCGACATTCCCGGCACCAATCGCCTGGCTGTAGACCAGCACGTCGGTGTGCCGCGGCACGTGGGTCGCACAATGGCCCGGCCGGACGATCTGGTCGCGACGGCCCAGAGCCTCGATCACGGCGCCGGTCGCCTGCTGGTCCGATCCGCTGACCCGCCAACCCATGCCCGTCAGCAACTCGGCCAATGCCTGCATGCCCGAACCGCAGATGCCGACCAGGTGAGCCGACCGAGCCGATCGCTCGCTGACCAACCGCTCGGTGCCTCGAGCACGCGTCGCAGCCAGGCGTCCGCCAAAACGACCGACCCGGCCACGCACCGACACGCCCGACACTCGAGATGCTCCAACCGCGTCGGGCCCGATGGCTCGATACGACTGTAGAGGTGAGACGGCGGCATCCATGGCCGGGAGACACCTGTGAGGACGGGGCGAGACGGGACGTACTTTTGGGCCGGGCATTCTGACGGCCACTCACGGGACTGCAAACCCCAAAACAACCCCGGCCCCACCGCAGCATCACCGCAGCATCACCGACCGGGTGGCTGGGTGCTCGGCGAAGCCTCCGAGTCGGAACCCGTCTCCGCGGCCGGCTCACTCACCTCGTACACGCTGACATGGCGATAGGGGGTCTCGAGCACCAGCACGCACATCGCGGTCAGGTAGAGTCGGCCGGCGATGTCGGACTTTTCGGCCGCCTGGCCCCGCGGTTGAGTCGGATGCCAGCTGCCCCGTACATCAGCCCCCTTGCGGCTGCTGCCGGTGCGGGCCTGGTGCGAGACGATCTGGTCGCGGACCGCACGGTACCAGTCCTCCCACTGTACCCCACCCACGTTGTGCAGCACCTGGGCCGTGTAGTACCACGCGTAGACGTTGCGTCGCCCGTCGTCCCATTGGGGCTTGTGTCGCTCACCGAGCAGGTACCGCGTGCCGCTCTCCAACGCCGGATGCTCACGCGGCCAACCCAACCACTGCCGACACAACAGCCCCTCGGCGGTCATCGCCTGCGACACGCCGAATTCCGGTTCGTAGCGGTATCGGGCGCCGTCCTCGAGTTCGACGGTGTCCAGAAAACTCGACGCCAGGATGAACGACTGTTCGGGCACCTCGATGTCGGCGATCCGAGCGGTGTGCAGAGCCATCAGTGCCCAGCCGGTGACCGACAGGTCGGCTCGGGTCAGGGGAGTCTGAGGCTGGTACTTCCAGCCTCCGAGGGTCGGCTGCTGCGTGGTGATCAGGAAATCAACCGCCCGCCGGGCGGCTTCGCGCAACCCTCGATCGGCCGTCAGGGCCACCGCCTCGCACAACGCGATCGTCCCCATCGAATGTGCATAAAAGGCCTCCTCGCGACCGAACTCGTCGATGTCGAACAGGTTGCCATCGGGCCGCTGCTGACCGGCCAGCCAGTTGAGCCCGCGGGCCACCGTCTGCTGGTGATCACCGCCGGTGTGATTGAAACCGGCACCGAGGTATGCGAGCAGAGCCAGGGAGGTGGCACCGGTGTCGGTCCGAGCCGTCCGCCGGCCGGCGTCGGGGTAACCCTCGTGCAACCGCCAGTTCCCGGTCGGCTGCTGCTGCCGGGCAAACCAGCCCAGGGCACTGCGGACCGCCAGGTCGCTCTTGCCACCCTCGTCGATCTTCAGCAACAGCTTCCGCTTCAACTCCGGAGTCCTCATCGCCAACCGGCCCGAGACACCGATCGGCTTGACCGCCGGGCGGTTGGGACGCAGCGGCATCGGAGTCATCGGATCCGGGACCGGCGGCGGCACGGCGGTGGGTGCCCCGTCGGGCACCGATGCGATTTTCACCGGGGCCCGCGCCGCCTGCTTCTGTTCGACTTCCCGAGCGGTCAGCCAGCGGAGATCGAGTGGTTCTTCGGGGAACAACTCGTCGCTGTCCAGCAGAAACCAACTCAGTACCGTCAGGATCAGCACGTGAGTCGCCACGCTGACGACCGCTCCGAAACTGCCCCCCTTGAGACCTCGGCGGAGACGTTGGGTGCTTGTCGACGGATTGATCGGGCCGGCCACGCGGATCAGCGACCGACGACGGCGGCGGCGAGGCGTCCCGCGGGTTGGGCCGGGACGATCGGCTGCAGGCCCCGATTCCGACATCACGCTCGTCCCGGACGGTGACTGGGTTTGGGGGGATTCACGACAACGTCGCTCATCACGACACGTCTCAATTCTAACGAATTGCCCTACGAAAGAATTGGCGATTCGGCCCGGACCACCACCGCCGCACTCTGGCCAAACTCGGTCCGGTTGCACGAGAGTCCCAGGGGGCTGGAGACCTCTACCGGGTCATTGGCAACAATTTCGAGTCGGCAGCCGTCTTCGGGCGACCGGAAGCCACGGGTGAAGGGAACCAGGCGGTGACCTGCCGACAGCAGGCAAGCGGCCAGTTCCACCGCTCCGCCCCCGGCGTCGGAATGGCCCAGGTAGCCGGCCAGAGCCGTCACCGGCACACTCGTCACCGAGTCTCCCAGCGCACGCTCGATCGCCCGAGCCTCGATCGAGTCCTCCTCGGGCGAGCCGGTGGCACCGGCGTTCACGTGCCCCAACTCACCCGGCTCGATCCCCGCGTCCCCCAATGCCGCAGCAATCGCGTTGACCAGGCCCTCTCCGGCCACACGCCCGTCGCATCCCGCTCCACACCCGATCACCTCACCATGGACCGTCGCTCCCCGTTCTCGGGCAGTCTCCAGCCTCTCGATCACCAGCGCCGCGGCACCCTCGCCGAGCACCGTGCCGTCACGCTGTGCGTCGAAGGGTCGGCACGCATGGGCGGGGTCGTCGACGTTTTGTGAGAGCGTGCGGCTGAGGTTCAACTTGACCAGGTCGATCGGTTGCAGCAGCGAACCGCTCGCTCCGACCACCATGCAGTCGGCCGCTCCCCGCTCGATCACGCGGACCCCTTCGGCGAGGGCGAGCAGTGCGGAGGTGTCTCGGGAGGTGATCGTGTTGTTGGGTCCGCGAGCGTCGAGTCCGATCGAGACATGGCAGGCGGACATGTTGGGAAGCCGCCGAAGCAGCCACATCGGCGCGATCCGGCCCATGCTGTCCTCGCCCCAGCGAGTCCAGTCGATCGCGTCGTCGGCCGAGGTTTCGGCCTGGGGATCGACGAACCCGGTTGCTGCGGCGAGGTCTTCGGGCAGGCTCGAAATCCGACCGGCCCCAAACGACACTCCCACACGCTCGGGATCCAGTTCGCCGCGAGTCAGCCCCGCGTCGTCGATGGCCAACCGGCTGGCCGCCACGCCCAGTTGGATGTCTCGCGACATCACCTTCAGCAGCTTGCGAGAGGGGAGGTAATCGAGAGGATCGAAGTCGGTGATCTCGGCGGCCAGCCGCGAGGGCAGGGCGGCGGGAAAGGGGGGCGACAGTTTGGTGATTCCACCACGACCTGCTGCGAGGCTTTCCCAAAAAGACTCGTGACCGATCCCGATCGGTGACACCACCCCGACGCCGGTGATCACGACACGTGCTGCGTCGTCGCCGGAAGCCATGGGGATCCCTGCGGGATGAAAGGAGAAAAGGGGGTCGTGCCGAGTGGAGACGAACCATGTTGCGGAGGGGAGGCAATTCTGCGAGTCGATTCCGGCGGTGTCAACCGCGGGTCCGCTGCGAAGAAGCCGGATGCGGGTGTGGGCCTGGAGATGAGGACTCAGCGGTTTGAGCGGTTGAGCCGAGACGATTAGAATCGACGGTCAGAGCGAGAGTGGCGGAATTGGCAGACGCGCCAGATTTAGGATCTGGTTCCCGATTGGGATTGGGGGTTCGAGTCCCCCCTCTCGCATTTTGATCTCATCGCCGCTCACGGGGTCGCAATCGCTCTCAAACCCTACGGTTTGCAGAGGTTTCTTATTGCCCCCGGAGTCGCCTCGCGAGTCCGTCTCGCTGTTGCTTACTGCTTAGCCTGTCGCAGAACGACTAGTTGTCGGCGGTAATGCGTATTTCGACCCAGACAATCTGCTGACCGGTCGAGCCACCGATTTGACGCAGGTCCAACTCG